>CAYMIY010000008.1:0-33480 GCA_964390735.1 uncultured Gammaproteobacteria bacterium
ATCTATCACAGGAGAAAGACGTGGCGATAATAGAGGCAAAGATAACGTACCTGAAGCGATTATTTCAATGCGCGCAAAAATAAAAGATGAAAGAGATCAGATAATGAATGATCTTAAAAATAAGATGACCGCATCGCATGAAGCAATAAAAGCTGAAATTGCAAAAATAAGAGATCAACGAAAACAACAAACAGTGGAACGGATTAATACACATATTGCAGAAAAGAATACAAAAATGACTGCAGATTTTACCAAAATGCTCGCGGTAATGACCAAACAGCTTACAGAACTACAGGCAAACGTAGATGCTCATAAAAAAGCAGGTGCAAGTACTGCAGCATATGACGCTGCTGCAGCAAAGGCTAAGGCATCCATAGCAGCTGCACAGAAAGCAGTAGATGCTCAAGCAGCTAAGACCTATACCATAACTATTCAGTCTGATCAAACAGTCAAGACTGATGTATCATCCGTAGTAACACAGTTTAAAGCAGATTTAAAAGGTGTTCTCTCACTCGTCAGAAAAGCACGTGAAGATGTAATTGCTGCACGTAAAGAGGCTCGCCTCATAATGGAACCAAAAGTATCAGTTTCACCTAAGCCCTCTATGTCTCCTGAGCCATCAGAATCTCCAGAGCCCTCAGAGTCACCTGAAGTGAGCCCAAGTGTAACACCAGTACAATAATTAATAAACATATATGGAACCAACACAAACACCAACAACACCACAGACACCACAACCAATAAATACACCACCTTCTACTCCGCAATATATGACGGTAGAATCGGCTGGTAAAAAGAAAATGATTGCCGTTTTTGTCCTGAGCTTTCTTATGATTACAGGGGCTGCAGGAGTATTTCTTTTTATGTACGTACAGTCATCATCAAAAGCATCAGAAATGTTTCAGTACAGTATGAGAAAAAAAGCCGCATCAATTTCTGTTACTCCCTCAATGAAATCAGGAAAGATGGAAATAACACCATCACCTATACAGGAACAGACAGTCGATCAACTTGATGTCAGCGATACACAGGTTGATAAGGAGATGGATGCGATAGATACAGATGTGAGTAAGCTGTAAATATATATCTTCTTACATTAATGTCATCCTCGCGTATGCGGGGATCTGCAATATATGTGATAGCTTTTGAAGATGTTTTTTAGTAACTCTCTTTTCGCAGATTCCCGCCTTCCTGCCTGCCGGCAGGCATGGCGCGGGAATGACAACAAGTTAGTCTGCCTGTCCGACTAAGTACACTGCCTGCCATGGTTTATATACTGAGTAGAAGGTATCCTGCGTGAGAATCTGACCATCTCTTGTTACTTTATACTTGAATACTGATTTCGCTCCTGATGCAGCAAAATCCACCTGTTTAGTTACACCTTTCTTTAATGTAGGATCGTCCTGATAGAGCGGTGGAGGAGCGGGTTGTACATCATATACGGTTGGTTCTGAGAGTTCTACTTTTCTATTATCTTTTTTTCCGTAAAGTCTGAAGTAGAGAAGATTATGTTCCTTATCTACTTCAGTTAAAATAAGTATTGACGCGCCTGTGTCATTTTTTATTTTCAGATCCACAGATGGTGAAAATATCGTTGCGTCAAAACCAGGCTTCGCGTCATTTTCATAATAATATACGCGGTAATCATGGGCATGACGTTCGATGACGGGAAGGCCTGTGTTTAGTGCCGCTCTGAAAAGTGTGGTAGATACCTGGCATACGCCTCCGCCATCACCAAGTACTGTTTTACCGTTCTTTATAATGTATGCCTGTTTATATCCGGTTAATTGTGAAATATCACCAATGGTTTCATCAAATGAGAATACTTTATCTTTAGGAATAAGTACGCCGTTAAATTTTGATGCTCCCAGTATAACGTTCTCAATTCTGTTGGGTATTGAATGACTATAGTCTGATTTTCCCTCGCCGATAAGCTCCTCAATACCGAAATTATTTGCTTCAGCAAGAGTTATTTCGGGTTCAACCACATGATCAGTAAGCGTTATTTGCGCTGAAGAAGGATTTCTTTTCATCGAAGAGACCTGTTTGTCTACATCTTTGTATAGTGAGTCTATATTTAATTTGTTTCCTTTCTCTTCTTTTCTAAAATTCACTACACGACCATTTTCAAACGTAAACAGTGCATTTTTTGCTGGTATTTCGTATTGATCCTGCACATTATTAATGAAATCTTCGAGGGCGCCTTTACTATATGTCACTTTCGTATCGAATGCAAATGACCTTATTCCTAATATAGTAGCCACTTTTTGATATATGCGTGAAGGTACGTGTTCTGTCCTTCCAATAATAAATGCTTTATCGACTATTTCCGGTCCATTTGTTTTGAGATCTAGATTGGTGGCTTCAAATGTAGCAATAGGTGTATCTTTATACCACACGGTAAGGTTTACCTGTTTCAGTTTTGCGTTTTGTGCTTCGTATTTTTTTTTAAGAGCATCTTTTGACTGATAGCCTACATTAATTCCGTCAATGAAAACGTGAGGATACATATGATCTGCTACTTTATTTTCGACAGACATCAGGTAACTCAGGAAAACAATAAAGGATATGAACAGAGTCCCGGCTCCGATAAGTATATTCCGTATTATGATGGTGTCTTTTTCACCCGTTTTTGCTATCATACATGTAATGGATACAGACAATAATAAAGTAAATGGTGATGGAAATCAACCAAGCTTTGAGCAGGAATCTCCAAAACCAATATTTGAAAGTGTGGCTGTAGAAAGCCCTACGTCGACTGATACTTCAGCTCCCCAGATGCAACCTGAAGAGGTTTCATCAGATGTAGCAAGCACAGAAGATGCCATGAATGGGGCACCTCCCATGATGCCTCCCGATCTGCCTGGTCCGATGTATGAAGAAAGCAAGACTAAGTACTTTATTATCGGTGGTGCAGTGCTTTTCTTCATCATTATTTTGTTTGTACTTCTGAAGCTTGTATTTAGAGGGCCTGCTACGGCGACAAAACCAGTAACTCTTACTTACTGGGGATTGTGGGAAGACAAAGAAGTCATAGATCCTTTAATTGCTGATTACAAATCCAAAAATCCAAATGTCACTATTAATTATGTAAAGATGGAACCTCAGGAATATCGTGAGAAACTCATTGCACGAAGTAAAAATGGCACAGGACCAGATATATTCCGTTTTCATAATACATGGCTCCCCGAGATTCAGGAAGTTGCCGCTCCACTCCCTGAAAGTATTATGAGTAATGCTGAGTATGAAAAAACATTTTATCCCGTTCATGCCAAGGATCTGAAAGTAGATAAATATTATTATGGTATTCCACTCGAAATAGATGGACTGGTTCTCCTTTATAACAATAGTTTATTCAAAAAGGCGGGTATCAGTCAGGCTCCATCTAACTGGGATCAGGTAGCTGATGTAGTAAAGCAACTAACACTCGCAGATGCTACGGGCAAACTCCTTACCTCAGGTTTAGCAATTGGTACGTCATCGAACATCGAACATTTCTCAGACATCATTGGTCTCATGCTCATTCAAAATAATCCTGACAAAGCAACACTAGATAAACCGATATCTGCTCTCTCTACGTTTAATTCTCAGACGGGTGTCGGTGCACTTCAGGCATACCGGAAAATGGCGGAACCTCCCACAGCATTCTGGGATGATACGATGCCAAACTCAGTTGTTGCATTTACACAGGAAAAAGTAGCAATGATTTTTGCGCCTACCTGGCAAATAGCTAACATACATGCTCAAAATCCTGATTTAGATATAAAAGTAGCACCCGTACCGAAAGTTCCCAATTCCATTTCTATATCTATAGCTAACTACTGGGTAGAAGGTGTATCAAAGGTAAGTCAGAATCAGCTTGAAGCGTGGAAATTTGTGAAGTTTTTAAGTGAAAAAGATAATATGGTAAAACTATATGCTAACCAGACAAAAACACGTATAGTTGGTGAACCTTATTCACGCGTCGACCTTGCTGATCAGCTCGCAAAAAATCAGTATCTTAATGTAGTTATTCAGCAGGCCCCTCAATATGTATCCTTACCTCTTATTTCCCGTACAAATGATAATGGTTTAAACGATAGAATAATAGATTATCTCAAGAATGCAGTGAATGCAACAATTAATGGTGTGGGTTATCAGGAGGCTGCAAATACCGCACAAAAAGGAATAGATCAGATACTGGGACAATACAAGCTACAGTAAACTTAGAACTTGGAACGTACGCCATAATAGTTGAGTAACGAGTTCTACATTCTATGTTCCACGTTACAATAATGCAAATTTTTGGTATACAATAAATATATCTATGTTTTTTAACAAACTTTTTGCCGGTAAAAAGCCCTCCAAAGAGTATTATCTAGGTTTATTCTTAAAATCGAACGAAGCTGTTGGATTTGTCTTTGAAGTATCTGGTTCGCATCTCCTCATCTTGGACGAACAACAGGTGATCTATTCAAATGGATTCGAAAATATTCTTCAGGATATTGATGATCTTGTTTTTAATCTTGAGCACAAAACAAAGATACATTTAAAACAGACCATATTTTTTGTCTATTCATACTTTATTGACCAAACCACTACCGAAATAAAGCAACCATATAAGGATTTAGTAAAGAATCTGGTTAAAAACCTCGAACTCAAGCCGCTCGGATACATTGAATGCTTTGAAGCTGTATCGTCATACTTACAGAAACGTGATAGACAGCCTTTGAATGCACTCATAATAGAACTGGACAAGAAAAATATAGACTTGTGTATTTTTAAAAGTGGCAAAAAGTCGTTTGTACGTACAAGTTCACGTACCGACAATATAATAGATGATCTCAAAGCAATGCTCTCTGAATTTAAGGATGGAGTCATGCCTTCACGTATGATCTTATATGATTCATCTGATCTTCATGATGAAGCCGCTGCTATTCTCGCGTACAAATGGGATAATACATTCGTTCAATTGCCTAAAGTAGAGATAATAAAGAAAGATTATCTGTATCGCGAACTTGGCGAAGTATTCGTTGCTCAAATGCAGGGAACTGGTGAGAATGTCGATTCAAATCCATCTGAAATGGCATATGATGCGAATACCTCGAAAGATGATCTTGTAGATACAAGTCTGGTAGATAAAACAATTCCTGCAGCAGCAGCTGTAACCGCTGCAGCTACTGTTGGTGCAACAGAATCTGCTATGGGAGGAGAAGTAATGGGCTTCAGAATAGGTGAGGATATAGCATCAGACAAAGCTGCTCAGCATACTAAGGGACTTGAATTTTATGAACATGCCGATAGCTTACCTGCCAGTGAATCTTCTATCCTTTATTCACAGGAAGAACAGGTGATTCAGTCCAAACCACTTAAAAGTCGTAAATCATTAAAATTCCCATCATTCAAATTCAACATAAAACCAGGTGGTAAAGTGGCATATATTGGCCTCGTTGTGGGACTTCTTCTCATTATCGGATCTCTGGCAGTTATTGAATATTACTTCCATAAAGCAACTATTATTGTGTATCTACCATCAAAATCTGTAGAAAAGGATCTTGCTATGACTCTTAGTATAGGTAAAGAAGAAGGAAGTACCCCTGAACTCAAATCCTCAGACTATGCATCTGATGTAAGCCAGTCATCTAATACATCGGGAAAAAGGGATGTAGGTGAAAAGGCACGTGGAAGTGTAACTGTTAATAATTTTGAAGATTCCCCACGCTCTATTTCAAAAGGAACCACTTTAGACGCTGATGGAATAAAGTTTGTATTGGACAGTGATATTACGGTAGCTTCTTCAAGTGAAACACTAATCAATGGTGGATATGTAAAAGAGCCTGGTAAAACACAGGGATCACTTACGGCTGCAGCGATTGGAACGGGAGGAAATATTGCTAAAGGTAAGCGATTCAAGATAGGTGATCTTTCGTCATCACAGGTTTTTGCAGTAAACGATACTGCATTCACTGGTGGTACACAGAAAAGTGTAAAGACAGTTTCCCGATCTGATCTCGATGAACTCAAAGCCACATTATTAGCCCAGGCTAAAAAAGATGCTCATGATGGCATATCTAAAAATGTTCCATCGGGTGCAAAAGTTATGGACGAACTCACCGATACCATATTAACTAATATTCAGACTACGAAAGAATTAGGTGAGGAAGCAGATTCTGTAAAAATGACCGCAAAAGGGGCGACTACCTATTATTACTATGATATTAGTGCAATGAATGCATACTTATCTGGAAAGCTGAAAGAAGATGCTCCCGCAGATTTTCAGCTGGATCCATCAAAAACAACATTTACTGTCAAAGATGTAAAGAAAAAGAGCGATCAGGTGACTGCAAATATCCATGCACAGACATTATCTATTAAAGAAGTAAATAAGGCTGACATTCTGAAAAAAGTTGTGGGGTCATCTAAATCAAATCTTGATAGTGTAGTACGAGAATCATTTAATGCACAGGGTTATCGCGTAGATATAAATGCACCTCTTCCGATACTCGATCAGTGGATGCCATTTCTTCCGGGCAATATTGATGTCAAAACGTCGTCTATGTAACTATGGCACTGTACTCATATAAAAAAGAATATAATCGCAAACAAAGGCAGGCATTCCATGCTATGTCATATGTCTCGCTCATAATCGGATCATTGCTAATGTTCTGGTCATTTTATCCGATAATCTCCTTCGAAATTTATTCGAAGTTATTTATATCACAGACGGTCAGTACCCCCATACCTCGCACACAGATAGTATCTTCTCTTAAAGAAGCAGATTCAGTACTGGGAAGTTTTGATGTTTATTCTTCAAATCTAAAAGATTTCGTACAGGCTGATCAGTGGTTTCCAACTACTCATAAGGAAGAAGCTACTAAGAAGCTGAATGTCAAGAATTATTATCTGAGTATTCCAAAAATCAATGTATCGAATGCTCATGTAGTAGTTGGTGGTAATGATCTATCACAGAGTCTGATTCACTATGTGCCGATGTCTCTTCCCGGCGAATATGGCAATGTGTCTATCTTCGGCCATTCAACACTTCCTCAGTTATATGATCCTAAAAACTACAAAACAATATTTACGTATCTTCCTTCACTTGAAAAAGGTGATACCATCCTTATAAAGATGGGTGATTTGCAGTATGAATACGAAGTTTTTGATATGTTTGTTGTCAAACCTGACCACATTTCGGTGCTTGAACAGAAGTACGATGCGGCATATTTGACACTTGTTACATGCGTCCCTCCCGGCACTTACTGGAATAGATTGATAGTCAAAGCCAAACTGAAAGGCTTACCTGGAAGTCTGTGATTGCATTTACCCTATAATACATGATAAAATACGGCCATGAGTGATCGAATGCAAAGAGCGAGCCGGCTATTTTTCTTTATCCTGTATCGGGTTGTACAGGGGCTTATATTCGTTGGCGAAAAGGTGAAGAAAGTGCCTGTTTGGATCACTGTAATAGTCCAAAGAGCTTCAAGTCGTACAATTTATTTGGTCAAAAACCTTCCTTATTCTAAAGCTAAAGAGTCAGCACGGCCTATTGCTATAGGTTTGTTCAAATTTATTATCTTTTTATTATCCTATTTAATTCGTGGGTTGGTCAGACTGTTTATCCTTATAGTACGACTATGTATCTCACTTATTACGTTGCCATATAGACTGCTTATATCACTTATAAGTGTTAAACTCAGATACTTTGTTTTGGGTTTTATCGTATGTTTTATAGTATTGGGGGTATATCAAAGTTATGCTATAGTTAAAGATCTTCCTCGACCTTCCGACATTGGAAAACTCAACTACCCTTTATCAACGCATATTTATGACAGAAACGGCAAATTATTATACGAGGTTTACCATGAACAGAACCGTACGCCTATTCGATTGCGTTCATTAAAACCATATATTGCACAGGCTTCGATAGCCATCGAAGATAAAGATTTTTATAATCATAACGGTATTTCTATAGTTTCAGGTGTTCTTCGAGCAGTAAAGGACATGGTAAAAACTCGTACTTTGCAGGGAGGATCCACACTTACTCAGCAATTGGTCAAAAGTGCACTTCTTACTCCAGATAGAACTGTTCAGAGAAAAATAAAAGAAATAGTATTGGCTTTATGGACTGAAAGACTCTATTCAAAGGATCAGATTCTTGAAATGTATCTGAATCAGGTTCCTTATGGCGGCTCATCATACGGCATAGAAGAAGCAGCAAAAACATATTACAACAAAGAAGCAAAAGACCTATCACTTGATGAAGCAGCATTACTTGCTGGCTTGCCGCAGGCTCCGACGTTGTATTCTCCATTTACAAATCCTGAGCTTGCAATCGAAAGACGAAACGATGTGCTAGATCGTATGCAACAGTATGGATATATTTCTAAAAAAGATCATGACAAGGCCGTGCAGGCAAAGCTCTCGATAACTACTCTTAACACCACAATTAAAGCACCACACTTTGTATTTTATGTAAAGAGTGAGCTCGAAAAAATGTATGGTACTAAACAGGTAGAAGAGGGAGGCATGCGTGTATATACAACACTCGATTTGGATGTACAGGAGCAGGCAGAGAAAATATTAAAGGAAGAACTCGCTAAAGTTACAAACCTGAATGTTTCCAATGGAGCCATTCTTGTTACGAAACCAGGTACAGGAGAAATACTGGCCATGGTAGGATCAGAAAATTATTTTAATGCTCCGTATGGTGCGTTTAATGTCACTACCGCACTCAGACAACCGGGAAGTTCTATCAAGCCTCTGATGTACTCAGTTGCTCTTGAAAAAGGGTATACAGCTGCAACGACTATCGATGATACACCAGTAACATATCCGCAGTTGGGTGGTGAAACATATAAACCGGTCAACTATGACGGTCGTTTCCATGGAAAAATCACTCTCAGACAAGCACTTGCGAATTCATATAACATTCCTGCTGTACGTGTTTTAAATACCATAGGTGTTTCTGACTTCGTGAATCAGGCTAAAGAAATGGGAATCACAACGTGGAATGACCCGAGCAGATATGGACTATCAATGACGCTCGGAGGCGTAGAAGTGCATATGACTGATATGGCTACTGCATTTGGTGTATTTGCGAATCAGGGATATCGCGTTAACTTACAAAGCGTTACCAAAATAGAAGACTATCATGGTCAGACTGTGTTTACTGCACAGACACAGAAAAATAGAGTGATGGACGCAGGAGTAAGTTATATCATTTCAGATATTTTGTCCGATAATTTTGCACGATTGCTCGCGTTCGGACCACATAGTGCACTGGAAATTCCGGGATATAAAGTAGCGGTAAAAACAGGTACAACTGACGAAAAAAAGGATAACTGGACGATTGGCTATACCCCAGATTATCTGACCGCTGTATGGGTAGGAAATAACGATAATACACCAATGAACCCATATCTTTCATCAGGTATCACTGGGGCTGCTCCTATCTGGAATCGGGTGATGAAATTAGTGTTGTCTCGAAGCGATGCCAGTCATGCATGGTTTAATCAACCTGAGACCATTGTCCAGAAAACCTGTTATTTTGGACGTAGTGAATATTTTATAAAAGGAACCGAAAACTTTTCCTCATGTAACACACCAAAAAGTCAGCCGACAAAAACGACTGCTGATGCTGCTCCAACTCCGACATCCGCATTACAGATACCCACATCTGTCCCGACAAGTCCAGTGATCGCAGATCAGAATAATAAGCGAGGAAAGAAAGATGATATTTTATATGTGCCGAATAACAGGCACGGAGACTGATTTACAACCCCTGTGATACGGCGCTCACGCCGAGCTGCTCGAGTTTCTCCATATACGTCATGACTGTACTCACAAACTCAGAATGACTCCAGACAAGAGGAGTTGCTGAAATAGGTTCTCCCGTATACGGATGAAGCTGCTCGGGAAGTATGCCAGAAGATAATGCATGTGATGCTACCCATTCAAGTGTTTTTACTGTTTCATTTAATTCTTGCAGGTTTTTTGCTTTCAACATCTGATAACGCGCCATCCACAGTGTTGTGATAATCCACGGATTTCCTGTAACTTCCTGTGCTGCTCTAAAATAATAGTCGTTCTGATAGCGTGCGATGCCGCCGATATTAGTATTACACGTAAGTGCCTCTACCGTTTTGTCGATCACTGTTTTTAATCGTTCATCAGTAAGATCCATGAGACCGAAGTAATAGGCAGCAAATGCGCTCGATATATCGAGTGTTGGGTCTGAAACTAATACATTCTTGTTATATTTAATCATTTTATAAAACACACCGCGTTCGCTATCGTACAGATGTTTCATAATGGCCTTATGCATATTATCTGCGACCATATTGTATTTACGCTCAGTATCTGACTTACCTAATATATTTGCGAATCGGGCAGCACACAGAAGTGCCGCATATACAGAACCTGCAGTATAGGTGAATACACCATAATTTTCTTCCCACAGATCGTAACTCGGCAGGGGAAGTCCTGTTTCCGGATCAGTGTACCGCACCAGGAAATCTGCAGCTTTTTTGATAAATGAATTATAAATTTTCTCTATGAATTCTATATCGCGAGTGAGAATATAATGATTCCAGAGTGCAATGAGAACTAGTGCCGTTTCATCTTCCTGAATCGGATATGTTATATTCCCATGGCGCATCCAGGGATGCCAGGAACTACCGAGTGACTTATCTGGCCTGTATTTATGCATGAGATAGCCATCATCTGTAATAATCTCGTTGCAGAATTCAAAAAACTTGCGGGCAAGACTTCCGTACCCTGCTTTATCGAGTGCCATAACGGTATAGGCTCCATCGCGTGGCCACACATATGAATAGTAATCCCTTCCATGTTGAAGCAGGTCGGAATCACCTGATGCGAGCACAGCTCCATCATTATCTACGTGTGAGCGAATGGTAAACAGAGATTTTTTGAATAGTTCGGTTATTTTTTCGGGTAACCCGTAAAATCCAAAATTTTCTTTATTTACCCATGCATACCAGTAATCCTGTGTTGTTCTGATAAGATGTTCAGGTGTTTTTTCTACTACGTAATTGTTTAGTGTATGAGCTTCTTCCAATGATTTAGCGACCGTGATCCAGTAATAGAACACTTTTCGCTCATGTGGCTGAAGAGTAAGCGTGACACCCATGACAGAGTCGACCTGACCATGTTCAATCGCATTCTTCGAGAGCACACCGTCTTCTGCGTCAAGATGGGTACCTTCTTTTCCTTCGATACCAAATAACCCGACCGCATAATCGTCAAATCCATTTCCTTCTGACAGTGCATTGATCAAGAGCACGCGTCGACCTTTGTAATGTATGAGTGTTTTATGAATAGGGTCGTAGTATGCGGTGTCTCCACGATGAGATTCATAGAGTTCAAACTGATGTGAGAAGAACATCTTTACATCACGTTTATAATCTGCACCATTTTCTACACTGATTTTTCTGATATAAATATTTTTCTCGTTATAGACTATTTCATGCAGATGAATAGATAGATTCTGTTCTTTATTTACTGCCTGAATGTGACCTGAAAGTGTTTCATGACCAGAATCTATAGTGACATCCCACGCTGGTTCATCGAACCAATGAAGTTTTCCGTCTGTATATGCACCTATGCGATGTTTAAAACGGCCGATTTGATTTTCAAGGCCAACATAGGGAAAAAAGAAGTCGCACACACGTGCAAATTTATCGAGCATGACCAAGATGTTGCCATTCCCGAGACTCAGAAGTTTAGGCATATTTTTTGTATCTTTCGAGATAGCGATCAATGGCGCGTATAGATGTTTTTATCGTACGGGCTTTGCGAAGTGCTCGTGCGCATTGTTTATCTTGAAGCACAAATTCAACCCATGCAGCAAAATCGTTTTTGTCTTTCGTTACATGGAAATCGTATTGTTCTTGCGACATTGTCTCAAACGCTTTCTTTAATTCAAGCATGTCATGTAACTGAGCACCCTTATGTAAGAAAAACTGCTGGTCACCAACGGCTTGTGGAAGGTTGTAATGCTCTTCCAACTCATTTGTCGAAAGTGTGTTGATAATGGTGTTTAAATCATTATTCATACCTTAATCTCAATTGTAAATCATGTAAAACATTCATACAAGAGATAAATGCATCATAGGGTGTTTCATAAGGTGAAAAGTATTTATGCACGTCTCCATCGGCAAACCATTTCGTACACATATAATAGTAATGATCAGATGTCTGGAGCCTTCTCCAGTCTTCAATAAGCTTTTTATTTTTAGTCTTTAAAACTGGCTTTTCGAGATCATACACCTGTTTAATTGCATCATGCTGCATGTCATTCGATAACCATGCTGAAAGGTCGCGCTCAGTATCTGCCCACGATATGAAATGGGGGACATCGAGCTCTGCGAATGCTTCATATTTCTTCACTGCTTCTGTGGGTGTCACAAAATCATTGTCAGGATGTTTGAGAATTTCATGGGGAAGCGCTTTCATAAAATCAAATATGCCTGTATCTGCCCATTGATGCTCGCCAAATGTTTCATAATCCATAAACAGGTTTATTATCTCTCCATTACCGTTTACCTGTGAAACCCATGACGCAAATTTAGGTGCGGTGAGAGGCCATTCCTTCCATTCTTTTGAAGAAAAGCGAAATGCAATATCATCAGATAGTTTGTAGTTTTTGAGGAGGAGTTTAATTTTTTTTGTCCCGGCTGGTCGATAGAGAAAATTGGGACTTCTCCATCCAAGAATGTGGTCAGCTCCTTCAGCAATGATGCCTTTGTATCCCATCTTTTCGACTTCCTGAGCTACATCGTTACGATATATAAGTTCAGTATTACGGAATACATGGGGGGTGTAGTTAAATAATTTTTTCAGCAGATCCTTGTGCATTTTGACTTGCTTTTTGAATTCAGTTTTAGAGTAGAGAAATGACAGTGAGTGATAGTATGTCTCGCTTAATAATTCTACGCGGCCTGTTTTAACAAGTTTCTGAAATGATTCAAGTACTTCAGGGTAGTATTGTTGCATTTGTTCCATGAATACTCCTGAGAGAGAAAAACTGATCTTAAATTCCGGATATTTTTGAAGGAGCTCAAGTAACACATGGTTTGCCGGCAGGTAGCATTTATTAGCTACTTTGCGAAGGATTTTTCTATTGTCTAGATTTGATTCTGAAGTATCGTCAAAATAATTATGATCATGGCCCACGTCAAATATACGATATTTTCTTAATCTAAACGGCTGGTGTACCTGGAAATAGAAACAGACTGATGCCATATAATATTTTATCCTAAATGTTGATAGAGTTGAATACATTCGTGGGCTGCTTTATCCCAGTTAATTGATTCAAGTTCTTTTTTACTGTGTTGATTGAGTGTAGTTCTCAAGGAAGGATGTTTTAGTACTGAAACTATCTTATTTGCCATTTCATCGGTATCCCAGAAGTCTGTTTTGAGAGCGTGGGTGAGCACTTCAGAAACACCTGATTGTTTGGATATGAGGACCGGAGTGTTATTTGCAATACTTTCGAGTGCCGTGATGCCGAATGGCTCTGATACTGATGGCATTACGAGGAGGTCTGCAGAGCGATAAATATTATTAAGCTCTTTACCTCTTAGATATCCGGTAAAAAACACTTTATTACTTATGCCTAGGTGTGTCGCCGTGTGTATCATCTGGTGTTCCATGTCTCCTGAACCCGCAATTACAAACACGACATTGTGATAATACTCCAGCACTTTTTTAGCTGTCTGAAGAAAATAATCTGGCCCCTTCTGTAGTGTGAGCCTGCCGGTAAACAGGACTATTTTAAATCCATAACTCTTCAAAGCGAGCGCTGATGAACCTGTTAATGAATGGTTATATTCGCGAAGGTTTATGCCGTTGTAGACGACCTGTACTTTATGTGCAGGGACACCGTATTTACCAATGATTATATGTTTTGTCAGATTACTGACCGCGATTATTTTGTCTGCTGCTTTCATGCCCTGTTTTTCAATTGCATACACTTGTGGATTCGCCCCACGGCCGCCTGATCTATCAAACTCTGTTGCATGGATATGAGCAACTAATGGCTTTCTGCTTACTTTCCGGGCAGCCATTCCCGCTGGAAAACTGAGCCAGTCATGCGCATGAATTACGGTGTGAGGTGTTGTGCTGGCAATTTCAGTTGCTTGACGGCCATATCGGAGTGCTTCGCTCACTAAATTGTTTCCATATAAGGCAGTTTTGTGTAAATGCCTTTCATGTTTATATGATTCTTCAGTGCTGTAAGGGAGAAGTAGTGAATCTATATCTTTTATTACTATGTTACTGGTGTCTGCAAAAGCAAATGTAATTGCACCTGATGTTAATCTGTAACGTCGCGGGAGAACAAAAGTTATTGATACACCTTGATTACTTAATGCTTTTGTCAGACCATAACAAGCCACACCTAAACCGCCACTATTAAACGGTGGAAATTCCCAGCCGAACATGAGCACTTGAGGTGTTGACATTTCTATCGCATTATATGTTACGTTTTTTTTACGATCCACAATAATATGTAATACGTACTTACGTTACTTAAAAAATAGCACATAATTTTTAATCACGCAATGACTAATTTCGTCATAAATTCAGATGTTTTAGAAGGCTTTCGCGCATATTTTCTATAGGAGCGGGAAGTGAGGTTAGAAGCTCAAATTGAGACGTTTCACGAAATAATATACGATCAATACCATGAATAAGCATTGCGCCTCTTTGTCGTGCTTCTTTTAACAATAAGGTCTCGAATGGATAGATCGTAGTATCAAAGACGATGTGATGTTTACTTATTACTGAGGGATGTATAGGAATATCGTTTTCAAGTGGGGCTGCACCTAAGTTAGTAGTATTGATAAGAATATCTGCATTAAAAATGAGATCAGTTTGAGCTGGCGTTCCATGTTTGCACCCGATCTCTAGAGCAAGTGCACTTGATGCATACGGATCTGAATCTACAATAATCACCGTGGCACCTTTTGATGCAAGACCGAATCCGATTGAGCGTGCAAGTATGCCTGTCCCAAAAATGACAACCTTTTTGTGTTCAAGCGAATACTCTGGAATGTGAGGTACCATTATATTCTGGATAGCAATAGCGGCACCCAGCCAGTCGGTGTTATATCCTTCCAGTTCGCTATTATGATTCACAATGGTATCAATGCTCCCAATCTTTCGTGCTACTTCTTCTATGCGGTCGAGACTGTGAATGACTGATTCATTATGAGGCGCAATACATGTCATGCCTGCAAAATGAAGTGCGCGTGATGCACGCACCACCATATCAAGATGTTGTGGTTTAACTGTGGTGGCTACGTATACAAACTGATCATGCACATGAATGGATTTATATGCCATGTTATGAAGTTCAGGTGAAAATGATTGTTGAACAGGATCACCAATCATTAAACATATTTTGGTCCGTGCGGTTATGGACATACTTTATACTAGCAGATTTGCGATTATTTCTGATATGGTTGTTGGGTCTACGGTGCCCGCATCAATCTGAATATCATGTTTATGCTCGAGATCGCGCAGTGATTCTTCATTTATATGTTCTGACGAATAAAGAAAGACGGTGAGACGTCCATCTGGAGTCTTTTCAGGTACGTTATCGTCAGTAGTCGTAATAATTTCAAACGGTGTTTTCTGTGCAAGCAGCTCTATGACAGGTTTCGGGTCAACGTTGTTATCACTTATCAAATAGATTTTCATATTACATGTTACTTTTACGATAGTCTTTATTTGCCTCAATTATGACGCTGTATAGTTTTTCAATAATACGCGTTAATGCAGGATGTGTACTCATCTTCTTCATACGATCAAACATCGTCTGTTCTCGATTTGCATCGGTCATTCCAATATTATTTTTATTTTTGTACTCAGCAACTGCATCAGTTATGCTAAACCTTTTGTTTAGTAGCTCGATGATTGAATCGTCAATTTCATCAATCTCTTCACGGAGTTTCTTGAGATGATTATCTGTCATGGGTTATATGAGCCACTCGGGTAAAATCCAAGCACTTTTAATGTTTGAGTAGAGGAGCGAAACTTTGTGAGAATGTCATCAATTTCTCTGAATCGCACACTATGAAACATAAAATCTATAAAGAAAATGTATTCAAATGGCTTGCCAGCAATCGGCCGCGACTCTATTTTTGTGAGATTCAGTTCATGATCGGCAAGAAATTTAAGTGTTCGGTAAAGACTCCCGGGTACATGAGGAATCGTAAACATGAGTGAACATTTATCTGAGTGATCGTTATAAGGCGTATCGCGGGTGATAACAAGAAATCGTGTAAAGTTTTGTTTGTCATCCTCAATGTTCTTTTTAATAGGCTGCAGTTTATATAATCTTGATGATATGTCGTTTGCGATAGCTCCTATTGATGTGTCTCCAAGCTCGGCAATATGTTTAGCTGCTGCAGCAGTATCTGAATAGGCAATCTGTTCTATATGCGGATTTTTTTCAAAGAAAATACTGCATTGTTCAAGAGCTTTGGGATGTGAATATACTTTTTTAAGATGTGAAATGCGCTCTTCGGCTGACTCACCGGTGGTGATGCCGATGAGGGTATGCTCAACATGAATATATTGTTCACCTATGACGTTTACCCCATATCTAAACAGTAAATCATAATTCTCATATATCGAACCAGCTAAACTGTTTTCGAGTGGAATTATTCCCGCATCACATTGCTCAAGGAATACTGAATCGAATATTTCCTTAAAGGTTTTTTTACCAGTAAATTCATTATTCATACCAAAATACTCAACAGCGGCAAGATATGAAAATGATCCAGGTATTCCAAGATGTGATATATTCATGCTCATATTATAGTACTCCTGATGGTATATAATCACGGCTATTTCTCAGTTTCATACCTGATGCTTCAGGAGTAACTAAGGAGCGCGTTTTGGCAATCTGTTTTACCATATGTTCTAATTCTAAAAGAGTTATATGCTGTTCAGTATCTGTTTTTGATGTACCTACTTCAACAAGAACACCATCATACAGATTGCTTCCATCATCTAGTTTCATATTCATTGCAGCAACTGTTGCTTCCACAATCTGATGTTTCAATTTTGGTCCATATGAATGACTAGGATCGAAATATAATTTCGCTCTTGTGATTTTTTTTGTACGACCCGCTACGGTATGAACCGGCAGATTGCGGAACATGCCTTTACCCGGCACATCTACACCACGATGTATGAGCACGACATCGCCCGTTCCTTTTTTTGCATAGCTGCTCAAACCAGCCCATGTTTTTTCCATGGTTGTAGTGCCCGTATCTTCGCCGATCCATTTGCCGTTTTTGATACCAATATGCCAGCCATTACGTGCAGTGAAGAGAGCCGTTTCCATTACCTGCCAGCCAAGCTGATTTACTGAAGGATTCCATGGCATCAGTTTGCCAGCCGGTATCCTGTGTTCATATGATGGCATCTGAACAGAAGGCATCATTATTTCTGTTGCTATGAGCATTCCTGTTTTTGCATGTATTTCTTCCGCGATGCGTGCACTCGGTGTTACAACCATATCTTTTCCTGAACCACCATTGATCATGATATGCACATTTTGTTGAAGAACATCATAGTCCATTCCCATACCTTTTCCGTTTACTGAAAGTTCGGTACGTGACTTAAGCCCGACAATGCGTGTGCCTGCTATAGCACGCTGTTGTGTGCCATTCTGATTTATAACGGTCATCTGTGAGATCTCGTGGATCTCTTGTATGTTGTTGTCATCAACCGAACATGGTCCGGCGATGATAGTACAGTGGGACATAGGGTGAAAACAAAAATGATAATAAGTGTCATCCCTCGCCAGTAACTACAGGACCTGCCTGCCGGCAGGCAGGCGGGGGATCCAGTATAAAATCTTCTTACTTGGGATATCCCCCTTTGTTCCACCCCACTTCGTTCCGACTTCGTCGAGAACTACGTTAGGGGTTGTGGTGTGTACCGTACGGTACACACCACAAAAAAACCCGCCTTGTGGGCGGGTTGGGTATTGTCGTTATTTGGTACTAGAGTTTGCTCATAATACCACCCAACCCGCTAAGCGGGTAAAAAAAGTAAAACCATGACTGGGTGTTATTAAGCGCGATACTCATTAAAGTGATGTTACAATAAAGTTAAATTATTGTCAATTATTAACTAGAAAGTGAATGTCATCCTCGCGTAGGCGAGGATCTGCAGTTTATTACAGCAGATTCCCGCTTTCGCGGGAATGACAGATCTACATATGTTGAAATCATCATGTATCTGTTCCAGTGAGTCGGAGTTTGCGTCTGTTATCGAATATCGTGACGAAACGGTTTTTAAACGTTTTGAAGGGAATGTGATTGCGCGATGTGTGCGATGTGGCATGCTAAAGACGTTTGCCCCATCATCTAACAACCAGTTTGATCCCGCGCAAAGCAGGGGCGAGTACTACAAACAGGATAAAGAAAAGTTTAAAAAGATATTTCAGCCTATCGTGAAAGGCATACTTAAATATAAAAACGGAAATAACGTTCTTGATGTCGGATGTTCGTCGGGAATCCTGATGGAAGTTCTTACTGATGCTGGGCTATCGGTTACGGGTATTGAACCGAATAAACATGCGTATGAGATCGCGCAAAAGGAATTCGGCAAACATGTGTATAACGGTTATCTTTCACAGGTAACTGAAAGACTTCCTAAGAAATATGATGTCGTGATCTATAATCATGTCGTGGAACATATACCCGACCCACATGCAGAACTTTCGGTTATAAAAAAAATAATGAAATCCAACGGCATACTCGTCATTGGCGTTCCAAACGCAGATAATATAATCTTCAAAGTACGCAAAAAATTCTGGGAGCCTCTTATGCCTAACGAACATGTCTGGCATTTTACGACTATGCAAATGGTTAAGCTTCTTAAGGAGCATCATTATAGTATTCTCAATATATCATTCGAAGATGATAAACGTCTCGATTATCCTTTTCTAAAACGCATATATTTCGGTCTCATGTCTCTCATAAATACGTTTCTCGGTACGGGTGAAGCGATGCTTATTATCGCTAAACGAATGTAATATACTTCTCCAGCAACATAACATCCATCTATTGTCGTGTATAGTCCGTGGTAGCCAATTTTCAAACATTGTATACCAGGTATATGAACAAAAAAATAATAACCGGTGTTATAAGCGTTATGTGCGGCATGCTTGTTGCTGTTCCTGCATATGCATACTTTAATAGTGTTGCGGTGAGTGCAACCAATATTTTTTCGACAGGAACTCTTACGTTAAAAGTGGCAAATGGTGATTCCGTATTTGCTGATAATGTTACTGCCACGTTTGGTGGTGCAAGCCTTGCCCCTGGAGTATGTTTACCTTCCTCATCGTTGCAGTTTAAGAACATTGGCACCGTAAAAGCGAATCATGTAGATATCACTGCAACAAATACTGATGCAGATTTTGCATCTATCATGCGACTCAAAACCATTACCCTCGATAATAATCCGGTGTCACTGCCCGACTCAAATAGTAACGGATATCCAGACCTCAAAGATCTAGCAGCATCAGGAATTATAAATAAACCACTTACCGATTTTGTAGTTCATACGCTGAGTATGGAAGTGTGTATGGATGAAACAGCAGGTAATGCACAACAGGGAAAAAGTAATAGCATGGATATATCGGTTACCCTCGATCAGGGTGCACATATATAATGAAAAAAATAGTATTCTTTTCACTGATCTGGTTCATACTTGCAATACGACAGGTGTATGCATATTATCAGGAAACTGCAATTTCTAAACAAAATGTTTTTACGTATGCAGCATCATTAACAGTGATTCCTACTAATACTCCAACGTTCACACCTTCAGCTAAACATGTTCTTATCAGTGAGGTCCAGACGAAAGGAAGCATTGCAAGTCAGGATTTTATTGAGTTCTATAACCCATCATCTACTCAGATAGATATGAGCGGATGGAAAATAAGAAAACGCATAAGCAGCGGAACAGAATCGTCGCTTATGGTTATTCCTTCCAATACTTTTATCGAAGGGCATGGATATCTGTTATGGGCAAATACGACGAATGGATACAATGCATCAATCGGCGCTGATATCGCAAACACCGGAAGCCTGGCAGATAATAATAGTATTGCACTCTTAACTTCGACAGATGTCATTGTCGACCAGCTTGGTTGGGGGACGGGAAGTAATCAGTTTAGGGAAGGATTAGGCTATCCCGATAATCCGGGTACTTTACAAAGTATTGAACGAATGCACGGTGTTGATACAGACCACAATGAAATCGATTTTATCCTGCGTCCACTATCACATCCACAAAATAAGTTAAGCCCACCAGACTAATTATGAAATCGATGTTATTACTATTTGTATTGTTTCCTATCTTCAATATCATTATCCCTTTGTCATTTGCAGCAGAACAAACAACAGTCAGATGGCCAGAAAAAGGATATCTCTTTTGGATCACCAATGCCTCACCAGGCGATGTCATAAATCGAACAATCAAGATTCAAAATAAGGATAATGATGCTGATAATTATTACTTTCGTATACGGATCATAACAGATGAACATGCATTGTCTCATGTGTTACACGTTAGGATATCTCAGCTAAGCAAAACGCTCTATACAGGAACAATGAACGATCTTGCAAGTGAATCTCGTGGAATTCTGCTAGATCAACTACACCGCAATCAAGATAATCTAGATCTGTCGGTCACATTTGATCGCAATGCAGGTAATTTGTATCAAAAAAGTTTACTCAGTTTTATTGCAGAAATTGGAACACAACAAAAGACCCATAAAAAGCATGAATCAATCAGGGAAATGTGTACACGTTATATTAAAGAAGTAGAAAATAACTTGAGAAAAGTCAGTGACAGGCCGTGGTAAAAACCGCGGCCTGTCAAATCAGATAGCACGAACTTGACTAAATACGAGCATTGCCTTCCCAGATGCCCCCCTTGCGTGAATATCCTAGCACTTTGATGGCGCCCGTAGGAATCATGCTATTCGTCCATGCTGGATAAAATTTACCCTCCAATTTGTACACACGAAACCATGTGTTCCTCTTATACTTGAGTTCTTTGACGGCGTAAGCCTTCGCTTTATCAGCAGACTCGAAACTCTTATGGCTTTTCGATGTTCCTGCCGTTTTGCCAGATCCCTTTATTTGATTGGTAGTACCGGACATACTTCAATCCTTTCTTGATACTCCGGACGCGGCATGTGCATCCGGATTGTCAGTATCCTATATTATATACCACAAATACATATTAAATGTATCAATTTCCTAATCCCAGATAATTCTGTTGCAATCGGAAAACGACGGATATATAATGATCACACAATATGAGACCTTTTTCAGCAGTCATTATTATCCTCCTTACAAACCCTTAACTGGGTGGGAGACTTGACTGCAAAAAAGTAAAAAGAACCCGCCCAAGAGGCGGTTTTTTTTTGGGAAGTACCATGCGGCACTTCCCAAAACCCCTAACGTAGTTCTCGACGAAGTCGGAACGAAGTGGGGTATGTCGAGTATATATAGGGGTATTTTTAATTAATTTATTATGAAAAACATATTCGCTGATCGAACCAAACACATGTCAGGGAGTGCTATCCGTGAAATATTAAAAGTGACTGCAAACCCGGAAGTCATATCACTTGCAGGAGGCTTGCCGGCTCCTGAATCATTTCCTTTAGATATCATTAACAAGCTCCATGCAAATGTCATGGAAAAATATGGCGCAGCTGCATTTCAGTATGGTGTAACTGAAGGTTTTGCACCATTCAGAAAAGCTGTGGCTACCTACGTAAAACGTAAAGGAATAGAAACAACAGAAGATAATGTATATGTTACCAGTGGATCACAGGCTGCTCTTGATGCAGTGAGTAAGGTATTCATTAATAAAGGAGACATCATCGCAGTAGAGGCACCAACTTACTTAGGCGCGATGTCTGCGTTTAATGCCTACGAACCAACCTATGTCGAGATCGCTACAGATGAAGAAGGCATACTCGTTGATGCACTGGAAGAAGTACTGAAAAAAAATAACGTTAAGCTTGTGTATCTGAATCCAACTTTCCAGAATCCGACGGGAAAAACATTATCACTCGAGCGCCGCAAAGCAGTAGCTACATTACTGAAAAAATATGATGTGTTAGCTATTGAAGACGATCCTTACAGTGAACTTCGTTATAGGGGTGAGCGAGTACAGAGTATCAAATCATTAGCACCTGATCATGTGATCTATATGAGTACGATGTCAAAGATTTTTGCTCCGGGATTGCGTTTAGGATTTTTTGTGGCACCAAAGGAAATTGGTGGATGGATGACTATAGCAAAACAGGGTGCAGATCTACATACAAGCAGTTATGGCCAGGCACTTGCCGGTGAATATCTCGAAGGAAATTATCTTGATGTCTATCTGCCCAAAATTATTGAGTTATATAAACCTCGACAGGAATGTATGTTCAACGCACTTGAGAACTATTTTCCAAAAAATTATGCATGGACAAAACCAGATGGAGGAATGTTCGTATGGGTTACCGGTCCCGATGGCATGAATGCGATCGATCTATACTGGAAAGCCATCAAAGAAAATGTTGCGTTTGTCCCGGGTACCTATTTCTATGCAAAAGAAAACACCGGATTAAATACCATGAGACTCAACTTTACCAATAGTAAGGAAGAGACAATTGAAACAGCAATTAAACGATTGGCCAGTGCTATTAGTAATTCAAAATGAACAATGAAAAGTAAGCAACAGATAACAGGATCAGAGGCAATACTTCGCTCGATGATCGAAGAAGGCGTCGATACCGTATTCGGATATCCGGGCGGAGCAATCATGCCATTTTACGATGCATTATATGGATATAGCGATAAGATTCGCCATATTCTTGTGCGCCATGAACAGGGCGCAGCACATGCTGCCGAAGGGTATGCATATGTTACAGGGAGACCTGGCGTTTGTATCGCAACTTCCGGTCCTGGAGCAACAAACCTTGTAACCGGTATCATGGATGCGATGATGGATTCTGTTCCGATGGTCTGTATCACTGGTCAGGTTGCTGCATCTGTAGTGGGTACAGACGCATTTCAGGAAGCAGATGTCATTGGCATCACGACACCTATCACCAAATGGAATTATCAGGTAACCTCCGCATCGGAGATCGCCGAGGTGATGGCAAAAGCATTTCATATTGCCCGCACGGGACGCCCTGGTCCAGTCGTTGTTGATATAACCAAAAATGCACAGTTTGAACTCTGTGATTTTGAATATAAAAAAGTAGACATCATTGAAAGTTTTGAACCAGTACTCGAGCCTGATCCAAAACAGATTCAACAGGCAGCCGAGCTTATTAATAATGCTAAAAAACCTTACATGTTTGTAGGGCATGGCGTGCTATTGTCTCATGCAGTTGATGAAATGATTGCTGTATCTGAAAAAGCAAGTATCCCCGTTGCATCAACTCTCCTTGGATTGTCTGCAATGCCTGTTGATCATCCTCATTATGTGGGTATGCTCGGCATGCACGGAAATTATGCACCAAATATGCTGACGAATGAAGCAGATGTGATCATCGCAGTCGGCATGCGGTTTGATGATCGCGTGACAGGAAGACTCGATACATATGCAAAGCAGGCAAAGATCATTCACATCGATATTGATCCGGCAGAATTAAATAAAAATGTAGTTGCCGAAGTGCCGATTGTTGCAGATGCAAAAAGAGGGTTAGTAGCATTATTGCCATTATTAAAAGATCAAAAACACGAGTCGTGGCTCAAAAAATTCACTGATCTCAGAAAGCAGGAACAGGAAAAAGTAATCAAAGGAGATGTGCATCCTGAAAGTGGGGAAATAAAAATGGCCGAAGTAATCAGGATGATTGGTGAAAAAACAGATGAGAAAACAATAGTGGTTGCAGACGTGGGTCAGCATCAGATGATGGCAGCACGCTATTATAACTTCAGATCACCCCACACCTGGATCACTTCGGGTGGATCAGGAACCATGGGATTTGCACTGCCGGCTTCAGTTGGTGCTAAGATGGCAGCTCCTGAGAAACAGGTTATTTCCATATCAGGTGACGGCAGTTTCCAGATGAATATTCAGGAACTCGGTACGATCATGCAGGAAAAACTGCCAGTCAAAATAATTATTTTAAATAATCATTTCCTGGGTATGGTCCGTCAGTGGCAGCAACTGTTCTTTGAAAAAAGATATTCATTTACTGATATGAAAAGCCCTGACTTTGTCGCAGTTGCCAAGGCATATGGTATCGAAGGCTCGTGTGTTGATACGCGTCAGGAACTAAACAAAGGACTAGATGACATGATGAAATCAGAAGGAGCGTATCTGTTAGAAATTAATGTCGAAAAAGAACAGAATGTATTTCCGATGGTGCCTACAGGTGCCGGCGTTGATGAAATTCGACTTAGCTAATATGAAATATACAGTAACCGTTCTATCAGAAAATAAACCAGGGGTTCTTTACCGTATCGCCGATCTCTTTTTGAGACGCAAGATCAATATCGAAAGCCTCTCAGTCTCAGAAACAGAACAACATGGTATATCACGTTTTGTGATAGTCGTTGAACGCGAGCCAGGGACAATCGAAAAGCTCGTAAAACAGATACATCGTATTGTTGAAGTTATGGAAGTATCAGAACAGGCCGAGAATCAGCCAACAAGCTGATCTCATATTATTTATTTATATTAATTTTATGGCACAGATGAATTTTGGAGGAGTAGAGGAAACAGTTATAACGCGTGAAGAATTTACGCTTGAAAAAGCGAAGAAATCGCTTACATCAGAAACGATTGCCATTATAGGTTATGGCGTTCAGGGACCTGCACAAGCTATGAACCTTCGCGATAATGGATTTAACGTGATTGTTGGACAGCGCAAAGGGACATCATCGTGGGAGAAAGCTATCGCTGATGGCTGGATAGAGAATAAAAATCTTTTTTCGGTAGAGGAAGCAGCAGAAAAAGGAACAATCATCGCGTATCTCTTATCAGACGCTGGTCAGATACAACTGTGGCCTACCATCAAGAAACATCTCACCAGAGGAAAAACACTTTATTTTTCACATGGTTTTGCCATAACCTATCACGACGAAACGGGAATTGTTCCATCAACTGATGTTGATGTCATTCTTGTCGCGCCCAAAGGATCAGGACGAACCGTACGCAATTATTTCACGCAGGGAAAAGGCATTAATGCATCGTATGCCGTTTATCAGGATGCAACAGGCAAAGCCAAAGAGCGCGTACTTGCCATGGGGATCGGAATCGGCTCAGGATTTCTGTTTGAAACGACATTTCAGAAAGAGGTATATAGTGATTTGACCGGTGAGCGAGGTGTCCTGATGGGAGCAATCGCAGGCATGATGGAAGCACAATATAACCTGTTCCGCAAAAATGGGCATTCACCAAGTGAAGCATTTAATGAAACGGTTGAAGAACTTACTCAAAGTCTCATCCCTCTCATAGGTGAAAATGGGATGGACTGGATGTATGCAAATTGTTCGACCACTGCACAGCGTGGCGCACTCGATTGGCGTCATAAATTCCGCAAGGCAGTAGAGCCTGTTTTCGAAGAATTATATGCAAGTGTAAAAAGCGGCAATGAAGCAAAAATCGTAATCGAAGCAAATAGCAAAAAAGATTATAAGGAACATCTCGGTAAAGAACTTTCAGAAATGCGCGAAAGCGAGATGTGGCGAGCAGGCAAACAAGTTAGAGAGTTAAGACCTGAGAGAACTAAATAATATGAAAGACAAAGTTTATATTTTTGACACTACCCTGCGAGACGGTGAACAAGTTCCGGGGTGTCAATTAAACACTATCGAAAAAATTGAGATTGCGCGCGCACTCGAGAAGCTGGGCGTAGATGTTATAGAAGCCGGCTTTCCGATCTCAAGCCCCGGTGATTTTAACTCGGTAGTTGAAATATCAAAAGCAGTTTCTGAGCCGGTCATCTGTGCACTCACACGTGCAAGAAATGGTGATATCGATGCGGCAGTTGCGGCTTTGCAATATGCTAAGCGCAAGCGCATACATACAGGCATAGGCGCCTCTGATATTCACATTCAGCATAAATTTAACTCAACCCGAGAAAAAATTCTGGAGCAGGGTGTCGAAGCGGTAAAATATGCAAAGAAATTTGTTGAAGACATCGAATTTTATGCCGAGGATGCCGGGCGAGCAGACAATGCATTTTTAGCACAGATGATCGAAGCGGTGATAGCAGCAGGCGCGACTGTAGTAAACATTCCTGATACAACGGGTTACTGTATGCCGTGGGAATTTGGTGCAAAAATCAAATACTTAAAGGATAATGTAAAAAACATAGATAAAGCAGTTATTTCAGTGCATTGCCACAACGATTTGGGTGTCGCAACAGCCAATTCAATAGCGGGTATCACGAATGGTGCACGACAGGTAGAAGTCACTATGAACGGTATCGGAGAACGCGCAGGCAATACATCACTCGAGGAAGTAGTAATGATTTTAAAGACACATAAAAACTTAAAATTACAAACTGGTATCAATGCAAAACGTATTTATCCGACAAGTCGCTTAGTATCAACGCTGATGCGTATGCCGGTACAACCTAATAAGGCTATTGTCGGGCGCAATGCATTTGCACACTCATCAGGTATTCATCAGCATGGTGTCATCAAGAATCGTGAGACTTACGAAATCATGGATCCCAAAGATGTCGGAATTGCCACGAATTCAATTATTCTGACCGCACGCTCTGGTCGTGCAGCGCTGAGACATCGTCTGGAAAAATTGGGATACAAAAAAATATCAAAACAACAACTAGATGAACTGTACAATCAATTCCTTGTGTTGGCAGACAAGAAAAAAGAAGTAAATGACGAAGATCTACAGGTTTTGATGGGATATAAAGAAACAAAGCAGGGTGCAAAACTCGAACTGCTCGAAGTAGTATGCGGGACGCCTCTCAAACCTATGGCAACTGTAAAACTGATAGTCGATGGCACTGAAGAAATAGCGACTTCTAATGGAAACGGGCCTATCGATGCAGCATTCAGTGCAATTAACATTATCATGAAGAAGAAAGTAGATCTTGAAGAGTTTCTCATACAGGCGATAACACGGGGATCTGACGATTTAGGTAAAGTACATATACAACTATCGCACAAAGGAAATCAATATTATGGTTTTGGCGCCGATACAGATATTATATTGGCATCTGTAAAAGCATATTTAGATTGTCTCAATAAGATAGTATAATATGGTGAGGGAAATCTTTTTATGTCCGGAGGTTTATATGCCACAGGAATTAGTGTGTTCGGGGTGCAACAAGAAGACGACTGATGGTTCACGTTATCGCATTCCAAACAGTGGGGTCCAGGGAGTTCATTTATTTTATTGCAGAGAATGCCATGAAAAGGGTGTTCCGCAAAAGCAAATGACTGTACAGACTCCTCATCATCTAATTCATATTAAGAAACCAAAAAAAGGATAACAAGATAACTCTTACCGCCGGGATGTAACGAGCAGCATCCCGGCCCCTATAATGGCATTATTATTTATAAATTGTATGAATATAAACATAGAACATATAGAAGAAGCAGCAACAAGACTTGAAAAAGTAGTTGCCAAAACACCGCTTCAGTTCTCGAAACGCTTATCAACACAGTATGACGCGAAGATTTACATTAAACGCGAAGACTTGCAGGAAGTAAGATCGTTCAAGATTCGAGGTGCGTTTAACAAAATCGCTTCATTAAGTGACGAAGAAAAAAAACGAGGAATTGTCTGTGCGAGTGCGGGTAACCATGCACAAGGTGTTGCTTGGAGCTGTTCGGCATTAAAAATAAAAGGTGCTATATTCATGCCTGCCGTTTCACCGAATCAGAAAGTCCAGAAAGTGAAACATTTTGGTTGTGAATATGTTGAAGTAATTCTGACAGGTGAAACATTTGATGACGCTTATGCTGCATCACAAGCATATGCAAAAGAACATAATGCAGTTTACGTGCATCCATTTAACGATCCGTACACAATAGCAGGGCAAGGAACTATAGCAAAAGAAATATATGAAGAATTAAAGGGAGCATTTGATATGGTCATCGCACCTATAGGAGGTGGCGGACTGATATCAGGTATATCAACCTATGTAAAAGAAAAAAAACCACAGGCAATTGTTATCGGTGCAGAACCTGCAGGAGCTGCAGAAATGTATGAATCAATAAAACAGAATAAAATAGTAACACTCGAGAAAATTGATACCTTTGTAGACGGCTGTGCGGTCAAAACCACAGGCGATCTCACATTCGAAATAGCAAAAAAGAATCTTGAAAAAATTATTGTCGTGCCTGAGGGGAAAGTATGTACGACGATGATCGAACTATATCAGCGCGATGGCATTATCGCAGAGCCATCAGGAGCCCTATCTATATCAGCCCTTGATGATATCGCAGATGAAATAAAAGGAAAAACGGTGGTGTGTATTTTGAGCGGCGGCAATAATGACATATTGCGTTATCCTGAAATTATGGAACGGAGCCTCGTCTATCAAGGCAGAAAACATTATTTCATTATTGAATTTGCTCAGAAGCCTGGTCAACTTAAGCGCTTTTTGAACGAAGCGTTAGGACCGACTGATGATATCTCACGATTTGAATATATTAAAAAGACGAATAAGGAAAAAGGTCCCGCACTTGTAGGAGTAGAGTTGAAGAATAAGGAAGATTTACAACCGCTCGTCGACAAGATGACAAAAATAGGTTTGAATTTCCATAAATTAACGAGCGATCAGATGTTATATAGCTATCTGATATAACAGATAGAGAAAGTGAGCGAGTCATGGCTTTAAAGCCCAGGCTTAAAAAAGGTTGTTCAGGAAAGACGCATGAGGGACTAGCAATTTCGTGCAAAACATGCAGAGGTAGAGGAAAGGAACGTATTTACCTCATCGCTATTAATGAGTATGCACAAATAACATGTCAAACCTGCGGAGGACATGGGTGGTTTTGCACCACCTGCAAAAAACCTCGCAGAAAATGACAATGCATTATATGTCAGGGATTATGTTTGGATAATCCCTGACAACGGAATAGTAACGAATCTTTATAAATTTATATATACATATGAGTAATTGTGACTGTGAAGGGTGTAACTGTAAGAATGATTCTTCATTAAAATGGCGAAGCGGCATGCTTACCAGTGAACCTGGACAGAAAGACTGGTCAAGACGCGCTCATGCTCGCGCTATGATGCGGGCTGTTGGCTTTAATGACGAGGATTTTCAGAAACCTATCATTACCGTTGCATGCCCTTACACTAATATAACGCCGTGTAATGCGCACATTCGTGAACTCGGTGATTTTGTATGCAAAGAAGTAGAAAAAGCAGGGGGTAAATCGATGATTTTTGGTACCCCTGTGGTGACCGATGGTGAAACCATGGGTATGGAAGGAATGAAGTATTCCTTGGTGTCACGCGAACTCATAGCAGATTGTATTGAGATGATGCATGAAGCTTATACAGCCGATGGTGCACTTACCCTGAGCGGATGCGATAAAACAATTCCTGCGGCTCTTATTCCTCTGGCACGTAATAATGCTATTGGACTAACCTTATATGGCGGAACTATTCAACCTGGTAAATTGCATGGCAAAGATCTGACAATCGTTAGTACCTTTGAGGCAGTTGGAGCCTATGGTGCAGGCAAAATAACTGAAAAGGAACTACATGATGTTGAATGTCATTCGTGTCCGGGTAATGGAGCTTGCGGAGGTATGTATACGGCAAACACCATGGCATCGGCTATCGAAGCCATGGGTATGAGTGTGCCTGGTAGTGCAGCGCACCCTGCCGTAGATCAGCATAATCGAATTACCTCAGACAAAATAGATGATTGTATTCGCTCAGTGCAGGCACTCTTTCATATGATGAAAGAAGGTATCCATGCGCGCGATATCATGACACGCGAAGCGTTTGAGAATGCAATCACTGTTGTGATGGCACTTGGCGGTTCAACGAATGCAGTTCTTCATCTATTATCACTCGCACACGAGGCAGAAGTGAAATTGGAACTCGACGATTTCGAACGCATCGGATCAAAAGTTCCCTTAATCGGCGACTTCAAACCGTTCGGCAAATATGTCATGGCAGATCTGTACAAGATTGGTGGTGTCCCGATGGTCATGAAACATCTCTACAAACACGGATTTATACATGGTGACTGCTTAACTGTAACTGGCAAAACAGTAGCTCAGAATTTAGAAGATGCTCCTGACTTTGCACCGAATCAGGACGTGATTTATTCCGTTGAAAAACCTCTCGCACAACCCGATCATCATATTATGGTCATCAGAGGTAACCTTGCTCCCGAGGGAGCGGTTATCAAACTGAGTGGCAAAGAAATGGAGCAGCATGCTGGTCCTGCACGTATATTTGAAGCAGAAGAAGAGGCTATGACTGCAATTTTAGACGGAAAAATAAATAAAGGTGATGTTATTGTCATTCGTTATGAAGGACCAAAAGGTGGTCCTGGCATGCGTGAGATGCTTTCACCCTCTGCAGCACTTATGGGTGCGGGATTAGGCAAAGATGTCGCACTGATTACCGATGGAAGATTCTCAGGCGGTACACATGGCATTATGATTGGACATGTAACGCCAGAAGCAATAACGGGCGGTCCTATCGGACTTATTAAAGAAGGTGATACTATTAAAATAGATATGAAAAAAAAGACAGTCGATGTTATGATTGATGACGCTGAAATGAATAAGCGCAAGAAAGCATGGAAAGCTCCAGCACCCCGATATAAGCGTGGGGTGCTCGCTAAATATGCAAAACTTGTGTCGAGTGCATCGACCGGAGCAGTAACAAGTTAACTTTGTTATGAAACTATCACAAATTGGTTCCAAACTAACAGCGAAGACTGGCATTCTGCAGCTCATGGATGATCTGGGCAAAGCGATGTCCGGCGGTATCAAAATGGAAATGCTCGGTGGAGGTAATCCGGCACATATACCTGAAATCGAAGCTATGTGGCGTAAACGTATGCAGGAGATTATGGCAGATGGTGACCGGTTCGAACGCATGGTCGGGAACTATACCACTCCCCAAGGTGATGCTGAATTTATACAGGCAATGGCGTCATTTCTTACTAAGAAATATGGATGGAATCTTACATCAAAAAATATTGGAATACTAAATGGGAGTCAGACAACATTCTTCTTCCTGTTTAATATGCTCGCGGGCAAGCATGCTGATGGAAGTAGTAAACATATTTTCCTGCCGATCGTGCCTGAATATATCGGGTATGCTGATCAGGGTATGGCAGAAAACTTCTTTGTTGCTGCAAAACCAGATATTGATCTGATTGACGAACATACCTTTAAGTACAGAATTAATTTTAAGAATGTTACTATCACTAATGATACGGCAGCAATCTGTTTATCACGTCCCACAAATCCAACAGGCAATGTGATGACTGATGAAGAAATAGCAGAACTGCATGCTCGCGCGGTGAAACACAAGATTCCCCTCATAATCGATAATGCATACGGTGCACCATTTCCTCATATTATATTTACCGATATACATCCGTTCTGGGATGAACATACGATCTATGTTATGAGTATGTCAAAAATAGGATTACCAAGTTCGCGTACATCGATCATTATCGCAAGCGAAGAAGTGATAAGCCTTATGTCGAGCATTAATGCGATTGCATCACTCGCAACAGTTACACTTGGACAGCAGCTCATGCTTCCGTATGTCAAAGACGGATCAATTGATGATATAAGTCATTCGATAGTGAAACCGTTTTATCAAAAAAAATCTGAACAAGCGATTGCTTACTTTCATGACCTCATGAAAGGTACGAATGTTTCGTATCGGTTACATAAGAGTGAAGGAGCATTATTCTTGTGGCTTTGGTGTGAACATTTACCGATAAGCTCACAGGAATTATATGATCGACTTAAGAAAAAAGGTGTGCTTGTCGTATCAGGTCATTATTTCTTCCCGGGACTCAAGGAAGACTGGCAGCATACGAACGAATGTTTGCGTATTACATACAGTCAAAGTGAAGAAACAGTTAAAAAAGGATTAGCGATTATTGCAGACGAATTAAAAATTTTATATCGATAAGTTAGTTGTCATCCCGAATTTACCTGCCTGCCGGCAGGCAGGTTTCGGGATCCCATTACAAATAGAGATCCTGAACCAAGTTCAGGATGACATATTAGAAATTCAATACATTTATGATAAAACCAGTATATACCGATAAAGCCCCACAGGCTGTTGGCCCTTACAGTCAGGCAATTAGTAGTGGCGATATGATTTTCTGCTCTGGTCAGATAGGGATCGATCCGACATCAGGAAATCTGGACGATGGAATCAAGGCACAGACAGAGCAGGTCATGAAGAATTTAGGAAATGTCCTTACCGCAGCTGGAATATCGTTTGATCGTGTTGTAAAAACAACTATTTTCATCACCGACATGAATAATTACGCCACGGTAAACGAAATATATGCATCATTTTTTAACGAACATAAACCAGCGAGGTCAACAGTAGCGGTTGATTCACTTCCAAAGGCAGCTCTAGTTGAAATTGAAATGATAGCAGTTGCAAAATAAAGAATGCAGTTCCACGCTTTCCTGCCTGCCGGCAGGCATGGCGCGGGGATGACCTATGAAAAAAACTATATTTGAAAAAATCTGGGAGAATCATATTGTTTTTCAGAAAGAAGGGTATCCAGCAGTGCTCTATATTGACGCACATCTTATACACGAAGTGACCAGTCCTCAAGCATTTGATGGACTTCGCAAAAGAGGAATTCCGGTAGCACGAACCGATCGCACATGGGGGACCGCAGACCATAATGTTCCGACTAAACATCAGAATTTACCTATCAAAGAGCTCCTATCGCGCAAGCAGGTTGAAATGCTTACTCAGAATTGTGAGGAATTCGGTGTGAGATTATATGGGCTTGGACATCCTTACCAGGGAATCGTACACATTATTGGTCCTGAACTGGGTATTACTAAACCAGGAATGACTATAGTATGTGGTGACAGTCATACATCAACTCATGGCGCGTTCGGATCAGTAGCATTTGGCATCGGTACGAGTGAGGTTGAACAGGTTTTGGCTGCACAAACAATTCTTCAATATAAACCGAAAACCATGAAGATTGAAGTGAACGGTAAACTCAAAAAAGGAGTAGTCGCAAAAGATATTATTCTCTATATCATTTCAAAACTGTCTACTTCCGGAGGGACAGGTTATTTCGTAGAATATACAGGCGACACGATTCGCAGTTTATCGATGGAAGGCCGTATGACTATCTGCAATATGAGTATAGAAATGGGTGCGCGAGGAGGAATGATTGCACCGGATGAAATAACATACGACTATATGAAAGATCGCGCGTTTATGCCGATAGGAAAGGACTGGGAAGATGCAGTC
>CAYMIY010000008.1:33580-37190 GCA_964390735.1 uncultured Gammaproteobacteria bacterium
CTATATGAAAGATCGCGCGTTTATGCCGATAGGAAAGGACTGGGAAGATGCAGTCGCATACTGGAAAACGTTGCCTTCCGATGAGGGAGCCACATATGACCGTGTCGAAATATTTGATGCAGCCGATATAGAACCGATGATAACATACGGTACAAACCCGGGTATGGGCGTTGCGGTTACCGGTACTGTTCCTGCACTTGATGAAATGAAAACAGAAAGCGATAAAAAGAATCTGCAAAAGTCATTAACGTACATGGGTATTCATGACGGTCAACATATGCTCGGGCAGAAAATTGATTATGTATTTTTCGGCAGCTGCACAAATGCGCGCATCGAAGACTTTCGAATGGCGGCTCAGATACTAAAAGGTCGTAAAAAAGCTCCTCATGTGCAGGCATACTTAGTGCCGGGCTCTAAACAGATAGAAATCGAAGCAAAAAAAGAAGGACTCGATAACGTATTTGCGGAAGCAGGATTTGAGTTGCGCGAACCAGGTTGTTCTGCATGCCTTGGCATGAATGAAGATAAAATACCAGCAGGCAAATACTGCGTTTCGACATCGAATCGCAATTTTGAGGGTAGACAGGGGCCAGGAGCGCGTACATTTTTAGTTAGTCCACTTACCGCTGCAGCAGCAGCTATAAAAGGTGAGATAGCTGATCCTAGAGATTTTTTATAAATGTTCTGTCATCCCGGGCTTGACCCGGGATCCAGAAAAATAATGGATGCCCGATCAGGTCGGGCATGACAATGCGATAATATGAAAACACATAAACTTACAGAACTAACCTCCACAGCAATACCTATGCCTATTGAAAATATAGATACTGATCAGATTATTCCTGCACGCTTTTTAAAAGCTATATCACGCGAAGGCTTTGGTGATAATCTGTTTCGCGACTGGCGCTATAATGCCGATGGATCACCAAAAAAAGACTTTGTATTGAATAATCCGACATATGGAGGGCAGATATTAGTTGCAGGCAAAAATTTCGGATGTGGTTCAAGCCGTGAGCACGCTGCATGGGCGCTTTACGATTATGGTTTTAGAGTCGTGATATCATCATTCTTTGCAGATATTTTTAAAAATAATGCAATGAATAATTTTCTTCTACCCGTAGTTGTATCAGAAGATATATTAAAAACATTATTTGATCTTATTGAAAAAAATCCGAAGACCGAAATAATTGTTAATCTTGAGCAACAGAATATGAGTGTCCCATCATCACATTTGTCAGAACATTTTGACATTAACCCATACAAAAAAATATGCATCATGAATGGATATGACGATATTGATTATCTGCTCAGTATGAAAGATAAGGTTACTGATTTTGAGAAAAACAGAAAGAATGATTATTCATTAATCGCACAATCATAAAAAAAAATATAGCTGTATTACCAGGTGATGGAGTGGGTCCGGAAGTAGTTGCGGAAGCAATTAAAGTTCTTAACAAGATCGAATCGAAATATAAACACGAGTTTACATTTACGGAAGCACTCATTGGTGCAGTGGCAATTGATAAAACAGGCAATCCATTTCCGAAAGAAACTGAAGAACTATGTAAAACATCAGATGCTATTCTGTTTGGTGCGATAGGTGACCCCCGATTTGATAATGATCCGACTGCAAAAGTGCGACCTGAGCAGGGCCTTCTGGCAATGCGTAAAGCATTGGGATTGTATGCGAATGTGAGACCTATATTCACATTTAAAAATTTGAGTTTTAAATCACCTCTAAAAGAAGAAATCATAAAAAATGTAGATTTTATAGTGTTACGCGAACTTACCGGTGGAATCTATTTTGGTGAACCACGTGGCAGATCTGACGGAGGGACACGTGCATTTGATACATCGGTGTATACGAAAGAAGAAATTCTGCGTGTAAGCAGTTTTGCATTTGACCTTGCGATGAAACGTAACAAACACATTACATTGGTTGATAAAGCGAATGTTCTCGAGACTTCGAGACTATGGCGTGAAACGGTTCAGGAATTTGCGAAGTCATATCCCGAAGTAACTGTCGAATACATGTTTGTCGATAATGCTTCGATGCAGATTGTGAAACGCCCATCGACGTTTGATGTGGTACTCACCGAGAATATGTTTGGTGATATTCTGACAGATGAAGCATCAGTCATCACCGGATCATTGGGTATGTTACCTTCGGCATCAATGGGATCGAATGTAGGTTTGTATGAACCAATTCATGGATCATATCCTAAGGCCGCAGGCCTTAACATCGCAAATCCTGTGGGTGCGATTTTGTCTGCCACAATGATGCTCGATTATTCTTTTGGATGCAAGAAAGAGGCAGAGAACATTCGAAACGCCGTTAGTTCAGTGCTTGAAACAGGAAAAGGTACGAAAGATGTTGTGGAAAAAAATCCCATATCTACTTCAGCATTTGGAGATGAGGTAGTACAGGCACTCAAGTGACACTTACTGTGTTAATAGGTGCATATCCTGAAGTACTATCACGTGCCCGAAAAACAGGAACTTATAATTGTGTCGGTATAAGCAATCATGGAGTATGGGGAATGAGAAAAGGGAGAGCCAATTAAGACCCTCCCCTTTGCTGCGCATATGTATGGGCTTTATTTCTTTATAACCACAAAAATATGCGCAATAGGATCTGAATGTGTTTCACATCCTGGACATCCGACGGTCAGTCTTACCTGATACCCGTTACCTCTTAAGGTCGCAGCATATTTTTCAGCGGCCTCCTTCGACATTTTCCTAGACGATATCTTAGCGCGGACTGAGTCTTTCTTCCTGGAGAGATTTTCAATCTTCCTGTTCAGAGTTTCTTTGCTGACCAGTCCGACATCTGTTTGAATAGCCATGTAATATCCCTCCCATGCTAAGAGATTGTCTGTAATACAAAAGAAGTATATCAGAAGTTATATTTTTATGTAGATCTAGTAAAAGGTTAAGGGCAGTGCTGCAAAAAAAAAACCGCAACACTGCCCGAAACAAACGTTAAGCCAAATCAGATATATAAATATCTAGGAACGGGCGTGCAAATTTTGCCCGGCCAAGAAACATCTGATCTGACTGGTAAATTGATATGATATATCAGCTTACCACTCAGGTCAGTACCTATAGTATATCACATATATCATCATATGTCAAAAATATGTATAATGTGCTCAGCATCATTCTCATACACATTATTTTATGATATAACATAAAGAAATAATATGAAATATTCTATGAATGTAGTCATTGATTTTGATAGCACATTTGTGTCTATCGAGTCATTGGAAGAGTTTGCCCTTATGTGCTTAAAGGACAATCCAAATAGAGAGTCTATACTTCTTAACATGCGCGAAATTACTAAACTGGGAATGGAAGGTAAAATTCCATTTGACCAATCTCTCTCACAGCGTTTTGCACTTTTTACTCCTTCAAAGCAACAACTAGAGGTGTTTACTCGTAAACTGACAAAGTATATCACGCCGTCGATACGCGCGAATAAGTCTTTTTTCAAGGAAAATACAGATCATATCTATATTATTTCGGGAGGATTTGCTGATTATATATACCCGGTTGTGAAACCTTTTGGTATCTTGCCAGATCATGTGCTCGCAAATACCTTTACCTATAA
>CAYMIY010000009.1:0-3886 GCA_964390735.1 uncultured Gammaproteobacteria bacterium
TATGATAACCTGCGAATTTGAAGATGGAGGAAAAGGAAAACTGCGACACGTTACTGCGAATGCTGTCATTGTAAAAGATGGCAAGATACTTCTCGGGAAGCGAGGAACGTTCAATGGAAAACCACTTACTGAGCACGGTAAATGGGGCCTCATCGAGGGCTTTGTTGGTCGAGATGAAAATCTTATTCAGGCAATTACTCGCGAGATAAAAGAGGAAACGGGACTTGAAGTAACAAACATAACACTCATTCACATCAAAGATAACCCTGATCGTGCAAACGAAGATCGTCAGAATATTGAATTCGTGTATGTTGCGGAGCCCATGGGAGATACGGGTGCATCAGACGAAGAAGTCACCGAGATGCGATGGGTTCCTCTAGATAATATTGCTGTTGAAGTCGCATTTGATCACGCAGATGATATTCGACTGTACCGCGATTATGTTGCGGGAAAGGTAACAGTTCCTGTTATGGGGAAATATGAATGATATAATTCTTGGCGCTTCATTTAGCCATCGATTCTTTTCTTACTTACATATCAATCCAATACAGGCCATTGAAGCATACAAGGATCTGGGATTTACTTGGATACGTCTCGGATGTTATTGGGATGAAATTGAAAAAAAGGAAGGAACCTATGATTTCCATATCATTGAAGAATTTCTTTCTTATTGTGATCAACATAATATACGAGTCGTTCTGACAGTTGGTATGAAAGCACCTCGCTATCCGGAATATTATATTCCTTCATGGTTACCGCAATCATCCGACGATCCAGGTGTACAACGAGCGTGTCTATCATTCATCGCAGAAACTGTTACCCACTTAAAACATCATTCTTCTATCAACGTCTGGCAAGTAGAGAATGAGCCACGTGATCCATCAGGACCGCAACACACTGCTATTTCTGAATCATTTTTGAAAAAAGAAATTGAGATAGTAAAACGGAATGATCCTGAGCGAAAAATCATGGTCACATTCTGGGGAAATGATTTACTGAAAAGAGGTTATTATAGAGGGATAGTAGATCACGTAGATATCATTGGCCTTGATTATTATCTTCGCCAGCCAGTCAAAGTACTCGGTTCATATTATCGGTTTATGGGCCCACGCGATACAAAAAAAAAGATAAATCAGACAATTAGCGAGATGAAGTCACGTGGAAAAGAAATGTGGATCGCAGAACTACAGGCAGAACCTTGGGAGCCAACTGAAATACATACATCCAAACATAATCCACCTAGCTGTCTGCCAGAACATCTTCTGACAAATATGGTATATGCCAAAGGGTTACATCCTGATGCAGTGTTTTTATGGGGATTTGAATGGTGTTACGAGTGCCTCCTCAAGGGAGACACTCGTTATTGGAACACCTTAAAACAACTCATATAATCAACCTATCTGTATCTTATATGAATCAGGGAAATCTTCAGTGAGAGGTGCGTCGGCATGACGTCTTTTCCATGGTAATGCAGCGAGTATCGTGAGTGCTCCCACTCGGCCAAACAGCATCACAATGATAAGCAGTACTTTCGACGCGGGGGATAGAATACCTGAAAAACTCGTGACGCCTCCTGTATAGCCCATTGTCATACCCACTGTGCCGAAGGCAGAAAATATCTCAAATAAAACTTTGGTAAAGTTAAACAGCGGATCTGGCGTGATCAGATAATCGCGTTCAATGTAACAAATAGCAAATGTGACTACAGCAAGAAATATAGTAGAAAAGAAAAATAATCTTATTGCATGTGAAACGGCAAATTTGCTAATTCTTCTTCCAAACAAAATCACTGGTTGACCTGGTCTTTTAAACCAGTCCTTTATATAGCCATACAGAACTGCTACTGTTGGAATCTTGATACCTCCTGCTGTACCTGCTGGATTGGCTCCAATAAACATAAGGAGCATATAGAGAAATAGGGTGGTTACATGAAGAGAACCAACATCAATGGTGTTAAATCCTGCAGTGCGTGTTGAGGCGCTCTGGAAAAAATGAATAAGAATATTCTGTGAAAATGTGTACTGCGAAGACCAGTTACTTCCCTGTTCCACAATGAGCGGAATAACGATTCCTGCTAACAGCAGACCAATAGTATTGTATAGCGCAATGCGTACCTGTACCGGTGAGGCAACCCCACTAAAATTGTGTTGCAGTTTCAGCTGCGTAAGACCATTCTTCTTTGCCATGGTACGCATCCACATATAGATTGCAATAAGCACCGGATATCCCAGACCTCCTAAAATAATAAGAGATGCGACAGTTATATTAATGACAGGATCAGTAACAAAACTCATGAGATTATCCTGCATAAGTGAAAAACCCGCATTGTTAAATGCTGATATCGAATGGAATGCTGCCCACCACCATGGATTGATACTATGCAGTATCGATTTATCGGGAAGAAGCTGCAAGTGGGTGCCCATGATCAAGGTACCTAATCCTTCAAAAAGCAATGTATACAAGAACACATACTTGAGCATATCCAGCACATCATGATGTTCCGTATCCATAACTGACGCAAGAACTTTCCGAAGAGAAGCTCGCTCTGATAATCCTTTAAATACTGCAAATGCAATGAGGGACGTAAAGACAATAACGCCAAGTCCGCCTATCTGAATGAGAAGGAGTGTTATGATCTGTCCTGCAAGAGTAAACTGTGAGAAATCAGATGTGGTGAGTCCGGTAACGCATACAGCAGAAATAGCATTAAACCACATATCGACAAATCGCTCTCCTTTATACTGCACTGGCTTCAGTGCAGTATGCGTTTCTTCGCCAATGGGTATCGTAAGACCTGCTGTAGGGTTTACCGGCACAATCTGCACCTGCCGGTGTACCGGTACAAATGAATGTACCGTGCGATTGCGCTCAGTATACCACAACAGGGCACCCCCTATAAGAGAAAGAATGATAAAAGATAACACACTTAGTTCTGCCGCAGAAAAATAAGTTGCTCTACGAAACAGCCTTCTTACCATATTATTTCAACATATACTTAACGTATAAGTATCCGAACATGACCAGACCGTTAATGACGACGAGAGGGAATCCATACAGAAGGTATTTTCCAAACGGAATATGTTTTCCTTCTTTTTCTGCGATGCCACACGCGACAACGTTACATGCTGCTCCAATGGGTGAACCGGCGCCACCAAGAGATGTGCCAAGGTTAAGTGCCCACCATAATGGGTAGACCAGAATGCCTGCTTTGGCCATTTCCTGCACTGCGCTGACCATCGTAATGTTGTACGGTACATTATCAATAAATACGGATAGTACAGATGAACCCATGGCGATCAGGAACAGAAGAGGGGATAATGCTCCTCCTGAAAGACGCAATAATTCCTGAGCTAAGGCATTAATGACGCCGTTGTGTTCAAGTGATCCGATTATGACAAATAATCCCATGAAGAAAAAGATGATCTCCCAGTCAACAATCTTTTCAAAAATATATTTTGGCGTTTTGTTAAAGAGTAACATTGCAAGGAAAGCAGAAAAGAGAACAATGGATGCGTTATCGACGCGCACGCCCATTGATTTACTGATCCACTCTTTCAGTATCATGATTACAATAGTTACAACGAGAAGGGGAACACCTATAAATAGTATTTTTTTATCCTGTATTGCTGATGCAGGATTAAATGCAGCAACATCTTTAGGTGAAACTTTAGCAGCTTTCAGCTCTTTGCCGAAGCAGATAAGGAAATAGATAATTGAAACTACTGATAAAATAATCACTCCCATACCCGAATTTGATATGACTTCAATAAATGAAAGTCCTACCGTTGTTGCCTGATAATAGGTAGTAGGATCTGAAATGGGTGTCATTGCGCCACCGATATTAGCAAACGTTATAATTCCCATAAAAAACGGAAGATATGGAAGC
>CAYMIY010000009.1:3986-33336 GCA_964390735.1 uncultured Gammaproteobacteria bacterium
GCCACCGATATTAGCAAACGTTATAATTCCCATAAAAAACGGAAGATATGGAAGCTTTAACTCATTTGTAAGCACGAGAACCACAGGAGCAATAATTAAGATAGTCGGAATATTTGATAGAAATGCCGTCATGACCAGCGTGAGGTAACATATTGCAATAAAGAGATATACTGGATTTCCTTTTACTGCCTTAACGAGCCAGATAGCTGTTGCTTCAAAAAGGCCCGACTCACGGACGATACCTACGAGTATCATCATACCGACAATAAAACCCAGAACATCTAGATTATTACTAATAAAATGAAAAGCGATTTGCTGAGGAGTTCCTTCACCCTGAAACAATTGCGCGAGGATGACAACAGTAGCTCCAAGCACGGCAACAATTACCTTGTTCATTTTCTCAGTAATCAGAAAGAAATAAACAACAGCAAGGATCGCGATAGAGGCATATGAAAGTACACTTAATCCGGCGGTATGCATAGTTATGATTTAGGTGGAATTGATAATTTAAGAGCGTGTGCAATTGCATGAAGGATCTGTGTACGTGTGACTATACCTACAAGGTTTCCGTGTTCGATAACAGGGACTACATACAAATTATTTTTAAGGAAATAAGCGGCGACCGTCATTACATGTGAGCCAGGTGAAACACTTAAATAATCAGTTCGCATAACAGTCTGTACCGGTTTCTTTTCAATTTCTATGCATACCTCTTCGAAGTAATGAGGTTTGTATAATGCATCAGCCATGCCTGTGTTAATTTCAAACTCATCTGGAACGATTGCACGGGCAATATCTTCAGTTGTAACGATTCCTGCAACTGTCTGATTATCTTTTACCACAAGGCTGTTGGTGCCAATTTCAAGCATTGTTTCGAGTGCATCTCGAAGCGTTGTGACTGATGAAATAGTAACGGGATCACGGTGATAGATAGAATCTATTTTCATACTTGGTTAATAAATTAATAATGGTCAGATACATCGTAAATATGTATTTCATATACGGCACCACAAACCTCCCTTTTATCTGCTCTTAACGCGAAACACACACGGAGGTCCTCCCTGCAACGAGGGATCGAGAACACGCTGACTCAACCTGAGTCACGTGCAAAAGAAGTGCCAGAGAAACGATAATGATGAGAAATAAATAAGATTTCATACTAACCCGATTGTACAGGTTGGGTTGTGGACTCAACCTGTTCTCAAAGTTGAGTCACATGAAGCTATATTAAGAGGTAGAAGTTAAAAGTTGAGGATTCAGTTGATATGTTTTGTCTTTGAGTTCGATAAGCTTAACCGGTATATACAAATCTGTTTTTTTGTTTATAAGTATCATTGAGTCATATACTTTTCTCCAGTTTTCCGGCGCGGTATCATGTCCAAATGCCTCTAGTATTTCATCCACTTCCCAGCGCTTTTTTACATCAGAGAAAATTGTTTTACAGAGATAATATTGGTTAGAAGCGTAAGGAATATCAATGACATTTGAATCAATATGCAGTTTGCTTGTTTTTTTATTGAACATTATGTGGCCAGGAATGGTCTTCGTATTTTTTTGCTTTTCATATTCATTCAATGCGTTCTCGAGCTGGTGTGAGTTATATATATCCAGAATGACAAAACAGATTGCGAAAAGAATGAGCGAGAAGATAAGGATAAAAGGAAGTGACTGATAAAATATATCTGTAATAAACGATGTGTTTTCTCCGGCAATTACTAATCCTACGGTGTTGCCGGCATTATCCTGAATCGTCTCAGAAACTATTTTATATGTCTTATGTGTCGTTGAATCAATGATAAAACGTTCACGGTTTTTTGCTTTTAATTCGTTATAGACATAACTTTTGTCTATATACGAAGGCATACGTCCGTTATTGAGTAAAACCTTATTGAAACTATTTACGACTTCAAAGGAGATATCATAATCGATATTTCGTATATCTATATCCTTTATTACAATATCTCCATTCGAAACAACTACCTTGGATTTAATGTAATCGATATTCTTTTTCAGTTTTTCGTCAACCCCACTCTGAATGAATTTATCGGGATTATATAAGCTCACAACAATAACACCAACTGTTTTAGCATTATCCTTGATTGGTTCTGAAGCTATGCGCCATTGTTCATTACTTACAATCTTAAGAGTTTGTGGTGTGGTAAATGCAATTAAGTGATTAAAATCGGATGAATCAAGTAGGCCTGGAATAGGCGAGTTTCGTTCAATTACAAATCCGTCACTTGCAATTATATAAAGAGGGGTAGAGAATCCACTTGAACCGCTGGGATGGGGAGTAAGAGGATCAGATGTATACTGTGAGGTATCCCAACTGCCGTTCTTATATGTCAACTCCTGTGAAACGCGACTGGTTAGCTTCTTCAGATCAGAAGTAATCGAGCGCAAGGTAAAAAACTGAATGACGCCATAACAAATAAGTACCTCGGTTATGAGGACCAGACTTAATAAAATGGCGGTTCTGAGCCTTGCTGACATATCTATATTATACCCTATAAAAGCAAATAACCTATAAGAATATTTACTAATCCTGCTTATGCGGTGAACTACGTGCCGTTAAAACGCGTTTCCTTCTATATATATTAAGAGGTTTTTCAACATACAAAGCGAGAAAGACTGATCCTATGAAAGCGCTACATACAAAAATGAACGGATATTGCCATGTTTTTTGTTGTATGTGAAGTAAGTGAGCTACCAGGCTTCCGAAAAAAATGTGAGAGATAAAGAGAGGATACGACAATGAGCCGATAAATCTATCAATAGTATTAGCTTTGGTAAGTTCAAAAATGCCGGGTATACAGAGTGTGAGACACAGATAGTACAAAAAGCTTATGCTTTGCATGGTGGGGATTAATATCATAAAACTAAGAGCGAAAAGGAACGAAAAAATCTGCTGGGTTTTACTTAGTTTGGATTTTGTGTACAAAAGATAAGAAACAATACCGGCAGAGAAATAAACAATGTTGCTCAGGAATAAATAGAGAAGTGATTGTTCACTCAGTATATGTAAGGGAAAGATAAGTCCGTATATAACAATAAGAATGATGGTGAGTGTGGTGAGTATTTTTCGAGGATGATTCCTCAGTATAAATGGCACGAGTAAATAAAAGGGAACCTCGACCTGAAGAGACCATACCTGGGGACCAATAACAAAATCAGGATTTTTAAATGGCTGAATCCAATAATCGGGTGTAATCACAAAAAATACGTTTTGAATTATACGCCAGATTCTATCGTACATGGGCAAAGCAAATAATCGCACAAGTACATTTTCATCGCTTCCCCATTGAAGCACGAGTTTCGTAAGCGCCACAAATACTATCAGTAGGAGAATTGTCCAATACAGAGGATAAATGCGTAATAATCGATTCGTGATAAAAAGTTTATATGAAGAAACTTTGTGCATATATGTTTCCCGGTATATAAAAGCCATATAGAACCCCGAGATAATAAAAAAGGAATGTACTGCAATATCGGTAGATGTGATGTTATTCACATAGGCAGGATTAGCGTGAAATAGGGCTACTGTTAAAGCGAGCAAAAAACGTAATAGTCCCATATACATATAATACTCGATGCATCTTCGGTATAATAACGGACTATGAATACGACAATATATCTCGTTCGTCATGGGCAATCGCACTCTAATGCAGGTATTTATACAAATGCTCAAAATGAACTGGAAACGACCCTTACGGCAAAAGGTATAGAACAGGCGCAAGCCCGTGCTGATGAACTAAAGCAGGTGCCTTTTACTGCTGCATACGCATCTGACCTCATACGAGCAGTTCAAACTGCAGAAATAATAGCGATGCCTCATAAACTGCATGTAACACAATCCCCCTTACTTCGAGAAAGGCGATATACATTACCTGGCGATGAAGAAGCGTTAAGACACGAAGTGCATCATCTAAACAGCATTCTTGACACACCTGATAATATGTCTGAAGAAGAAAAGTTCTTATATAAAAGTAATCCTGCAATGGAAAACGGTAGAGAAGTTGTGACAAGACTAAACCAGTTTTTTGGTGATGTATATAAGAAACATCAAAACGAGAACATACTTGTCGTAAGCCACGGCAATACAATGAGAACACTTCTTTTTCATATGGGCTATGCAATGCATCATCAGATACCTGCTGGCTCCGTTGTGAATACGGGATATATAAAACTGCAATGTAATCTTCCTGAATTACGGGTAGTAGATTTGTGCGATATAACTACACGGCATTAGCAATATTACTTGCCCTGCTGTCGAAGCAACATCTCCATCATTCCTTCAAGCTTGCCGATTTTTTCCTTCATATCCATTATTTCTTTTAGAATATGAGGAGGTACGTCGTGCTTTGGGGGAGGAGGCAGTGGTGGCGGATGTGGTTTATTTTGATCCTCTGGTGGTCTTGGTTCTGGCATATGATTAATTAAATAGTAATACTAGTAGTGTAGAAGGTGAATGTGAGAGTGACGTAATAGTTCGCTGAGAATTATGTCATATTGCCATATTTTTCAAGAAAGTGCTTTATTTTAGGTGCAATAACAAGTTGGCAGTATGGTTGTTCTTTGTTTTTATCGAAATAGTTTTTGTGATAGGATTCTGCATCGTAAAACGAATCAAGTTTCTGAACCTCGGTAACGATCGGGTTCTCATATTCTTTGGACTCTTCAAGTTGTTTCTTTGATGCTTCTATTTTCTGCTTTTGCTCTTCTGATGTATATAAAATAATTGAGCGGTACTCAGTTCCGATATCTGCACCCTGTCTATTTAAACTAGTTGGATTATGGACGTGCCAGAACACATCAAGAAGATTTTCGTATGAGATTACTGATGGATCAAATTCAATTTTAATGACTTCTGCATGCCCGGTAGTTCCTGATCCTACTTCGTAATAATTTGGATCTTTTACCGTACCTCCTGCATACCCTGGCATCACAGAAATTACTCCTCGCAGTTTCAAAAAAATGGCTTCGGTACACCAGAAACATCCTCCACCAAAAACGGCAATTTCAACATTATTAGGTTTCATCTTTTGGTATAAATTTCATTGATATCGAGTTAACACAATGGCGTGTATTTTTTTCAGTATATCCTTCACCGGTAAATACATGTCCTAGATGTCCGCCGCAGGTTGCACATACGATCTCCGTTCGACGGCCATCAGCATCGGTTATTTTTGTGACAGCACCTGGTATTTCCTGATCAAAACTAGGCCAGCCACAACCAGAATGAAATTTAGCATTCGATTCATAAAGTGGCGAATTACACTGGCGACAGATGTATGTTCCTTCTCTGAAATTGGTATCATATTCTCCGGTAAACGGTGTTTCTGTTTCTTTATGCAGAATGACAGCTTCTTCTTGGGGAGTAAGTTTATTATATTGTTTATCCATACATTAATTATACCCAATCGTACTATAATCTATCTTATGAAAATCGCTGTCGGATCGAATAACCCCGCTAAAATAAAGGCCGTGCAAATGGCATTTCAACAGGTTTTTTCAAAGGAAGAGATAACTGTTGAGGGTGTATCTGTTTCATCAGAAGTACCAGACCAGCCGATGCATCTGGAGGAAACTATCAGGGGAGCACGAAACAGAGCGATGAAAGCACTTACGCAAACACACGCCGATTTTGGAGTTGGACTTGAAGGAGGTCTACAGGAAATAGATGGGCACTGGTTTACCTGCGGATGGATCGTCATCATAGATAAAAACGGTAAGGAAGGTATCGGATCATCAATCTCTATGGAGCTGCCAGAAAAAGTGATGGAACATATTCGAAATGGTGTAGAACTCGGAAAAGCTACAGATGCGATATTCCATACGGTCAATGCAAAGCATAGTCAGGGTTATTTCGGACTTATGACAGACGATGCTGTTACACGTGATAGAGCATATAGCGATGCAGTATTAAGCGCATTATCAAGATTCATACATCCTGAAGTATTTGAATAATCGAAAGAGGCGGATGCGCCTGCGAGTGGAACCGTTTCTTTGTGCAAAGATGGAATTATTGTCGCATTACAGGTATATGTTAGAACAGGATCCGCGGTTACATTTCGCACACTCGTGATAAGTATTATAGCTCCTGTCAACAATCCAATCAGTACTTTTAGCATCCGGTATTATATCATACGACACATGCTAATTACAGTATCACAGTCAGATTAAACGTCACATGTTACAATAGGTTTATTACACATTCATTCTTATTATGAAAGGATTTATCGAATTTATTAGAGAACAGGGAGTCGTAGGTCTTGCTGTCGGATTTATTCTCGGAGGAGCCGTTGCCAAGGTAGTATCAGCACTGGTAACCGATTTAGTAAACCCGATTGTAGGACTTGCATTGGGTAGCGGTAAAGGTCTGGAATCTGCTGCGTTTAAAGTGCTGGGAGCAAAGTTTATGTATGGTCATTTTGTAAGTGTGCTCCTTGATTTTATTATCGTTGCGTCAGTAGTCTATACCTTTGTAAAAGTACTTAAGCTCGACAGACTCGACAAAAAGAAATAACCCTAGATACGTATTACTAAACGGGTACTTCGAGAGGAGTGAGGCATAATGAGTGATGAAGGTGTCCCAAAATAGTTTTCAGAGGGATTACCTTCAGCTGGTTCTATGCAGACATATTCAGTGTCATATGTATTATCTGGACGTTTGTACGACCATATGACGGTAACTGGCATACCTTCCTGTTCAAGTGTTATGGGAGGCATTTGAGGTATCTGAATAATATTGGTAGCATTGAGTGGCGCTGTGCCGTTCGCTTTCACTTCCTTTTCAATTATCTGATTGTTTAACATTACTGTGGCCCATCCCGCTGGAGATTTCCAGTAGAAATGTTCGCCAAAATTTACGGGAAGAGGAGTGTTACCTGTGTTGGTATGTGTTGTTATGATGGTAAACGATGTCTCGGTTAGCGTAAATTGCTGTTCGATGTGTAATCCATGAGGGTAGTTTGACTGTTCGACTGAGGCAGAGAGTTTCACAGTGGTTTCAGTTTCTTCATCTATATTCATAACGGTATTTCGTACCGGACCATGTTGAGATAATCCAAAATGTGTCGTAGTTTCCGGACCGAAAATTGGTGAGCACGGATGTGTTGATCCTTTTTTTCCGTCTCCACGATTCGCAGTCGTCAAAAGCTCAATACCTTTCAAACGCAAATATTCTATTCTACCGCCATCAGGGTTAATACCTGCCGATGATTGATGTTGTTGCAATGTGATCATGCGGTTATTATAACAGACATCGCACATTGAAAAAAAGAAACATCTTCTTTACAATCAGGTTATTACTAATAAGTTCTACATATGAAAAATACAATATATGAAACATTACAAAATAGGACACCTAAACTGTGTGCTCTCGCGACATCTACCGTACAAGGTAAGCCTGAGTGCGCCGTTCTTGCCTATACTATTAATAGAGATCTATCTATCATACTCAGCACACATAAGTCGTCTCGCAAATGGCAAAATATCAGTAATAATAATCAGGTCGCTTTAACGATGGGTCAATCTTTCTCAGATTTATACGTGCAGTACGAAGGAATAGCAGAACTCATAAGTGAAGGGGTCGAATTTAAAGAATGTGAAGAAATGTTTTTTACTGCAAACCCACATGCAAAACAATTTCAGAATGAAGATACCGCATTTATAAAAGTAAAACCAACCTGGATTAAATCCACCGATTTTTCCGTGCAGCCTCCACAAATAACGGAGATTACTGTGTGATTTAGTAATATTTTCTGATTACACTTACTACTACACCTCCGATATCCATAGTAGCTTGAGGAAATATAGCCTGATATTTAGGATTTGCAGGCTCAAGAAATGGTTGACCATTCCGTTCACGGAAATATTTAACCGTCCATTCTCCATCAACACACGCAGCGACAACATCACCGTTGCGCGGAGTACGCATTTTATCTATTACAACGAGATCGTCTGGATTGATTCCTTCATTAATCATTGAATCACCTGACACTCGAAGCAAATAGGTGTATCCGGGTGCCGTTACGAGGAACTCATCAAGAGATACAGATTCATTGGTTAATCCCTCCTCAGCTACCGGTGGTCCTGCTTTGATTACACCTATAAAAGGTAATCGAACTGGCGACAGGGGAGCGGTTACCGGATACATAGTATTGCGTTTCATATATTCATTCTAATGAACGATTGTTCACTTTGTCAAGACGGATATCTTGACATCGTTGTTTTATCTTTATATGATGAGAACATACGTATGGATTTATCAGCAATGGTCACGCCAGCACAGTTTACTTTTATTCTTAAGCTATCGTTTCTTTCCATTTTCATCACAAGTATTCTTGTTATTGTGAATGCAATACTTTCTGCGAAAGCACTAGGTGGCGAGTTAGGTAAAGGTCTCAAAAAAATTGCTGCGGGAACCATATTTCATATTATTCTGATTGTTACTTTTCTGAGTCTTGAACGAGGAGGATACGGCATACTTACCCCTGAACAGATCTACATGTTTTTTATCATAACCGGTTTAGCAGGATCTATATTGCTCATCATGGGTTATCTTCAGATCTATAAAATAAGCAAAAGACTCAAATTATTTTGATATACTTCGCAGTATGCATATATCGATTGATAGTATCGACACTGATAGAGGACGTTATCTGGTTGCTTCTTCGGAAGATATATTGTATTGGATAGGGCTTCCCGGCAATTCAAATAAATCCGCAGAATCATGGATACAGGCTCATATTCCTGATGCTGATATTACGTATGCACCAACCGATGTTAGTGCAAAGGTAAAAAAATGGATTGCCAGCCTACTCGATGGGAAAAACAATGAACTATCTTTTCATTATTCACTTATTGGCACTCCGTTTCAGAAAAAGGTATGGCAACGAATTGCGGAAATACCGTATGGAGAAACGATATCATACAAGAAATTAGCAGAAGAAATAGATGCGCCTAAAGCAGTAAGGGCAGTAGGTACGGCGTGTGGAGCAAATCCCATTCCCCTTGTGGTAGCGTGCCACAGAGTCCTTGCCTCAAATGGAACACTTGGAGGATATGGCGGCGGACTTCCCCTCAAGCGGATGCTTCTCACACTTGAAACAAGGACTCGTTAATGTTATTTGTTGTTCACATTTACATCGACTTTACCTGGGACATTTACAGTTGGTGTAGTTGGCACAGAGCTTCTTAGGAGCGGTAAACCATAGTAAAATACTCCCATAACAAAGAGTATAAGAACTATTACACCGAGCAGAAATCCCATTCCGTTATCACCCGCGGGCTGTGAAGCTGGGGCCGTATTGTTTATTACTGTCATAAGATAAAAATAAATTATTTAATAAGGTTACTGGCTAACCAAATGATAATAAGTACACCAGCAGGTACACCTAGAATCCAAGCCAAAATGTATTTCATGTTAAAAATTGAAATAATAATATCTGTACTATAATATGTCCTGATATAAAGGCCATGATAAATAAGTAAGAAGATAGTAAGTATGAAAAAACGTAAACTAGCTATATTTGACATTGATGGTACACTCTTTCGATCGAGTCTGCTAATAGAGCTCGTACATAAGCTTATTGATGCAGATATATTTCCTCAGGAAGCTCGATCTGAGATGTATAGCCACTACAACAAATGGAGCAATAGACAGGGGACATATGAGGCATACATCATGAGTGTCGTAGGCGTATATAGTACCCATATCATAGGTAAAAAAGAGATAGAGGTACTGCAGGTAGCAGACGCTGTTCTTGATGAACACAAAGATAAACTATATTGTTTTACCCGAGATCTGATTCCATACTTAAAGAGTAAAGAGTTTACCTTGATGGCTATTTCCGGATCACCTCTTATTATCGTATCTAAATTTGCATCTATAATAGGATTCGACCATTTTAGAGGCACAAGCCATATAACTGAAAATGGAGTTATAACGGGCTCACCATCAGCATACACGCGCAAAAAACAGATTATAGAAGAATTCCTGAAACTTCATTCGTTTGATCTAGCAGATGCAATCGCGGTTGGTGATACAGAAGGTGATATATCACTACTTGAATTAGTAGGTTGTCCTATTGCATTTAATCCGAATACGCTTCTTGCTAAACACGCAAAAGAACATAAGTGGCCCGTAATAGTAGAGCGCAAAGATATGATCTATCGTCTCGATAGATGGGCGGAAGTTAAGCAGCCGGAAGATGTGTTACCAGATCTGATGCCCAACTTTTGACTTTCTGCGTATTACCTTCGGTGTCAAAATAAAAGTTATCTACGCGAAGTGAGGGCACAAATAGTTCAGCTTTTGTGTCTTTCATCCATCCTTCAATATAATCAACACATCCACAAAAATGAGCATATGTGTTATCACCAAGGCCTAACATAGCAATATGTTTTCCGGCAAACGCATCGCCTATACGTTCCTGAAGTCTTAAGAAATCCTCATGAGGCATGCCATCGCGACCATGATCGTCCCAGCTCGGACTTGCTAATACTATATATTCTGCTGATTTAATTTCTTCAGCGGTAATTTCGGATGCGAGTTTCATATCTACTTCATATGTATGTTCAGTAAGAACATCATGTGCAATCTGTGCGGCCATTTGTGTACTTCCAGAGTAAGTTGCATATATGAGTAGTATTTTCATATAACCATTATACCTCACGCATATTTGAGTTGTACAATAGAGTATGAAATCAAAACATTACGAAACTCATACACGATCATTACTCAAAGCTATAACATTTCGCGTTATAGTTCTTATAGTTGATTTTACGATAGTGATAACGATTACTCATCGCTATGATGTAGCTATAGGATTCGTTATTCTGTCGAATATTACAAGTACCGCGATATATTTTCTCCATGAAAGGATGTGGAATAATATAAAGTGGGGATTTAAATAATAATGAAAGGAGGTGTTACATATGTGTTATAACTGCGGATGTCAGATGCCACAGGATGATATGGGAAAAGGTAATGCAGGGGTTGATCCAGATGGAAAAGCAATTACTGATAAAACATTTGAAGAAGCTGCCAAAGCATTTGGTATGACAAAAGAAGAAGTGATGAAAAATACGCTCGAACTTATTCAGAAATCACTTGGATCTACATAACAAAACAAAGGCTTCTGTATGATAGTATAAATACATATGGAAGCCGTTGTTTTAACTCCCGAAATAAAGAAGATACTACATGATCAAGATAGTTCTCTCCATGGTCTCACATCGGTAGAAGTAAAAAATAGACTTGAGAAATATGGCCTTAATACGTTCGCAACGTCAGCTCAAAAAACTATTTTTTTGCAGTTTCTGAGTAAGTTCGCAAATCCTCTTATAATCATTCTCGTTATTGCTTCTTTTATCTCTCTTTTCTCCGGAGAAGTTGCTGATTTCATCATCATCATGACGATAATTGTCTTCAGTGTCTGCATTGACTTTTATCAGGAGTTTCAATCAGAAAAAGCAGCAGATAAACTGAAACAAAAAGTGTCAATTAAGGCGACAGTTATACGTGAAAATATGACGAAGGAAGTTCCTGTATCACACATTACAGTTGGAGATATCGTTATGCTGACTCTTGGTGACGTTATCCCTGCAGACTTAACAATATTGCAGACAAATGATCTCCATGTGGATGAATCAACACTAACGGGAGAATCATTTCCCGCTCAGAAAGATCTTCTTGAGAAAGTAAAAATGGGTACAACTGTAGTAAACGGTGAAGCACTTGCGATCGTAACGGCAGTCGGCAAGAATACAGAGTTCGGTCATATCGCTGAAAAGTTAGCCCAAAAACGACCGGACACCGATTTTGAAAAGGGTATACGTCAGTTCGGATCATTAGTGATGAAAATAACGTTACTGCTGGTGCTCTTTATTTTCCTGGTGAATATCGTATTCCACAGAGATTTATTTAACTCATTCCTGTTTGCGATAGCACTTGCTGTCGGTCTGACTCCCGAACTGCTCCCGATGATCGTAACTGTCAATCTATCAAAAGGAGCTATGCGTATGTCACATAAAGGTGTTATCGTCAAACATCTGCCATCTATTCAAAACTTTGGAAGTATGAATATTCTGTGTACAGACAAAACAGGTACGATAACAGAAAATAAGATTCGTCTTGAGAAATATGAAAATGTTGATGGTAAAGAAGATACGCGCGTGCTTAAGTATGCGTACCTGAACAGTCATTTTCAATCGAGTATGAAGAATCCGCTCGATGAGGCAGTGCTCGCACATCACGAAATGAACGGACATGGATTTAAAAAAGTTGATGAGATACCGTTTGATTTTATACGTAGAAGATTGTCTGTTGTTATTCATAATAAGGAGATGTATATAGTCTGTAAAGGTGCACCGGAAAGTATCTGGGAGATAGCAACACATTATGATGAACATGAGGAGATAAAACCTTTCACGGCACAGATAAGGGAAAAGGTCAAAGCTCAGTTTGAAGCAATGAGTAATGATGGTTTTCGCGTTCTGGCCATAGCATACAGAAAAGCAGAATCCAAAAAGACATACGATAAAACTGATGAAAAAGATCTTATATTTTTGGGTCTGACAGCCTTCCTCGATCCGCCAAAACATGAAGTAAAAGCAGTTCTTAAATCACTAAGCGACGCAGGTGTTTCTCTTAAGATATTAACCGGTGACAATGAGCTTGTCACTAAAAAAGTATGCGAAGAACTCAATATCCCGATTGAAGGTATAGTGTTGGGTAGTGAACTCACACATCATTCGGATGCTGCTCTTATACCTATTGTTTTAAAATCAAATATCTTCGCTCGTCTTACTCCTGATCAAAAGGATCGCATCATCACCGCACTTCGCAAACTCGGGAACGTAGTAGGGTATATGGGAGATGGTGTAAATGACGCCGTATCACTTCGAACTGCAGATATTGGAATTTCTGTCGAGAATGCAGTCGATGTTGCGAAAGAATCTGCTGATATTATTCTTGTTTCAAAATCTCTTGCTGTACTTAAAGACGGTATCATCGAAGGGCGTAAAACCTTCGCTAATACCATGAAATATATTTTTATGGGTATGGGTTCAAATTTTGGCAATATGTTCTCAGTCAGTATCGGCTCACTGTTTCTGCCGTTCCTTCCGATGCTTCCTGTACAGATATTACTTAACAATCTTATCTATGATATTTCACAGTTATTTCTCCCCGTTGATAACGTAGATGAAGCGGATCTTCAAAAGCCCCAGCGATGGGATATGAAGTTTATTAAGAAATTCATCTTTATATTTGGTCCGATTAGTTCGTTTTTTGATTTCACAACTTTCTTTGTATTGCTCGTTCTTATGCATGCGAATATTCCCTTTTTCAGAACAGGTTGGTTTATGGAGTCAATTGCTACCCAGTCTCTCATTATTCTGGCTATCAGGACTAAGAAAGTACCATTTTTCAATAGTAATCCATCGAAATATATTATCGTAAGTGCGATAGGTGCAGTGCTGTTTGGTATATTCATTACGCAGGGATTTTTGAAACAGTATTTTCAGTTTGTGCATCTGCCACTTATGTATTGGGTATTCCTTGTGCTGATAGTAGGATGGTATTTTGTAGTTGTAGAACTCGCTAAACACTTATTTTACCGCTCAGTTTCTCAACATCTGAAATAACTTCAGCGGTATGTTCTGCAGGTTTAACTTTTTCATACGTTTTAGCGATTTCTCCATCTGGATTAATGAGATATGAATTTCTTAGTATCCCGCTAAATGTACGACCCATAAATTTCTTTTCTCCCCAGGCGCCATATGCTTTTATGGTTTCTGTGGAAGTATCACTTAAAAGAGGAAAGTTAAGATTAAATTTGGTTACAAATTTTTGATGAGAAGAAGTGGTATCTTTTGAGATACCGAGAACTACAATGTTATGTTTTAATAATTCTTCAGACTTATCTCTGAATGAGCATGCTTCAATGGTGCAACCTGGCGTATCATCCTTAGGATAAAAATAAACAAGAGTCCATTTCCCTGAATAATCTGATAGAGAATGGTTGATACCGTTTTGGTCGGGAAGCGTAAATTGTGGAGCTTTCATATGTCTATTGTACAGCTTTCACTTCTCTTTATCCCACGTGTTGATATATGTTTGTATATCGAATTTTTTTTCAAGACCTGAATAACTCATATACCGGATAGTTCCATAAATCGGTCGTTGAAACCAGGGACGATCGTGTACTCCTCCGATACTCCATAATATACCGGTATACCCATTGGGATCATAGCCATCAAGACTATAGCGGTCATTAAGTGTTACTGCAATCTGTATCGCTGTCTCGGCATCGGGAGTCCATTCAAGTATTTTCTTTGCCCAGTACATGCGCATATAACCATGCATTTTTCCGGTGAGTACCATCTGCATCTGCGCTGCGTTCCATGCTTTATCATGTGTTTCAGCATGCTCCAGCTGTTTACCAGTATAGATAACCTCTCTCTTATCTTTAGCATGTTTTTCAAGCGTGGCTTTAGCCCATGGACGTATGCCTTCATACGAGTCATAAGAGATATTATAAAAACAGAAATTATCTGATAACTCTTTGCGGATAATGAGTTCTTCAAGAAATGCATCAGCATCTTCTTTTAATGCAGGATGAGTTGCGATATGTTTACTGATTGCACGCGCAATATGACGTGCTGATATCTGTCCAAAATGAAGGTATGGACTAAGTGAGGATTGGTGATCTAATGACGGATCATTGCGTTTGATATCGTATCCATCAAGACGGTAGTATATAAACTCTTTAAGCATCTGAGCTGCAGCCTGTTCACCCGAACGTAATGATATATTCGTACGCATTGCCGGCAATAAAGTTTTCCAATCGTTGTGATGTATCGTGGTCGAAAAGGGATGTTTACGCAAGTCATACGTCTGATTGATGAAATCAGAGAGCACTCTGTTTATTTTAGGACGTATGGTATAAGCTGCCCATTCTTCTTTATCGGAAACATTCCAGACGGGGACTATATTATGGCTATCAACAAGAAAACAGGGAATATGAAGTAATGAAACTATTTTATTTTTCAGTCTTTTGGGTCCTCTAAGTGGCGAGAAATCAAAAAAAACAGCTGATGCTTTCTGTTTATGAATATAGCTCGTAATGGCAGTACTAGGTTTACCCTTGGTGATCACAAATGGGATATTGTGGAGGGCTAATTCAAGTTCAAGATCTTTTAAACCTTCCAGCATAAACTGATAGTGTTGCTCAGTTCTATTCGGAACACTCGAATATAAATGAAATAAGACATGTAACGGAAGTTTATGTTCTATGGCATATTCCTGTGCTGCATGAAGTGCAGGATTATCATGTGCGCGCTGATCACGAGACATCACATATATGACACACGAACCTTGTGAGGTATCTATGTTATTTAGTTTTTTGATATGCGCCGGAAGATTTGTCTGCATGCTCATATAGTATGATAACACTTATGATGAATACAACGCCGTAAACAAAATCTTCAGCAGGTATAGGACCTATTAATATATTGGTCTTTACAGATTGGTTATATAGTACTACAGGGCGTGCTGTGAGGTAATAATTAAACAGTGCGGTAAAACCGATTATGACTGCAATATATTTATATGTGAGTGTACGTGTATATATATACGTTTTAAAAATACCGTCCATACACAATGTGAAAAACAATCCCGCACTAACGAGTGCCGTATACCAGAGATGCTGAGCAAGAGATATGAATATGGATGGGACAACAACTGCTGATATATATAAATATATAGGTTTGTGTATAAGTGTTGATCTTATATGAGTCTTCATAGTGGTCCACACAAACAAACACGTGTATGAAGTTGTCAGAAAAAACAGAAATTCCTCGATAGGTATATGTACGAATTGCACGCCTGTAATATAGTGGGGATTAAATGTCCAGAAATATCCCGTTACATACAGATCCCACACTACAAAAGTAGTAACAGGCATGGTCATTGATAAAAGTGCTTTTTTAGTAGGTGGCAACTTGTATCGAGGTAGAAAAAAAGTAACGAGATAGGGGCACGCAATGATTATTACATTGAATAGTAAATATTCGTATTTCATTTAGAACGTGTTGTATTTAGTAATACAAGCTCGTTAAACAGTGATTTATATTCAGCGCTCATCGATAGGTCGTTTATGTAGGTAAGGCAGCTACTTATGGTCTTCGTATTCAGTTCTTCTACTTCTGAAAATACATTATGCATTTTCATCATATTCACTACATAATCGACATCTTCTTTTGTTAAGTTCTGTTTTCCAAAAAGGGTTTCTACTGCTTTTTTATCTTCACTAGTAAGTCGTTCAAAAAGCATTGCACGAAGAAGTGTTTTTTTGTTCTGTCTGATATCAGAACCTGCTGGCTTGCCTATAACTTCTTCTGTTCCTGTCAGTCCAATATAATCATCTCTTATCTGGAATGTGACTCCTAATTCTTCACCCATCGTATCCATGATCTGGAGATCTTTGTCGGGTGCTCCTGCAAGATAGCCACCCATTATGAGGGGGAGAGAGAATGTATATCTTCCAGTTTTGTACGTATATACTCTTTTTATCTGTTCCTTATCGGGCTCAGTCTGCATATGTCCGAGTGCCACATCATCCATTTGAGCTGCGCCAACATACTGTACTTCCTTCACAAAATGTTTCAGAATTTTCGAAACGATCACGGGATTAGAAGAGCAGTCCATAAGGGCTTCGATACCCAAATATAACCCAATATCGCCAATACACATGGCCATTGACTGTCCGTACAATAAAGACTGTGAGATGTGAGAAGCTTCTGCCATTTTCTTATAAGAACTATATACGGTTGTATTTCCGCGCCGTGTTTCGTCCTGATCCATGATATCGTCATGCATAAGGAGTGTAGAGTGTGTAAACTCAATAGCCAGAGCAGCTGCTAGCAGTTCATCACTACGTTTGACTCCATATGATTCTGCCGCAAGTATAACAAGGATACCTCTCATGAGTTTTCCATGGGGGATAAAGGTTTTAAATATCTGTAAGGTTTCATGATAATACGGAAGATCAGTATGGACATCTTTCTTTGCCGCAATAAACCTCTCAAGATATTCGAGGATATCTACTCTTGCCTGTGTTATATATTCGTTGAGTTTCATATAGTTAAATTGTTCTTTAGTATAATCCAAAAAACATAGAGCGGGGTTGGTTTTATTTTTTTTCTGAAAACCACTAACGGGTCCTTAGATATTTTACGTGCTGTCCATGTATATAAATCCGCTGCAGTTTTAATAGGAATGAGATATGCAGTATTTGTATCCTTTTTCTGCTTCCTTTTGCAGCGTAAAATATCGATCGAGTTCGAACCTGATAAGCTCTTTAATATGTGGGTCTTGAGGTGTGATGGTTTTAACCTGTAATTTCTTCATGTCAGCGTTTGGAATGTACTGTCTTCCAAGTTCAATGTCTTCCTTTATATCTCTGATAAAATTTAACATCTGCATTGCCTTTCCCTGGATCCGTGCGGAAGCATATGCTTTTTCCGGCAATCTCATAAGTGCCGCCATCATCAATCCGATCACTTCTGCCGATCCGTACATATACTCTTCTAGTTCTTCATATGTTTCATATATGTTTTTTGTCAGATCGGATGACATTGCTTTGAGGAATGCATCTATCCATTCTTTCTGAAATGAGTAATTCTTAAACAGGTTAAAAAACGAAGTAATTACAAGATTACCGCTTTGATTACATCGGAAAACATCATTTGTTTCGTTTACGAATGCATTAAACTCTACAGATTGTTGAGGGATTGCGTCTACATAATCATCTGCGGTGCGAACAAATGCGTACATTTTTGTTACTGAATCACGGAGTCCTTTAGGAAAGAAAAGGCTGGAATAATAGTAGGTAACACTTCCATTTTTAAATATCGATTTTAAGCTTTTCATTCAATTATATTATATAGGGATTACCCGGATGCCTCAAGTATACGATCTACTACGAGTTCAGCACTTGTAATGCATGTCGGAACACCGGGCCCAGGTATTGTAGATGCGCCAACAAAATATAAGTTGTCGAATTCACGACTTTTGTTTGGCATTCTGAATCCGTTAACCTGAAAAAAATTGAGATAAAAACCGAGAATAATGTTATTCCAGAGATTCAGTTTTTCACCCCAGCGAGGTGGGCTCATGACAATCTCTTCTTCAATAAGATCTCGTATCGGAATACCGTCGCGCTTTTCTATAACATCATAGATCTTATTCTTACATTCATCCTCATGCGCGAGCCAGTCGAAATCAGGATCATAACCGCACACAGGCATGAGGATAAATGCAGTTGCTTTACCAGATGGAGCCAACGAAGGATCTGAGATAGTCGGCTGGAGGAAGTAGTAACAAATGTTATCTGTATCGAACTTTTCGACAGATTGAGGTGTAAACGCAAGATCAAATGCTTCTTTCCAGTTTTTACCCACAAAAAACGAATGATGTCCGAGTGAATTAATAGGCTTTTTCAGTCCGATATTAATCGTGAAATAGGAGTTTGAGTGCCTCATCTTCTTTAGTTTTTCTTCTGTGTATGTGCTGTTTTTCTCGGGAGGCATAAGGTGCGTATAAAAATAAGCAGCATCTGTATTATTGACGACAATATCAGCGATATACGTTTTATCTGCAGTTACCACGCCTGTAATGCGAGAATCCGTATATTCAAGCTTTTTAACTTCACTATTTGTTATGATTGTTACGCCTTTCTCTCTCGCGAGCTTTAAAAAGCCTTCAATAATGGCATATGTCCCACCTTTTAAGGTATACATCCCGTCAGTAAGTTCGGCATAGGGAAGAAAAGCATAGGTGCCTAGCGCGTCTTTGGGATGCATGCCCATAAATGTTGCCTGGTAGGAAAAAATAAATCGCAGATGCTCGTCCTTAAAACATGCTTGAACCGTCTGAAACCAGCTTCTATGCAGATTCAGTTTCATAAAACCAAGTATCACTTTCGGATCGAACAGATAATCCAGTCCTCCCATTTTGTGAAAATTACGCATTGCCAGTTTAGGGCCATCATACAACATAGAATAGATGTTTTTTCCAATTTTCAGGAATGAATTAAATCCCTCAAGATCGTCAGGATAGAATTTTCTGATTGTCTGGATATTTTTTTCAAGGTCAGAGCTCAATGAGAACGTCGTCCCGTCTGCAAAATAAAACGATGTAGTCTTTTCTAAATGTGACATGGAAATATAGTCTTCCATTCTTTTCCCGACTCTACTGAAGAAATCCTTATAGACATCAGAAAGCATAATAAGGCTCGCACCTTGATCAAATGTGAATCCATTTCGTTTGACCTGTCCTATTTTTCCACCGGGTATCTCATTTTTCTCAAGGATTGTAACATCGTATCCTTTATCTGCAAGCAAAATCGAAGTAGCAATCCCGCCGATGCCTGCTCCGATTAAGATCACTGACTTTTTTTTCATACAGCTAGTATACAGATTTTCTTGTGTATAATGAATGTGCTATATGCAAGAAATACAGAAAAATGTTCCAACCATTCTTGTTATCTTCGGTGCTACTGGTGATCTGATGAATAAAAAAATTGTCCCTGCGTTATTCCATTTATATCAAAAAAAGAAACTTCCTAAACTGTTTCACATTATAGGTTTTTCCAGACGAGATGTAACCAATGAACAGTTTAGGGAAAATATCATACAGATACTCAAAACTCATGAAGACAGTGAAATAGAGCAAGATGAAGTAACCTCGTTTCTTCAGTTATTCTCGTACCATCAGGGAAACTTTCCTGAAAAAGCTGATTATGATCGATTGGCAACAACGCTCGGAAGAATAGACGGCGAATGGAAAACGTGTGCTAATAAATTATTTTATCTGGCCGTTCCTCCTCAATATTACGAAAAAATATTTCTTAATTTATCAGATAGCGGACTCACCATTCCGTGCGGCCCTGATGGAGGTTGGACGCGCGTACTTGTTGAAAAGCCATTTGGTGATGATCTGAAAACTGCAGAACAGCTCGACCTGTTAATGGCAAAACTTTTCCAGGAAGAACAGATATATCGTATTGACCATTATCTCGCCAAAGAAATGCTGCAGAATATCCTGGCGTTCAGGTTTTCCAATAACCTTATGGAATCATCATGGAATAACCGACATGTAGAAAAGATAGAAATAAAACTCTATGAATCAATTGGCGTAGGCACACGCGGTAATTTTTATGATGGCTTGGGAGCTCTTAAAGACGTAGGTCAGAATCATTTATTACAGATGCTCGCTTTGGTAACAATGGGCAGAACAGAACTTACAAATTCTGATCTGATCCGTGCAAAAAGAAGTGAAAGCCTTAAAACACTTATTCCTCTTACCGATGAGGAAATTAAAACACAAACCGTACGTGGTCAATATGAGGGATACAAACAGTTATCAGGTGTATCGTCCGAATCCACAACCGAAACATATTTCAAAATTATTGCACATCTATCAGACCCAAGATGGGATGGTGTGCCGATCTTCATAGAATCAGGTAAATCACTTCCTGAAGCCCGAAAAGAAATTATTGTTTCGTTTAATCACATTACCCCATGTCTGTGTCCTGATCCAAACAAGCATCAGCGCAATACCGTGACATTTGCACTCGAACCAGAAGAAAAAATCACGATTAGATTCTGGGCAAAGAAACCGGGACTAGAGATGGAACTCGAGGAGCAGATGTTTGAGTTTAACTTGCGCAAGGGCAGACAGAAAATGCAGTTTGTTGAAGAATATGAGAAGTTATTACTTGATTGCATAGGAGGTAACCAGTTGTTGTTTGTATCAACCGATGAAGTAAAAGCAATGTGGCGTTTTATAGATCCAATCATCGATGGATGGAAACGGAATCTGGTACCGCTCCATTCATATACGTCACAAACATGGGGTATTACGAAAGTGGAACCGGAAGTTACAGAAAAAAGGAGAAATGTTCTTACGAAAGAAATAGGCGTAATAGGGCTTGGAAAAATGGGCGCAGGTATTGCATCACAGTTATCGGAAAAAGGATGGCATGTCTTTGCATATAACCGGACACACGATGTTGCGGAGCAGCTGTCATCACCTAACCTGACACCTGTTACATCTTATGAAGAGATGGTGAATAAACTGAAAGGGCCTCGTATTATCTGGATTATGGTACCTGCAGGTAAAGCAGTAGATGATGTCATATTTGGTGAAACAGGAATTCTCAAATATCTCAAAAAAGGTGATATTATCGTTGATGCCGGCAATTCGTTTTACAAAGACACTATCGCTCGGCACAATAAGATAAAAAAAACAGGAGTTATATATATGGATGTGGGCGTTTCTGGCGGCCCAGGCGGTGCGCGAAATGGTGCATGTCTCATGGTAGGAGGAACTAAGGATATATATGAATATCTCTTACCTTTGTTTCAAACGATGTCCGTACCTGGAGGCGTTCAGTTCTGTAATGGGGTAGGTGCAGGACATTTTGTAAAGATGGTACATAATGGAATAGAATATGGGATGATGCAAGCTATAGGAGAAGGATTTGAAGTGCTCAAAAAATCACAGTTTAAACTTGATTTGCGCAATGTTGCTGATATCTATAATCATGGAAGTGTAATTGAATCTAAACTCATGGGATGGCTAGAGAATGCGCTACGAATATACGGTGATGATCTATCGGTAATTTCGCCTATTGTCTCGCATACAGGAGAGGGAGCGTGGACCGTACAGGCGGCAGAGGAAATAGGTGTGAAAGTCAAAGTTATAGAAGATGCACTTCAATTCCGCATTGATTCTGAAAAAAATCAGACTTACACGGGACAGGTCGTGTCGGCGTTACGCAATCAGTTTGGAGGACATAAAGTTACGAAGTAAATTGTTCTATGGTTTCATGGCTCCATTGTTTTAACAATGGAACAATGGGACAATGCAACAATTTAAATATAAAACCATCATCGACATTTCGCTTACTCTCAATAACGAGACTATCATTTATCCGGGTAATCCTCCTTTTAAAATAGATACGTTTAAAAGCGCGACAGGTTCATCTACGAATTCCCAGTTTTCATCAAGCACACACAATGGCACGCACATCGACTCACCAGGTCACGCATTCGAAGATGGACTGGATATCGATGATCTGAGCTTAAGTACCTTTATTGGTCCGTGTCGTGTACTTGATCTATCATCATCTGTATCTCATATATCTCAAGCAGATCTGGAAAAGAAACAGATTAAGAAAGGCGAGCGTATTCTCCTTAAAACGTCTAATTCAGAACGGGGGTTTAGTACATTTTATGAAGACTATGTGTATCTATCAGGCGAGGGAGCAACATATCTCGCAAGTCTGGGCGTTACACTCGTAGGGATCGATGCATTATCAGTGAAACAGAAAGGCTCAAAAGACAATACACCCCATACGGCATTGCTTGCAAAACTTATTCCTATCATAGAAGGTCTTGATCTCAAACATGTAGCTGAAGGGGAATATACGATCATCGCGTTTCCGCTTAAAATAAATGCAAAAGATGGTGCACCTGCACGTGTTGTATTACTTGCATGATGCCCAGAGGCCACGATTATTATTCCGTGCCTCAGTTTCTGCTGCTCTCAATTCTTCGACTTTTGCGATATCAGGAGGAAACGTTGCTAGACGCGCATACCCCTGACGAATGAGATAATCGTTTACGAAAGTTCCTTCTTTTGAAGCGACGGGGTCATACAAATATACAAAACGGAGGAGTCTGCCGTAGCGGTCAACCTCTGACACATCTTTTTTGAGTAGTATTGTTTTCCCTGAAACGAGGTCAGCATTTTTAGCTTTTGCTTCTGCTCCGTAACAGGTAGATTTATCACCTGTTTTTCGAACTTCAGGAGTATCTATACCTATATATCTTACTTTTTGACCATTGTTTAACACAATCGTATCACCATCTGTTATTTCTTTGACTATATATACTTCAGGTGGTAAAGAAGCTGATGTGATAGGTTGTGCAGGGGATAGTGTAACTGATTGAGAAGACTGGTTGGGGGGTAACAGAGGTGGTGTGTTTGTAAAAGGTGGTATCTGCCCACGGATAATATAACCTATGACTACACCAATAAAAATTAGAGTTGCAGTCTGTTTATATCGTTTCATGTTAATAGTATACCTCCTTTTAGCTAGATCAATGATATAATAAGAAGATCAATACTTAAATAAAGTTAAGTATTAATACGGGGTCCCCATTAGAGATAGTAAAAATGCGGTGAGATTAAGAGTATTTTTACTATGCGTAGTAGAATGGGGACACCTCAGATACGGGACGTAGTTCAGATGGCTAGAATGCACGCTTTGGGAGCGTGAGGTCGCGGGTTCAAGTCCCGCCGTCCCGACATTAAAATCGCTTTGCGAACGAAGTGAGTTTAGCGATTCTTATGTCCCACCGTAGCTGTTAGGCGAAGGGGGACTCTTTACATCCTTTTCAGACATTACTTAGAAATTCATATGCCCCTAACAAAGCCGTGGCGAAGTGGGGCAATGTTAGATACTTTTAATGGATCAATTCTTCCAATCGAATCAATGTAGTTTTATACGCCTCCATATTTTTGATATTGTGATAGTAGTATTGCAATAGTTCAGCAGCAAAAGAGATATGAAAAGCTTTTTCTAACTGTATGATTTCATTAACAGTGTATTCTCCCAAATCATGATTTTTAAGAAATGCCTCAATTATAAGTTCTCTTCTTTTTTCTCTGCTTCCATAAGAACTAAGATGCGAACCAAAATAGGTTAGCCATGCGAGGTCATAGATCCATATGCTTGATTTTGCACCGTCCCAGTCGACCAATACAACATCACCTTTTGGCGTATAAATACTATTTACTGGTGAAGCGTCACTGTGAATAAGGACAGGTTGAAATTTTGATCTAATAGGTAATAGTACTTGATTAATTATTTCAATTATCTTATTAGATATATTTTTCTCAATAATTCCATTCATAGGTTTTAAACATATATTGACATTTTGAATTCTCTCTTCAATGAAGTCAATTTGTGATCCAGTGGTTATTGAACCAAAATGGTTGAGTTTTATTTTATGTATTGAATTAAGTTGTGATACTAACTTTTCGTGGAAGAGTTTGAAGGTGGTTCTTTTATTTTCAATTGCATCCATGCCATTTATCCCTTCTATGAATTCAGTTACCATAAACCCGTTTGGGTAGATAGAATTATCTCGAGAATAATATAGTATTTTTGCATCGGGAATAGATCGTTTTGTTAATTGGTCGGAAATCCATTGCAGCTTTGTATCTTCAGGGAAGTTCGCTTGTCGAAAAATCCTCAAAATTACTGGTTTATTATTAGTTACTACTTTATAAACTTGATTAAATTCTCCTTTCTGGATTTTAATAAAAGAGATTACTTCTTCGTCTAATGCATGTCTTATTGCTCTTATTATTTTATTGTCTATTTCAAGAATAATCGGTGCCATAGCAGGAGTATAACAGAAGCAGTTTAATAAATAAATCCATACTCATGGTAATTATTTTGTATTGCAATAGCAGTCCAATGTAGTAACACTGTATCTGTCAAGAGTTCAAGATCAGTCGCTTTCTCTCGATATACTGTCTTCATAACCTCATCATGCATGCGTTACTTTCGAATAAAACGGAGAATCAGACTTGAGCATGGATAATTGGAGCAAAGCTATCCGAAAGCATTCTCATTACTGATGTTCCTATAGTATCCACACTTACATTAAGAGGAAAATCGTACTTTATTGCATCTTTTTTTACCGTAACAATGTTATCAGAGATAAACACTTCGGGAATCTGTAAACCATTTATTGGAAGATTCCTTCGTGATGGTTTTACAGTCACCGAACCATCAACTTGAGGTGTATGTTCAAAATACACACCTTTACCTGAAGTGGCATCTCTATAATATGTTTTGATCCATTGGATATTACCTTGAGCATCGTAATAGACTTCTGCGCCTAACTGACGAGTCATAATAAGAGCGTCTACTTCGGGGACTTTACCAGATTCTGTATCGTCATTGCGAGCAAGGCAAATATTGTTTTTTTGAGAATCATATGGATCATCATAGTCATAAAACATTCTTGTAACTCCTGCGGGCATACCATGTTTATTATCCTTATCTACGTAAGCGCAGATACCACCTAATGACTCCTCTCCACAACCAAATTCTATACTGTTATGATCACTATGAAATGAGAGAAAAGAATGAGAAACTACTATTCGTGGAATTCTATTTTCTATAAAAACATTTGGAACATTTTGCGATTTACCCGTAGAGTCGGCGATGGTAATTGAGTCATGATATGAAGGTCTATGTGCAAAAATAACATTAATATTTCCTGTCAAAATACTCTGAGACATGTCTATAGTTATTTCGTTTGATATAAGTTCTGATAACATTTGTTTAAGCGCTGAAGTTTCTGATGCGAGTAGTGTTGTCATGTTTCTATAATCCAAAACATTTCCTTTTGCATCAACCTTATTTATTCTGACGCGATATAAACTTTCTAAAAGATCTTGTATGGCCGATATGCTACACGGTGCTAATCCTAAATATGTTTCTGCAATACTGCTTGCTTTCGCCATACCTTTTTCTGTCCATTGTCTTAAACGGTCTGAAGATATAGTAATTACTTCATCTGGTTCTTGAGTAATATGTGTGTGATCTTGTAGATCTGGTATAGCTGTTTCATCTGTCATATTTATATACTACCATGTCGATTGGTAATCTTGTTTAGGTGCAGCTTAATGATTGTTCGCGTTATATCCTGCTTTCACATGTTCATCGTTATGCTTAATCATGAGCCACGCATGCTCTCCGGCAAAGCCATGTGTCTTGATAAGCGCAAATGATCCTTTCAGTTTGTTTCCGTGCAGAGTAAATTTTAGTTCTCCTTTTTTCATACCTTCCTTCATCACCTGTAATTCCTCGGCAGGATCTGTTATGAGCTTACGTTCGCCTTTTGATACCTCAATTTCAGGGACATAGTGTCCTTCATCCCACATATCTGTCTCTTCATGGACATCTTCAGTTATTTTGGCAAGTCGTTTCACGGTATTATCCAGCGTAGGTCCTTTTGCCATTTTCCACAAATACATATCTGAATCGATGTATATACGGAAGTCATAATGAAAAGGTTTTTCTTCATGTTTGTGAACAGTAAATTTGAACTGATTATCAATTGTCATATATATATTATACCTCATATAGAAATAGTTGACAAATATCTTATAATATTGTAAAATGTACTGTTTGGCCGCTTGATGCCGTATTTCGGCTGCCGCCAAACAGTCGCTAATAAGCGCGCATATGCAATCGAAAGATTGCAAGAAAGGAACACACATGGCCGTGTTTAAACCGCCTTAGCGCGATACAGAGGCGAGGTAGGGGCAGTCCCTACCTGAATGCGCCTGATCCCGGCCACCCTCCGGCTGTGAGGGGCTTGCCGGGAAACGTGGTTTTTCTATATGTAAGTTTTGCCCGGGCGTGACGTCCGCCCGGGCACCTCACCTATCTATCTTCGTAAAAGCCTATAATTTTCATCTCCTCTACATATTTTCTCTTCATTTTGTATAATACATAATGATTTGTAACCTTTATCAGGAAAGGATCTGACTATGCCTCCGAAAGCAAAGCTTGTCCAGACGAATGAAAAGGACAAAAAGCGCCAGGGCCCGCCCGACCGCATCGTGGTTCAGCGCTCTGATCGCAAGGCGGCCAATGCCGCCGCCGGCAGCCACTGCCCGCACCGGCAGATGTGCCGCACCGGCTGCACCGGCGATTGCGATTAGCGCCTAACGCGCTGCAATAACTCGAGCTCTGCTCGAATACGGCAGCGCCGGAAGTGCTAGTTGCCGAGAAGGTCATGAGATGGTTCCTACCATCTCATGACCTCTCACGTTCAAATGAAAATTTGTTATTTACTTTCTACTAATTCTTTCATCGGCCCTAAATAATATTCTTTCCAACCGGTTTCAATGTCTTTTGCAGCCTCGTCAGGAATATTCTCGTGTACTAAATCCACCATCACATCTCCTTTTTTTTCTGAAAACGTAAACGTCACGAGAGAAGGATGTGGCCAATCGCCTCCATACCACTCCTGCACAAGCATTTTCATAGGTGATACTTCCTTATTTATTCCATGTATATCGCCACCCCATAAACTGAAATGAGTCCCGACGTTTTCATCCATCTTGGCCGGACCGCCTCCCCATTTTTCGATTATTGAGGGTTTCGTAAATGCATCCCATATTTTTTCCAATGATGCATGCATACTGTATGATTGTTTAATGGTTTTCATATAGTAATATGATATCACGAAGTACTATAATCAGATAATATGGACATAACACAATTCACCCGCAACGGAAAATTCCTGATGTTAGCTCTCGATCATCGAGGCAGTTTTAAGAAAATCCTTAACCCTGCAAACGAACAGGCAGTGACAGATGAGGAGATGATAGAAGCAAAAAGACAGATAATAGAAACAATGCAGGATTTATTTAGCGGCATTCTGATTGATACTGAATATGGTTTACCGGCCTATAAAAGCACGAAGCCTTATTTACTTGCCATAGAAAAAACAGGATTTAAAGATGAAAACGGTGAACGCATAACGGAACTTGAACACACGGTTGCAGAACTTAAAGGTAAAGGGGCATCTGGAGTGAAGATACTACTGTATTTTAATCCCAACCTTGCGTCTGCAGCAAAGCAAATTGAAACAGCAAGACAGGTTCTCAAGGAATGTGAACAATATGATCTGCCTCTGTTTCTTGAAATAGTGACGTATGATGTTGCAGGAAAACAGGGAAACAAAAGTCGCGATATTCTTGCATCGGTAGAAATGTTTTTGAAGAATGGTGTGCGACCCCATGTCTTTAAACTGGAATATCCAGGTGATGTTGAGACATGCAAAAAAATAACAGATGCAGCAGGTGATATTCCCTGGATACTTCTGACCAGAGGAGGTAAATTCGATGATTTCCTGTCGCAGCTGGGTGATGCAGTATCGCAGGGTGCTGCCGGGTTTCTGGCAGGCAGATCAGTCTGGCAGGAAGTGGGCGATTACCAGGGCCGCGAGCGTGTGAGTTTTCTACAGACAACGGCAAAAGATAGATTTTCACGTATATGCAAATCCGTCATTCAAAATTCCATGTAACCTGGCGCATGATAGTAGTTGTACTCGTCGCTATTTTCCTCATTATTGCAGCTATTGATATGCTGCTTGGTGTAAAAAAATATAATCTTGCTAAATCATGGAAGGGCTACAAAGTGATCTCTTATACGCTCAACAAACAAAAACTCCAGTTAGTGGTTGCTGATACAAAAGAAAAAAGCGAGAAAGGATTGATGTATCGGGAGCATCTGGATGGCGTTGACGGTATGATTTTTTACTTCAATAAAAAAGATTATATGACCTTCTGGAATGAAAATACATTTATGGATCTCGATGTCTACTGGCTTGATGGCAAAAAGGTAACGGGGACTTCATATTTGCCATCCATTAGAAAAACAGGAGTCGTCAAAACAATATCTTCAGAGGTACCCGTGAATGTGGTGATAGAAGTGCCACATAAATAAGTTGTCATTCCCGCGAAGGCGGGAATCTGCAATTCATGGATCCCCCGTCATGCGGTATATCTTGCGAGGGATGACAACCTATTTCTTCAACGCCTCAATCCCGGGGAGCGTACCTTTTTCAATGAACTCGAGCATGGCGCCACCTCCGGTTGAGATATGTGTTATTTTGTCCAGATACTCATCTTTCGATATCGCAGCGAGCGTGTCTCCACCTCCAACTATTGAAGTTGCTTCGGAGTTCTGTGTAATTGCGTAATAGATAAAATCAGTGCCCAGTTTGTATACAGGATTTTCAATATAGCCGACAGGACCGTTCCAGACTATCATATGAGCCTTTGCAATTACTGCACCATATTTGGCTTGTGTCTCTGGCCCGAGATCAAGTATCTGATCTTCTTTACTCAGATCAGTTATTTTTTTAGTAATCCCGCCTTTTTCTTTATCTTCCGGATTACCTACCACGACATCTGAAGGAAGCATGATAGCTGTGTTTTTTTGAGCGGCGTCAAACAATAATCGCCGTGCATTCTCTACTTTGTCATACTCAATAAAACTTTTGCCGATCTCAAGTCCCTGTGCGCTTAAAAATGTATTCGCAAGACCGCCGCCGATCAGAAGATAATCAGCAATCTCCATGAGTCTCCCGATAAGATTAATTTTTGTTGAAATCTTGGCGCCACCAAGTATGGCAACTACGGGCTTTGCGGGATTCTGAATAATTTTAGAGATCA
>CAYMIY010000010.1:0-8251 GCA_964390735.1 uncultured Gammaproteobacteria bacterium
CCTAACGAAAAAAAACATCTGCAACTGGCATATTTCTCGATGGAGATCATGCTTCGTACTCATATCCCGACCTATGCTGGCGGTCTCGGCATTCTTGCAGGCGATCTACTCCGTTCATGTGCAGATATGCAAATACCCGCAGCCGGTATGACCCTTGTTTATAATGGAACATTCTTTAACCAGGTATTTAATCCTGATGGAACTCAAAGTTACAAAGAACTTGAGTGGAGAAAAAGCGATCAGTTTACGAAAATGCCACATCGAATAGAACTCACTATTAATGATCAACAGGTGAGTGTCGGCTGCTGGAGATACGATATTGTTGGATATGATGGATTTGTTGTCCCAGTCTATCTTCTTGATACTGACTATATTACCAACCCTCAGTGGGCACGCGATATAACCTCAAACCTGTATGCAGGAAACGGAGAAATGCGTATCTCACAGGAGCTCGTACTGGGAATGGGCGGTGTACAGATGCTCAAAAAAATCGGCTATGAATCTGTCGATATCTATCATATGAATGAAGGTCATGCCGCATTTGTACCTCTCGCCCTTATGCCTGACCATAATTATCAGGATGCAGATGTGAAGAAAAAATGTGTGTTTACGACTCATACACCTATTCCAGAGGGACACGATACATTCGATTATGAACTCGCTTATACATATGGCAAATCATATTTTCCATGGCATATCAGAAAACTTGCTGGTGAAGATCGATTGGACATGACCAGGCTTGCTCTCAATATGAGCAAATACAGTTTTGGTGTTTCACAAAAACACGGAGAGGTATCACACAACATGTTTCCTGGTTATCCGATAGGCGCGATTACAAACGGCGTACATCATCGCACGTGGATAGGATCAACGATGCAGGATCTTTATAATGAACATATGCCTGAATGGATTAATAACCCTTCAGCACTGTCCCAGGCAGTCACCAAATTACCAGATGATGCGCTTTTCAACACACATCAGGAATGCAAAAAGATACTCGTGAATTTCGTAAATCATCATCTCACATCAAATACTACGCTTGAAGGGAGAGAACACCCGGATCAGGATGAATTGTTCGATGTAGACACGTTAACCATAGCTCTTGCCCGCAGACCCGTAGCTTACAAACGACCGCTACTTATTTATCATGACCTTGAACGACTCGTGCGTATAGCGGCCGGAAGAGTGCAGATCATTCAATCAGGTAAGTCTCACCCTGATGATGATGTGAGTCACAGAATTGTACGCGATATTCTCCACATGTCTAAAAAACTAAAGGGCATCGTACGCATTGTATACCTCGAAAACTATTCGCCCAAATTAGCAAGACTTCTGGTTTCTGGAACAGATGTATGGCTCAACAGCCCGATGAAACCTCTCGAAGCCTCTGGCACAAGCGGCATGAAAGCCGCCATGAACGGTATTCTGAATTTCTCTGTCCTTGACGGATGGTGGATCGAAGGGTACAAATCATGCCCTGATGCAGGGTTTTCCATAGGCACCATGGATTCGGCAAATAATGACGAAGCAGATGCTGATGATTTATATACAAAACTGGAACACACTCTCATACCTCTTTATTATGAAAATCGTACTGAATGGATAAGGCGCATGAAGAATGCTATTACACTCGGCGCGTATTTTAATACGAATAGGTGTATAGAAGAATATAAATCGAAGGCATGGAACAGTTAGTTCTCGGACTCTATTTTGCCAAACGTAAATATATGTTGAGGAATATTACCCGCTACTTGAGACAAGGCTGCATTAAACGTTAACTTCCCATGACCAATATATTTGACTGGTATGGTAACCATACTCGGGAGGGAAGAATCCGGAGCTGGAATAACATACGAAATAACAACTTTTGTCTGTGTAATATTTTTTTCCATCTGGGTGAACGGTATATTTTTTTCTACAGCGAGAGGCGTAGCAACGTCAACAAACTGAACATTTGAGTCACCTGTTACTACGGCTTTAAATGCAGATATTCTCTGTCCTTCTTTTACCGGTTTAAGAATAACATTAGCACTTGAAACACCGTTTTCTACTTCTTGACGGTAAAGCACCATTACATTTACTTTATTTGCAGCTGCATCTGATTTATAGGTAATATGGTTCATATAGTACCAGATGACTACAAAGGTAAGAAGTCCGACAATGCCGAGTATATAAGGTTTTCTATTTACCACAGTGTGATAGTAGCTAAATCACACTAAAAAGTCAACAGCTAGGCTATAATATAAGATATGGATACGTATTGTACACTTTATATCGTTCGACATGGAGAAACCGAATGGAATGTTAAAAGGCTTTTACAAGGCCAGCAGGATTCACCGCTGACTGAAAACGGACTTCAACAGGCGAAAGATCTTGGTGAGAGGTTAAAGGATACCCATTTTGACGCAGCTTTTTCTTCTGACGCAACACGTGCCGTAAGAACTGCAGAGCTCATCACACTCGAGAGGAATATGGCCATCACGACTACAAAAATGTTACGTGAAAGAGGCTTTGGTACCTACGAGGGCAAACCGTATAACGTATTTTCAACTGAGCTACGCCATATGCTGGATCAGTACGAAACACTAGGAGATGCTGATAAACATGCATTTAAATACGCTAACGATATTGAAAGCGATCAGGAAGTGGTAACAAGATTTAATGTGTTTTTACGCGAAATTGCTGTCGCATATGCAGGTAAAACGGTGCTTGCCGTAACACATGGAGGAATGATACGATCACTCTTATATCATTTCGGATACGGAGATTATGGAAAGGTCAGCAAACTCTTAGTGAAGAACACATGCTACATAAAGCTGTTATCAGATGGAACAGAGTACTTTATTAAAGAAACCTTCGGAATAGAAGAACCAGCAGCACAATAATCGTTCCCGTGAGAACGATTGTGGCGCCTGCAGGAAGATTCAACATAAAAGACAGGAGAATACCCACAGTAATCATTAGTACAGCGATAATTGAATTTATGGTAAAGAGCGATCTGAAATTAGGTGAAAGTGCAAAGCCTACAAATGAAGGAATAATAAGTAATGCCGATACGAGAACAACACCAAGTAATTTCACTCCTAATATGACTGCAAGGGATATCAGAATATAAAATCCAAGTTCATATTTTGATACAGGAATACCTCGTAATCGTGCTTCAACAGGATCAAAAAAACTGAGAAAAAGTCGTGTACGATGTGCAATTATATAGATCAGGAAAAGCAACGAGGTTGCCATAATAAGATAGAAATCAGCTTGTGTGATCGTCAGTATATTACCGAAGAGATAAGATAGAATATCGGGTTTATATCCGGGCGTTATATTGAGGATGATAATACCTCCAGATAATCCAGCCGTAAATAACAGAGAAATAACCACATCATTTGCGACTGTAGTTTTTTTTTCAAGAATATAGACAAGAAGTCCAAACAGCAGAGCAACACCCATGGCAAAAAAGAAACTTTCTTTTTGTAAAGCTACACCAATCGCAATACCGAGAAGTGATGCGTGAGCTATACCATCTGCAAAAAAAGCCATTTTTTTAATGACCGTATACGTTCCTAAAAATGCATACAGGATTCCCAGAACCAGACCTGTGATAAGCGCCCGTTGTAGGAAGTCATATTGGAATAGTAATGCTAATATATTCATATTATTCAAACGCGTGCAGGTCAACACCACCTGCATAAACTTTAGTCAGATTCGAGGCGGTCAACACTTCTTTTACTTCTCCTGAACAGACATAATTATGGCCCAGACAGATAAGTCTGTCGGCAACTTTCGGAACTATATTTATTTCATGTGATACCATCAAAATGGTCGTACCATGTTCTGATTTAAGATGGCGTAATACATCATAGAGGCTTTTGACTCCTTCATAATCAATTCCTGCAGTAGCCTCATCGAGGAATAATATGCGTGGGTCAGTGAGTATAGAACGGGCAACCAATACACGCTGTAGTTGTCCACCTGATAGATACCGGATGTGCATATCGCGCAGATCCTTTATCTCTAGCTCTTCGAGTGATTTCAGAATAATCTCATTTTTTTTAGATTCCGATTCATTGAACAGACTCATTGAAAGAAACTCGTGTACCGTAAGAGGAATACTTCTATCGAACTCATATTTCTGCGGGACATATCCTACTTTTGAGAAATCTGGATAGATATCATGAAAGAGACGCACCTGACCAGAATAGGGGAGTATCTGCAGGAGTGCTTTAAGGAGAGTAGATTTGCCTGAACCATTCGGGCCAATTATGGCATTAATAGTGCGTTCAGGAATATGAAATGAAATATTTTTGAGTACTTCTTTTCCTTGTAAGGTGACAGACAGGTTTTGTACATCTATTGCATTTCTCATGTGCTGTTAAGGGCATTATATATAGTTTGGAGGTTTGATTCAAGAATTGCTGTATAAGACTGTTTGTATGTTCCCAGACTCTCGAGAGGGTTTATTACTGCGATTTTCAGATTATTATCACGGGCATAATTTTCGAGTACGCTACTGGAAAGAGATGGCTCCGAAAAAACAACTGTTATATGATTTTCTGTTATGGTCTTATTCAGAAGTGCAAGTTCTCGCGGTTTTATTTCTTTACCTTCAGGTTCAAATGAACCGACAATCTGTAAGTTATAATCTCGTGCAAGATAGCTCCATGCATCGTGCAACGTAACAATATTTTTCTGTGAGAGCGTCTGCATTTGTGACGATATCCGCAGATCAGCTTCCATAGATTCTCTCGTATATTGCTGGAAACGTTCTTCATAATAAGATTTGTTCACAGGATCGAGAATGATGAGTTTATTCACAATAGTACGGGCAATGACAGGCATGTTTCGCAGAGATAGAAAATAGTGTGGATCAGTAACATCCCCATGAGTGATCAAATGGATGTTTCGATCTACCTCCATAAGCTCAATATTCTGACTCTCCGCAACCTGCGTAACCCAATCATCAATGCCATTGCCTATACGGAACACAACTCGTGAACCTTGAAGTCTTTTGAGAAGAGCGGGATCAGGCTCATATGTATGAGGACTCGCACCTGGGGGAAGCATAAGGATAACATCCATCTTATCTCCAGCAATTGATTTTGTGATGTCATATAACGCATAGATCGTGGTGCCTACTTTGGGCTTACGAAAAGAGGGGAGAGGGGAGTGGCTGAATTGGGAAGCCAGCACTACAATGCTGCCCATACATACTATTAGAACCAGAAGAAAAATAAATCGCTTCATAATGATAGTATATGCAAATAACTTGCATTTGTCAAATTTATCGTTATCACTTCTTTTTTTCTACCACACTTGCTATAAATGTCGTTATAGGCACTGCAGAAATAATACCTATACTGCTTACCAAAGTTCTCACTATCTCTACGGCAACTATTTCCTGATTAATAACCTGTCCGTAAGAAATCTGTGCGTTGTAAAACAATAAAAATAGAGGCAAAGAAGCACCTGCATATACAAGTACCAGTGTGTTTACAAGCGAGGCAATATGGTCGCGACCAACAGCCATTCCATGTGTATATAAATCCTTAACAGTGTATCTGGGATTTGCTTTATGTAAGCTTTCAACAACCGATGTTTGAGAAATGGTGATATCATCCAGAACACCCAAAGCTGCGATAATAATACCTGACAAGAGTAAGCTTTTCATATTAATTGCTGCACCTTTCAGGGCAATCAGGTATGTTGCTTCCTCATCAGCAAGACCGGTCAATCGCGCAAGTTCGATGAACAGATAGGCCAAAAATGCTGTTAGTGTGAGTGAAATAAATGTCCCACCAATAGCAACAAACGTCTTTTTTGATATTCCGTGAGCAAGTGTAAACGTTACGGGAACAATAAAAAATGCACCCAATAGTGAGATAAAAATAGGATCATTGCCAAGAAGGATATTAGGAATAATGAGACGAGCGATTATAACAAAGGAGAATATCATACCAATAAATGATGTGATACCCTGCCATCGACCTACCAATATGACTGTAAATATGAACACGATAAAAAGGAGCAATAACTGATTCTTCCGTATATAGTCAGTTATAAAAATGCTCGTAGATCCATCCGGGTTAGTAGTATACGAAATTTGGACTTCGTCTCCCACATGATATGGGCGGGCTGCTGCATTAGTGGTAGTATCCATCACAATATCAAATGATCTGCCTGTTAGTGGTCCTTGAGTTACCTGCACGGTGATATTTCTACCCACTGAAACAGGTTTAATTTGTTTCACTTTAGCTTCATAAAATTTCGTGACTGCAGAAGTGGGGGAGAGAGGAGCGGCTAATACGGGTACCGCCAGGAAAAACAAAAAAACAACAATAATAATAGCTCGTTTCATTCCCTAATTATAGTATATCTCCTATAAAGCATTATCCTAAGCTGAACGTGGTTGAAAAGGGAAGAGGGGACTAGTATTATTATAAGCATGGAAATGAATAAAAATACGATCCTCCTAACCATTGTATCTATTGCTGCGATCTTCGGATTTCTCGGAATCGCATATATGGTTACCAATCAGACTTCAAAGCCAGACACCACCGTATATGATGAACTTAAGAAGCCAGCGGCAACTGATCACGTAAAATGGTCTAAAGCTAATAAACACGTACTGGTAGAGTTTAGTGATCTCCAATGTCCTGCATGCAAAGGCTTTCACGAAATTATACGTGACAAAATAGAGAAGGATCCAAAGAATAAAAATGTCATGGATAACATCACATTCATCTATAAAGATTATCCACTTCCATCACTCCATAAGAACGCCATTAATGCGGTATATGCTGCAGAAGCTGCAGGAAAACAGGGCAAGTTTTACGAAATGGCAGATCTGATGTTCGATAGCCAGACCGACTGGGCAGAAAAGAATGATCCAAAGCCATATTTCATGGAGCTCGCAAAAAAATTGAAGCTCGATACGAAGAAATGGGAAGCGGATTTGAACTCAAAAGAAGTAAAAGATAAACTTGCAGCTGATCAGGCACTTGGAGATAAAGTTGGCGTTCAGGCAACACCAACATTTTTCCTTGATGGTAAGAAAGTAGATGTAAATACATTTGATGAATTCGTAGTGCTACTCCAGGACACTGCAAAACAGTAAGCTATGTCAAAAAAAATACGCGTATGCCTTCTGTTTGGAGGCAAAAGCGGTGAACATGAAGTGTCTCTTCAATCTGCAAAATCTATTTACGCGGCACTTGATAAGGATAAGTACGATGTCGTACCTGTAGGTATTGATAAAAAGGGTATCTGGCATCTCGGCCCTTCGTCAGAATTATTCTTGAATCCCGACGATCCTCAACATATTCAACTTAATCCGAAATCTCCCAGCATAACCCCCGTCACGAGTCAGAATGAGACAAGCCTTGTATCACTCGATTCCTATGAGAAAATGGGTGTTGTCGACGTGTTCTTTCCCATTATTCATGGCACATTCGGTGAAGACGGATCGCTTCAGGGTTTTTTTGAACTTGCAGACAGTGCATATGTGGGCGCAGGCGTGCTAGGTTCAGCGATCGGCATGGATAAAGATGTCATGAAACGACTTCTTCACGCTGCGGGATTAACAGTAGCGAAATATAACGTGATTAAAAAAAATTCATATCAGTTTGATCGCGCTAAGGAGGATGCGGAAGTACTAGGATATCCGCTTTTTATCAAACCTGCTAATATGGGTTCTTCTGTGGGAGTGGTAAAAGTACACAATCAGGACGAACTCGACACGGCAATCAGAAACGCGTTTGATTATGATACAAAAGTTCTGATGGAAGAGGCCATAATGGGACGAGAAATAGAAGTTGCGGTGCTCGGGAATGATAATCCTGAGGCATCAGTCCCGGGAGAAATAATTCCACATCATGAATTTTATTCATATGAAGCAAAGTATATTGATGAAAATGGAGCAGGACTAGATATACCGGCGAATTTATCTGAGGAGGAAACAAAAGATATACAGATAGTTGCCATACAAGCATTCCAGACTCTCGAATGCAGTGGCATGGCACGTGTTGATTTTTTCTATACGAAAGATAAAAGGATTATTGTGAATGAGATAAATACATTACCTGGGTTTACGAAGATAAGTATGTATCCGAAATTATGGGAAGAAAGCGGGCTTCCATATCCTAAGTTGCTCGATAGATTGATTGAACTTGCGATAGAGAAAAAAACAGAAAAAGCTACATTAAAACGAACAATGTACTGATAATACAGTAAATGAGTGGATAGAAGTCAGATC
>CAYMIY010000010.1:8351-20272 GCA_964390735.1 uncultured Gammaproteobacteria bacterium
ATTAAAACGAACAATGTACTGATAATACAGTAAATGAGTGGATAGAAGTCAGATCAAGCACCTGTAGACTGTCCGCTATATAAGTACTAGATGATCTGGCGGGGCAGAAGTGGATTGATGCGGGTTGTTACCTCGTAGTTAATTGTATCAATGTGTTTTGCGATTTCTTCGGCAGTTATGGTTTCATCGCCCTGCGTACCGAGAAGAACAACTTCATCTTCAGCTTGTACATCTTTCAGATGTGATATATCAACAACGATCATATTCATAGCAACACGGCCAATGACCTTGCAGCGGGTACCGTCAATCAAAACATTTCCTTTATTTGATAACCCGCGATCATACCCATCATAGTAACCGACAGGAACTACAGCGATCTGAGTTTCTTTGTCAGTTATATGAGTTAACCCGTACCCAACAGGATGATCAGCAGGCAGTGTTTTAATCTGTGCAACTTTAGTAATCCATCGCATTACAGGTTTCAAATGCAATGCATGTTCCAGATCTGATCGTAAGTAATCCGACGGCCACATGCCATATAATCCGATTCCAAAGCGTACAATATCATTCTGATGTTTTACATTTTCATATATAAGACTCCCTGCTGTGGATGAAATATGCGTATGAACTTCGTAACCGGCATCTGCGACCAGTTTTTTTGCCTGTTCAAACAGATCAATCTGCTTTTGTGCATGTGAAAAATCACGTGTATCTTCAATATTTGCGAAATGTGCATAGATACCATCGAGCGTAATTTGCGTATAGTGAGGAAGTCGGGCAAGAACTGATTTCAATTCATTAATCAGAAAACCCTGGCGCCCCAATAATGCATCTATTTTCAGATGAACACGAATCTTTTTACTATGCTTGAGACCCAGCGCCTGTAAACGCTCTAGTCGATCTACGGAATACACATCAAACGTCGTATTCAGGAGCACCGCTTCTTCTAGATTTTCATCTGCCAGATATCCGAGTACCATAACAGGTTTATCTGAATACATCCGAACAGTTCTGATATCTTCAATACTTATCACGCCAAACCAGTCAGTCACATCGTTCAGTATCTGGACTGTTTCTGCAATGCCATGACCGTACGCGTTTCCCTTTACAACACTCATAATGAGTGTACGTTTGTTCACCGCATTTTTAAGTGCGTTAAAATTATGAAGTACATTGTCTTTTGATATCTCAATTCGTGTCAACATAGCAGACTATATAATACGTACGCGGTTAAAATGACCAAAGAGTTTATGATTCACCATATACAGTTCTTCAGGAACAATTTTGTAAACGCGATGATCCGGATAAATCATGCCCCACGGATGACGCTTGAGGTACGTTGCAATCTCACCCGGATTATGTGATCGATGCGAGGTGCCTATAAGCTGTATACCTTGTACCTTGCCTGGAGTACCCCAGTTCTGATTGATAGTGACTGCAACATGTTTTTCTTTTTCTATATTAACAGCATGAACGGTATCGGGACGAGAGAAGAAATAGAGATTAAGATCGGTGTCATATGCAAAGAAAACAGTGACTGCCCATGGTTTCCCATCTGACACGGTTGCAACAGACATGAGTCTGTTTGTTTCAATATAATTCAAGGTAGCTTGTTTTAGTTCCAGAGCACTAAGGTTCATAGATTAATATACTTTTACTAATCCCTTTGCAAGTACAACATCAAAGCTTTTTCTCAGGTACCAGAGCGACAGAGCAAGATAAATGAGGTTAAGCACGAGGCAGGGGAGTAGGGTAGTAAGATTTATTCTCCCCGTCCCGATAACCTCTCTCATTCCCTCAAATACATATGATGTCGGTACAAATTGAGCGACTGTCTGCGCCCATGGAGGCAAAATACTCACGGGATAATAGATTGCTGAAAACGGAGATAACATGTATATAGCAGACCATGCCAGGGTCTGAACCTGCGAACCATATCTGAGAATTACTCCTGATATAAAGAACCCGACTGCCCATCCGGTCATAAAAAGAAGCAATATAAATGGCAAAGCATACAGACCATATGCAATTACGTGTACTTTATACAGAACAAATGCAAGAAGAGCTGCAAACGAAAAACTCAACGCTGCTTTTACGATACCAAGAATGATAAATGACATAAGCCATTCCCAGAAGGTTAAGGGCGATACAAAGATATTTACCAGATTCTTATTCCACAGATCCTCAAGAAGATTGACAGTGATTTCATACTGTCCGCGCCATACGATAATCCAGAATACGAGCCCTGATAATATGATTAATAAAATGTTTGAGTTCGGGGGGAGTTTAGATGCAAAATAAGAACTTGTTAATCCCCATAGCAATAGGTCAATAGTAGGCCAATAAAAGGCGTCACTCAGCCTGTCGATACTTCGACGGAACAAGAATAAATAGCGAAGTGTTATGCCATAGACTCGATGCCATTTCATAGTTATTTGCTTTCAGGACGCTTTTTCTTTGCCTCCATAATAAAATAATCTTCAAGTGTCGGTTTCTCAATACTGATTTCATCATACTCAATACCTTCATCAACTATCGATTTCAGAAAATACGGGATCTGCTTTTCATCTATATCGATTGTTATATATCTATTATCTTCATGGTGTGGCAACGTATGTTTATCACTGAGTTCAATAACACGTTTTAATCCATCTTTGATACGGAGCTCCATATGAGCCGTCTTCATAGATTTAGCTAAGTTATCTGGTGTATCATTTGCAATTACTTTGCCATGGTTAATAAAGATCACGCGATCACATACTTTTTCGACCTCCATCATGTTGTGTGACGTAAATAAAATAGATAAACCGAATCGATCCCGCTGTTCGAGTAATAAATTACGAACATAGTCAGCTATATCCGGGTCTAATGATGCCGTAGGCTCATCCAGTAACAAGATGTCTGGTATGTTAATAAATGCCTTAGCCAGATTTACTCGTGTGAGTTGTCCTGCTGACAGCATATGCATTTCCAGATCCAGTATATCTTCTAGTTTAAATAACTCTACAACGGTATCTAATTGTTTCTTGCGATCCTTAATATCATACAAATAAGATATGGCTATCAGGTTTTCTTTAACGCTTAACTTCCATGGGAGGTTTGTGTATGTCGTCGAAAAATTGATACGTTCCAAGATTTCTTCACGATGTGTACGGAGATTCTTACCAAAGAATGTTACATCTCCAGATGTCGGTGTCAAAACGCCGAGTAGCATCTGAATTGTTGTTGTTTTCCCGGCACCGTTTGGTCCTAAGAAACCCAATATTTCACCTTCCTTGATCTCAAACGAAACATTATCAACAGCTACGAATGTACCGAATTTTTTTGTTAGCCCTTTGGCTTCACCTATATTCATATTGTTATTGTAACATTTGTAGGGACAGAACACTGTTCTGTCCGTACACATTAATATCATCGATTAAACATATCAAGCATGGTAGCTGTATTGCCTCCTAATAGCTGCTCCGGTCGAATACGGGGTAATAAAAATAAATTATCATTGGATATATAACTTCCCGGCATAACAGTCAGTGCGGCAGAGTAGGAGGCTTCTTTTAGAAGTTCTACTGCCTGTGAATCAAAAGCACCAAATGGATATGCAAATGTATTTACTTTAATATGAAAGGCGTGTTCCAAAACTTTTTTACTTTGTACGATCTGTCTCTTTGCTTCATTATACGACGTCTCCCTTAGATACTCATGACTCAGCGTGTGTGATCCTATTTCAACTAAATTGCTTGAGATTAGTTCCTTTATTTCATCTGTAGTCAGAAAACCTGGTTTATTTACAAAGTCTGTAATGACATATACAGTGGCTTTCACATTCTGTCGCTTTAATATAGGAAATACATCGTTATAAAAATCTTCATATCCATCATCAAACGTCAATGCTATCTTATATGAACATGCTCCAGTTGTAGATGCTACTATTTCAGGTACATCTCGCATAAATATTGTTTCATATCCTGCTTTCTTTATCTCTGTCACCTGACGTTCAAACTGATCTGGTCTTATATTCATTTTTACTCTCGCTCTGTCATATGGGTTTTTTACATGTTCTACATAGTGGTACATTAATATCGGCAATTTCACTTTGGTTACTGGCAATTGATTTGGATCTGTTGTTTCATAACATGCTATGGCAGATGAAATACTCTGAGTATCAGAATCTTTGGTAAATGACATATATACCAAAGTTACCAGTATTAAGACGACTATACATACCACCCATTTTGTTAACGGGCCTTTAAAAGGCATTTTAAAAGCATAGTTATTTTTTATAGCCATAGGATAAGACAAATGACCAATTATACCAAGTGGACAGGGTAGTGGTGAAGCTAAATGCCATAAAACCGGCTAAAATGACCCGAGCGTCCATAGGTAAGCATATGAACTTAGGATGAATATCTGTGTACATTAACAATAATTAATTAATGGAAATTAATTGATTAATTATGAAAGATTTAGATAATAAAAAATAACCACTCCTCCAGCATCCTTCCTGGCTAACGTCGTAAAAGATACAATTTACGACGTCTTACATCCTTCCTACTCCAGCCATATTCGTGCATCTAACGGGTGACAATAAAGAAGTGCATTTTTTGCTCATTTTTCGCATTATTTTTCCATTACACAGTTCTCATCACTATTTATAGGAAAATAATCAAGAAAAAGGCACTATCTTGAGCACTTAAAAAAACACCTTTGAAGCGACCCCTATGGCGGCCGCTCCGTCGAGAGGAGAAAGGCCAAACTTATCCACATCACGTATATACAAGTATATTTAGCTTGTAATATCGATCTAAAGCAGTATTTTTAGCTTCAAAATGTATCAAGCAGAGATCACTCCCTCCTGCTGCTGGCGTGACGTCGCAATTTATGTCTTATAGTATTTTTATATTATAAGTCCTATAGTATATATACGATTTATGCACGTCTGTGTACGTACGGAAATTACACGTTCGTTTCCCCTCTCCTCTTCCCCATCTTGCACTCCCTCACTTTTTTCCCGCAAGTCGTGTACTTTATTTAGATTATTTTTAATTATTTATGTGTCATCCTGAACTTGCCTGCCTGCCGGCAGGCAGGTTTCAGGATCTATCTAGATGCCGAAACGAGTTCGGCATGACAAACTAAAAAAACGACTGAAGAGTGGTTACCACTGAATCGACAGCAATACAATGAGAGTGACAAATCCGGCAACGAAGACATATTCCCGGATAGTTTGCTTAAATAGCTTATTATCTATGTAGTTATAAATGAGTCCTGTTAAGGTGTAATAACATGCCGTTAAAAATAGCGCAAAAATCGTCGATTTAACAGGAATGAACGATATAAGTAACACAAGCTCTGCAATGACAAGTGATATAAAGACGCTGTAATTACGTACCTGTGGTTCGATATATGTTTTTAATCTGACCGTCCATAATAATTGAAAACATAAAGGTAGAGTAATCAGGAAACAGACAAGAGCATTTATGAGAAAGTTCTGTTTAAAAGAAAACAAAACGTTAAAGAGAAGAAACGTGATAATGGTCTGATAGAAATAATTCACCGAGAAAGCAGCTCTATATAATTGAAGACTCTTCCCTACTCCTATATTAAATATATTGGATGTTAGTAGAATTGCATATAGCGAGCATCCGTACATAAACATAAACGGCACACGGGTAATCCATCGCACAGGAAAAAGAAAATAAAATACGTAAAACGACACGGTAAAAAGAACAGGCATCAAAAACAACATGCTCCATTCGATATTATCAATATCTTCAAGTACGGCTAAATAGGTACATATATAAGCAGCCACAGAAAGGACAGGGATAAAAAGCCAGAACAGATCAAAGAAGAAAAAGGTAGATACAACCATTAATGCCGTCATGATAAGGGCCGCAGCAACTAACCGTATCCTCTTCTCCATCTGTCCGAATGTTCGTTCTATTTGTTTTCGGAAAGATTTCTGTTGTGCCATATATTATTCTGTTTCGAATTCGGCATTCGTAAATACTTCGTGGATATCGTCATGATCTTCGAGCGCTTGAATCAAGTCTATCAGTTTATTACTATCATGTTTATTTAGTGGGATACTGGAGGATGCTTTATATACCACCTCAGGTTCAGATCCTTTAAGCGTACCTATCTGATCGTTCACACCATGGAGTTTTTCATAGGGTATAAATACCGTTATAGATGTTTCGTCTTCTTCAATGTCATTGCCGTCTACGCGTTCTGCAAATGCAAATACATCGTCTTCATTAGTATCAGCACGACTAAATGTGATGACACCATTCTGCGCAAATAAATAAGCTACCGATCCGAGAGATCCCATCTTCCCTCCATGTTTTTCTACTATATTACGTATTTCTGAATGTGTCCTATTATTATTATCAGTTGTACCTAATATAAGAAGCGAAGCGCCTCCGGGGCCGAATGCTTCGAACCGGACATGTGAGAGGGTCGCTTTATCAGGGCCACTCCCCTTCTCAATGGATCGTGCTATATTTTCCTTTGGCATGTTATCCTGTTTTGCTTTTTCGATTGCAAAACGTAGTTTTACATTGTGTTCAGGATCTGTGAGTCCTCCTCCTTCAATAACTGCCATAGTAATAAGCCTTGATGCTTTTGCAAAGACATTACTTTTTACTTTATCGTTTGCTTCTTTTTTTCGTTTGATGTTTGCCCATTTAGAATGACCTGACATAGACGACTTTATTATACTTGACATTAACTGAAAATAAAATATACTGTACTACATGAATGATATAGATATACTCGAACAACAGGCTATTGACGCCGCAATTCATCAGAATTGGAACGATGCAATCGAATTAAACAAAAAAATTATAGCTATTGAAAAGAAGTCTCTTGATTCATATTTGAGACTAGGATTTGCTTATCTTCAGCAGCAAAGAATCCCTGAAGCAAAAGAAGCTTACACAAAAGCACTTAAAATTCAGTCAAAAAATCAGGTTGCCATAGATAATATGGAACGAATTGCCATCCTTGAAGATAAAGAAACAGTAATGGTATCTCAGCAAAAAGGTAACCTTGATCCATCCCTCTTTCTTGAAGTTGCCGGCAAAACCCGAGCTGTCTCACTCGTCAATTTAGGACAGAAAAATCATTTGGCACAGCTCCGTGTTGGTCAGGAGGTACAGCTCATGCTCAAAAAACGTAAAGTAGAAGTTCGCACCATGGCTGGTGATTATGTAGGCACACTGCCTGACGATCTTTCAAAACGTCTTATTTTCTTTTTGAAAGCAAAAAGTAAATACGAAGCATATATTCAGGAGTCAGCACTCACCAGAGTGATTATCTTTATCAAAGAAGTAAAGAAAGGAAAAGCAGTAATGCAGCATATATCATTCCCAGCAAACATTCAGGTTAATATGGATCAGTTAAGTCATAGTTCTTCATCTGATGAAGCTCCTGGTGATGCTGATGAAGATAATACTGACGAGGGTGAAATCGAACATATAGCGAACAGTCTTGATAGAGAAGAAGAATATAACATCGAGATTCCTCAGGAAGAAGAAGTTGAGGAATAATGAGTTACTTTATTCTTAAAAAAGACAATTGTGCCTTTAATCTTGCGTGATGAAATGAGCTTATTTATCTCATGGGGAATACCCATATCGCTCATTGAACGTATAGACATAATCAGAGATAGTATAAAGAGTCCGATGAGTATATATCCCATATAAGCTTACTTAACTTCCAGATCGTTTTCGAGGCTTCCTAACGTAATTATTATATCATAAATGCCTGTATCCCCTTTTTTGAGGATACAACCGAAATACTCCGCAACATCTGTCGCCGTTATGGAATGCTCGCTCCCCGACTCTACTACTAGGCATCTCATTTTACTTGGTTTATCTAGCTCAGTAAGATCACTCACGCGTATACCGCTGCCTTCAAGTATGGCACTGATTCTGTATGCGCTATTATATTTGTCGTTATATAGTAGTTGAATATTCTTTTTTTCTTCTCGATAGGTTTTTCTATAAAAGTATCCTATATATTTTTTGGCAAAACCTTCTACTGAAAACAACATGTCATTATTTTTTGATTCCATTGGATACTCATCTACTATCATAGACTGATCCTGTCTTTTGTTAGATAAGAGAAAGTAGATAAATAGACGGTCAAAAATATTTGCATTTGAGCGTAAGAAAAATATATCACCGAACCCTATATGCATTTCTTTGTCGACGGTTTTAGCATCGCCGTAATAGATTGTATCTTCTCCTGAATAAAAGTAAATATCTATAAATGATGACGTAACACCTGCAAACGTCTTTTTTAACAGCTCAGGTTTTTTTTCAAGCATTACCATTTTTCCAAGAGCTCCAATTCTATATGTACCATACCCTCCGGGAACAGGCACCTTAATATCTGGATAAAACTGAACAAGATAGTTAATATTGTCATCTTTTCCGATAGAAAACAGATTTACCTGTTTTTTGTAAAACAGTATGTTTACCCGATCACGTGATCGCATAAATAGCGAGTTACGAAATGAGCCGATGATAAGGGATACCAGAATGAATACTGAAATAAATAGAGCCAAAACGTATGTTGGTTTCAGATATATACGCTTCTTTATCTCTGGTATGTTTGATGATCGTTTTCTCATATCAGGTAAGTCCTTGCTCTATTTTAAAATGATGTATCTTTTGTATCATATCTTCTTTAGATAAATGTTTGTAAAAAAAGAGTTTTTTTATGATCGATAACGAGGCTTCAAATTCAGGTTGAACTACAATATCTACGCCTAGATCTTTCATCCTTATATGGTGTGCATGGCTATGAACGCGGCTGATAAAAAGTAAATTATTATTCAATTTTTTTGCATTCAAAATGATGGATTCCTGAGAGAAACTGTCAGGGACAACAGATACGAGAGCTACAGCATTACGCACACCTGCATATATTAAAATATCCATATCTGTCGGATCACCATACATAATACGAACTCCTTCTTTCTTCGCTTTTTCGACCATGTGATAGTTGTAATCGATGGCTATAAAAGGAATATGAGCAAGTGTCAGTGCTCTGCCGATATATGAACCCACACGTCCATATCCACAGATAATAATGTGTTTCTGCATTTCTTCTTTATCAAACATCACCGGTGAAAAGTCAAGCCTGTTTTTGATGTATGTTTCAAGCTGAGGAAGGAATTTGCGTATAGTCAGGCGTATATGTGAATAAATGGAATCTTTATTATTTATGAGTACAGGGGTCAGAATGAGAGTCAATAATACTGAAGTAATAAGCGCCTGGTACTGCTCAGAAGTATAGAGTTGATTTTTGAACGCGATAGACAGAAGAATGAACGCATTTTCGCTTACCTGAAACAGAAATAAACCCATGGATAACGAAACTTTTGAGCTGAATTTCATGAATGCAAAAACACCTATAACAATAGCTACTTTTATGAAGATAAACGTTGACGTATATAAGAGTATTTGAGGCAACAACTGGAATAAAGATCCTAGCTGAATATGAGTTCCGATAAACACAAAAAATATGATGGCCATGATATCACGCAATGGCCTGATTTGAGAAAATATATGATAGTGTTCCAGAGTCTGTGACACAAGGACGCCAGCAATAAACACACCTATAAGCATAGGTACACCTAACCAGGCCGATATAGAAGCTATAAGAAATATAAATATGATAATAAAGAGATTAAGTAGTTCTCTCGATACTCGTGAAACTCGGTCAAATAACGGCGGTACCAATCGCTTGCCACCTACATATAGAACAGTCAGAATAAGTGCAGTCTCCCCCATTCCAAACAGAATACTTTTAATAAGATCGAACGGTGATACATCAGACGCATTCAGATATCTAAACAATAATATGAATGGGATGAAACAGAGGTCCTGAAACATCAGCATGCCCGTGGTGAGCTCCCCTACAAACGAAGATTCCTCTCCTTTATCCTGGATAAGTTTTGCAACGAGTGCAGTCGATGATGATGAGACTGCTATACCTATGAGAAATGCTTGCAGTAATGAAAATCCGAACAACGAAGTGGCGATAGTTATAGCCAGGATCGTAAACAATACTTGAAACAAACCTCCAAATACAATGAATTTTTTAAGTACTATTATTTTTTCAAAGTTCACTTCCAGTCCTACCGTAAACATCAGCAGAATAATACCAAACGAAGCGAAATTCTCGACACCGTTTGAATTGACTATCGGTGAAAAGAATGTACCTATGACGAGGCCGCCAAGTATATATCCGATAATTGAGGGCAGTTGGAATTTACGAAAGACATAACCGAAAGCAAACGGAATACTGAGAAATATGAAATAGCTATATAAAATCTGTGCCGAGATATCGGTCATATATATATGATAGCAGAACTACGCTTACTTGCGTAGTTTGCTTTCATCTTTGACGCAATAACGAGCTTCAGGTATGAGTTCAAGCCTTGGAAGTGGGATCTGTTCACTACATTTCTCACAATATCCATATGTTCCTTTAGCAATCTTAGTTACGGCGAGATCAATGTCCGCAATTCGTTTTTCGAGTGTTATGATCTGAGCTTCTATTGTCTGATGACCTATCTGCTCGCGTGCGTCAGTATCGACAGCCGCATTATCAGAAGCATGATCTGGATCAGCAAAAGGATCGTTTTTCTTGAGTTCTTCAATCTGTTTTAATGAATGTGTTTTTTCACTCTTCAGTTTCTTCTCCTGATTTGTTATGAATTGTTTGTTTATTTTTTTGTCCATAGCGTAAAAGTAAATTTGTAAAAGACTTCCTGAAATAATAAATAAAATACGCCGTAGTTATAATTACGATAACTGCGGATAAAGTTTCATTAAAACTGAAACCCCCTATATAATACCTCGTATTTTTGATTCTGTCTACTATTAAATACACTAAAGCAAAATACCAGCTGAAAAAATAGAGGGAAAATCCTTTTCTATAGTTCTGTCTGCGTATTGAGAACATAAGATGGTACAGGATAAATACGCCTATAAAGAATAAAATACTTTCGTAGAGTGGGGTGAGATGGCGCAGCCCATCAAAATTCGCATATCTTATGCTGAGAACAAAAGATGTTCTTGCTCCCACTTCGGCTCCTGAAAAAAAACTGCCTAACTTCCCTATTGCGACTGCAAGCATGAGCGGTGAAGCAACATAGTCTATGATTTCCATGAGTGATATTCTCCTAGATAATCCAAATAGACCAAATCCAACTATAGCCCCTATCAGAGATCCATATAACGTCAGTCCGGGATATCCATTAATAAGAATAAATTTGCCTATATTGAATCCGAATTTATCAAAATGCTGGAGTACATAAAATAATCTACCTACAAATAGTCCACCAAATAGTGACAGGAACATACCATCGAATATATCTTCCTCTTTGTATGAAGTAAGCCGAATATTTTTCCACAGTAGGAAGCTACTCCAAAAAAACGCAAGTACTAAGAAAATACCAAAAGTATAGATTTTAATAAATTTTAGATCTAACAGTACCGGTAGCATAATGCTTGATTCTAAAATTTTATCACATATCAAAAAAAATATACATCTAATATGTTAAAATGCTTTTGTGGAACAATCCGAAACTCACATCAAAGCTAATAAAGCTCAACGTATTTTTCTTATACTTATCGTAATCATCGCCTATGTTCTTCGTTACGTCGGTCATAACTGGGACCACGGGTTTCATTTTCATCCTGATGAACGGGCAATCATAATGTTTGCAGATAAGATACGCTTCTTTGACAGTCTAAACCCACATTTCTTCAGCTATGGCTCTTTACCTATTTATATATTAAAAGGAATTACTCAGTTTTCAGATACCTTTTTTAATACGCATTTGGCCAACTATGACGGTATGCTCCCTATAGGTAGACTTTTGTCTGTCATCTGGGATACGGGAA
>CAYMIY010000010.1:20372-27500 GCA_964390735.1 uncultured Gammaproteobacteria bacterium
TATGACGGTATGCTCCCTATAGGTAGACTTTTGTCTGTCATCTGGGATACGGGAACGCTGATACTAGTTTTTATGACTGCCCGGAAATTATGTAAACAAATAACGCCTGCGCTTATTGCTGCAGGATTGTATGCTACCGCTTTTTTTCCCATACAGAATAGTCATTTTTATGTTGTAGATGTTCCCCTTAATTTCTTTATAACGCTGATATGTTATCAGCTTATCCTGTTTCTTGAGCACCCGAAAAGAATAAAGGCAGTATTTATAGGTATTTTGTTTGGAATGTGTCTCGCAATCAAGATTACACCTGTTGTTTTTGCACCTGTAATAGCCATCGTTATGATATATAGCTGGCGTGCTAAAAAGCCAAAACGATTTATGCTGGCGTCTTTCCAGTCTCTTCTCATATGGGGTGTCGTTTCTCTCGCTGCTTATGCTATCTGTATGCCCTATACATTTCTTGACTTTGTGTCCTTCAAGAATGATATGACACAGCAGATTTCCATGAATTCCGATCCATATATTTTTCCTTTTACTCTACAGTATGTGGGAACTCTCCCCTATCTCTATTACCTTAAAAATATTGTTCTATGGGGTGTAGGTCTCCCCATGATAGCCTTATTTCTCATATATGTTTCAGCACGTATATATAACCTCAAAAGACTGAATAGAGCAACCTTATTCTATATATTGTTTTATCTTTACTACTTTATTGTAATGGGCAGATCAGCAGTAAAATTTATGCGATATATGCTCCCTCTCTATCCATTTATAGTCATCTGCGCAGCATGCGGAGCATATTTGCTTCTTAAAAAAAGAGGTATATATGCCTTACTGGCTGTGCTGTTAATAACTGCATCAGTTTTCTGGAATCTATCATTTATGTCCATTTATGCTTCACCCCAAACACGGTTGAGTGCTTCCGTCTGGATTAACCGATATATTCAGGCGGGATCTACGATTGCCGTTGAGCACTGGGATGATTCATTACCTGTATTTGGAGGTGAAAAATATACATATACTGAGATGACATTATATGACAGACCAGATGATGAAATTAAGTGGCAAGGGCTTAATCAAAAACTAGCGCAGGCCGATTATTTAATTGTTGCATCAAACAGATTGTACGTTCCGCTTCAAAGACTCACTGATTGCAACACATATAAATCGTGTTATCCGATAACATCACAATATTATAAGAACCTTTTTAAGAATAAACTGAAAGGTGACGGCTTCACCTATGAGAAAGTGCAGGAGTTTGCAGTCTACCCCACTATTCCCTACTCTGCCCTTCTTACAGGTCACTCTGTTGAGATTGATGATCAGAGTGCGGATGAGTCATTCACTGTCTACGATCACCCACGTATTTTTATATATCGAAATGTACTAAAGAATAATCAAAAAACCCGATAGAATAAGTCCATATCCCTTATCTCCGTTTATTACATAAACCGCTTAAACAAGCCTAGTATCCCCTGTTTCCAGCCCACTGTATGAGTTACCCCAGGCGTGCGTGATTTTATTTCGGTATAGTGCGCATCATACCATCCATAGGCTTTGATGAGTGCTTGTGCATTCGAATAGCGAGGATGCCATTTAAGAGTTTTAGTCAGTTTATCGATTGAAACAAATGAATCTTTATCGGCAGTATCATATACCCATTGATACAAAGGAGAAAGACCGAGTTTTTCGAACGCATAAAGTGCTGTTTTTATGAGCTTTGCAGGCGTTGGCATAACACGAGATCCTGACTTTGCATGATCAAATAATTGCTGAAGATCCTGTCTTACTGAGCTGAATTTCTCAGCTCCTATATTGAATTCAGCATTTATTTCCTCATTTTTTGGATGGACTGCAAATAAATAAATTGCTTCCACTAAATCATCAACATCAAGGAGCTGATATTTATTTTCTCCTGTGCCGATGACCGGGATTCTTTTGCCATCTTTTATCCAATCAAAAAGTATCTCAAATACACCTAATCTGTGTGTGCCCACAAAGGTTTTTGGTCGTATCACAGTAACGGTTAACCCATTCTGACCTCTATATTCTTTACATTTCTTTTCTGCGGCAATTTTACTTTCACCATATGCGCCCACACCTACCATCGGGTCTGATTCAAATACGGGATGCTTTTTAGGAACACCATAGACGGCAGTAGATGAAATGTAGATCAGATGCTTAACGCCGTTATCTGCACTTTGTTTCAGCATATTTTTAGTACCATCTATATTGGTACTTAAGATCTCTGCTCTTTTCCATAATGGGAGTGCTGCAGCTGCATGTATGACAATATCAATGTCTTTCGTAAGCTTGGCAATGAGCTCTGCATCACGGACATCGGCTTTTACACACTCTATTTCTTTAGGATATTCTTTTTCATCGAACGGAGCGATATCTATGAAGACAATTCTTCCAATTTTCGAACCATTTTTACGTTTTTCTGTAGCCAGATAACGGGCTATATGAAGCCCCAAAAATCCAGCTCCACCAGTTACAAGTATGTTCATGGTTCACATTATATACTGTTTGGAAAAAAATTTCATATAATTAGATGTCCTCTTTCGTCATTCTGGTAGTCTGGCAATGCCAGACGTATCCAGAATCCGGATCCTGGACATGTTGTATCTTGCCAGGATGACACATCATTATTACTTAATAAAATATATACATACATGAACAAAAAAGTTTTAAAAATAGGACTCGATCTCGATGGAGTCATCCTGTATAACCCTGCACGTATATTCAGACCTATTATTTCGACTGCAAAACGACTCGTACTTCATAAGAACAAAGATAAGGTAAATTTCTATATTCCAAAAACAAAACTCGAAAAAATTATCTGGTTCTGGATACATAAATCAAGTATTTTTCCCGCATCGGGGTTTAAGGATTTCTTAAAAGCGTCAAAAAATAAAGAGATTGAATTGTATATTATTACTGCACGATTCAGTTTCCTGAAAGAAGATTTTGAACACTGGTTACACAAAATAGGAGCACCTGCTCATGTCGCAGGATGGTTTTATAACAAGCATGATGAACAGCCTCATCTATACAAAGAAAAAAAGATTAAGGAACTTAAGCTTGATTATTTTGTCGATGATAACTGGGATATCGTACGCAAATTAAATGCCTCAGGTGTTAAGACTACGGTCATCTGGATATATAATCTGTTTGATAAAGGAATAGATTATGCACACAAAGTACCTAGCTTGAAAGAGGCATACAAGAAAATCTGCCTAGAGAGATTTTAGACTCATACATAAAACGAAGCTAATTTCTTCTTGTATCTTAGTCGATTAGTTTACCAATTTGCCAGTTCTTTTCTAAAATCTTCTAACTGCTGAGGACTGGTCGCCTCTCCAAAAATCTTCTCTAGTAAAGTTACCTCTGGAGGAAGTCCGGCGCTTACTCTATTCTGGCGTTTTACTTCAGCTATTTGTTCAAGCCGTTTTTCAATTATTTCTATCCTGCTATCACCATTAGGCGAGTTTTCAGCACGTTTCACAGCTGCACTAATGGGACCCAGTCCAGATTCTCCTACTGAATATTTTCCAGGCTGTTCGGTTGGACTTTCACTTGAAACTTGCTGTTCTTTTGCAGCCACATAATCTTCTTGACCCGTTTGCTGCAGTTCTCTTAACTCTCTTGGAGTGATATCTGGACGTTCTGACATAATAAAAAATAAATATTAATGTACTGCTCTTAAGCAGTGTCTGCCAAATTTTGATGTTGTAAAGCTCTTTTAAGAGACGCAAGTGTTTCTTCACACGCTCCTCTAACTAAATCTTCCTCGTGTTTTGTAAATGTTTCCTCGGTTGTTCTTAAAAAGTTTACATCACCTTCGCCATATTTTCCAGTCCTTTTTAACAAAAATTCAGCCATACGATTTGCGATAAATTCCTCCTGTTCCAATGGTACATCATTTATACCATATTTTCCGACATTATGTTTGCTCTTACCACTTTGTCTTTACTAATAAGGGGTGGATCATATTCAAACACTGTCTTCCATACAGACATAACTGCAGAAAACTGCTCCTGAGATAAACTATATATTCCATCAAGGATTCCGTGTCCCCCCACCTCATGAAAAATAATCAATTCTAGTATTTTAGGATTTTCGTCGAAAATAACTCTATTTATTTCTGGTATACCATTTCCATAACCACGACCCTGCACAAAACGTGCGCCACTTTCATTAGGTCGCTTATCGCTGGTATATATTGGGTTACCATCTCTAAACTCCTGCGGCACCGCAGGACGCGCAATAAAGTTTACTTTTGCTACATGCCCTACCAGTTCTGGAGGAAGCAAGTCAAGTGCGTTATTTAGCTTTTCCGCTTCTCTTGGCTTAAAACTCTTATGAATCTCTACTTTCTTCCTTTTGATTACTGGTTTTTCTATAGCTACATCAGCAGGCATAATGACAGGTGTCATTCGTTCCTGACCATGTAATTGTTCGTTGGATTGATCGATCGACATACTTTTTAATTATATCACCTATCCATATGTTCTTCTTCGTTCTTGAGTTTTTTCTTGACAGTAGTCAGCACCTCAGTAAGATCACGACCTTCAGTCTTAATAACTTCTTCATGAGTTCCTTTCTTCGGCCAGAATGACAGGAATACGGAGAACAATCCCCCATCCTTCTCTTCCTTCACCGTAAGGGTTGCTTTCTCAACATCTTTCTTTTTACTTATGACACGCTGGAGTCTCTCCGAGAATACAGCTACCAGATGTTTACTGGCATGCGATAGATTCTTGCCTATAACGTTGATTCTCCCCTCTTCTGCACTACGCGTTACAAGCTGCAGAATGTCACGAGTGGTTACGATACCTACCGGGTAATTTTCCTTATTGACGATAACGACACTTCCTACCTTACGATCAAGAATAAGTTTTGCTGAGTCAAAAAGCGAACTATCCTGATGCAATGTGTAGACAATTGTTTTCATATAGTTGCCGACTTTATAGTTAAGGATCGGTATTTTATTGCCTTTACGTGAACCTTCTCCTAATCGTTCTTTAGGTACGGCAAGGAATGAAATGAGGTCGTAATAGGATAAGAGTCCACGTAGTTTACCTACCTTATTTACCACTACGAGCTTAGAAACTTTATACTGCTTAAATAAGGTGAGAGCCTTAGATATTTTGTCGTCTTCCTCTATCGTTATAGGAAGTCGTTTGGTTTTGAGAAACTGCCATACTCCGCCAGATAGTATTTCATTACTATGAAGTGCAGTCAGAATATGTCTGGCACTGACGATACCCAGGAATTCCTGCTTTTCATCATAAACGGGTAAAAAGTGGATCTTCGATTCTACCATCAACCTGATAGCTTCAGCTGGCGTCTGACTATACTTTAGTTTCGGAGGCATAACCAGACAATGCATTACTTTTGCATTTCCTGGATATGAATTTTTTATAAGGGAGAAGTAAGGATTTATAACGCCTAGCAGTTTTTTCTTATCGTCAAATACGAAAGCACTGTCATGGGAAGATTTAAGTTGCGATAAGGCGTGAGATAACGTATCCTGAGGTGAAGCAGTTAATATATTATCGGTTTTCACTATGTCTCTCAGTTTCATAAAAATGCATGAAACTTATAACGTCGTAGACTATAGAACACGTGTCATCCTGAACTTGTTTCAGGATCTCATGGGATGCCGAAACGAGTTCGGCATGACATTACGTTCCATACCCTTTCTTACAAACTAGAATGTCGTTCCGCTGGTGAAATTCCAATTTCCAATATGCAGATACGGCATTCTATTAATACCTAATTCAAGCTCAAAACTTGAAAGAGGCACCAGATCGTTGCTTACCGCGCGGACATTATTCAATGCAAGCGGTATACTCTGGTTAAATCGTAAATTTTTAACACCACCGGCGAGCTCACCATCCTTTATCAGGAATAGCCCATCTCTCGTCATGCCGGTAATACTCAGAGTCTTAGGATTAAGGACACGAACATACCATAATCTTGTTACCAAGAGCCCTTTTTTAATATTTTTTATTATCTTTGTATGATTCTCTTTACCAGGCTCAAAAGTCATATGTAACGGAACTGCTCCAAATGTGTTTGGTGCGGGTAATGCATGCCCTGTATTTTCTACGTTATATCTATTGGCATCATATGAATCATAAACGATATGTTTTAGCACGCCATTTTTGATTATCTCCAGTCTCTTTTTAGGACTTCCTTCAAAATCAAAAGGCATAGGAAATGCTTCTTTGTTAAGAGGATCATCAATAAGAGTTATGTTATCGTTCATTACCTTTGTACCAATCTTTCCTGAGAAATAGCTTGCCTGTTCATGATAAATTCTTGAGTTGGGACCATAGAAAGAGAGAAAGGTCATCATTTCATTTACCGATTGTGGTTCAAGAACTACCTCCCATTCCCCTGGTTCTACCTCTACAGGATTTGCCCCAAGTTCAACTTTTGAAATGGCAGTGTTTGCTACTTCTTCTGCATTAATATCAATATTTTTTCGTCCAACCTGTGCGCCGAATCCCGTTGATGTTTCACCAAGCAGAATTGTTGAGAGGTCACAACCTGATGAAATATGGTATGCCCATACGCCATGGGAGTTTGCGACAGCTATCTCTGTCATACTGCTCGCATATGCACCTGATGCAGTTATGTTCTTGGATTTTGATTTTTGAAGTATGATATTGACTGCTGCTGCGCGTTCTTCTTCTGTCGTTTCAAAGACTTCGGATTCAACCGATGGAATGTTCTTAGGTTCAGGTAATGAAACGTAAAACGGATCTTCACGTTGAAGTTTAGCAAGTGCAATAGCTTTATCGACTACTCCCTGCAGATCCTGCTTTTCAAAACTATTTGTTGATGCAACACCTATTTTTTTCCCTATGACGCATCGTACTGAAATACCCAGATCATTCCATGCAACATGTTGGTGTATCTGTGTATTTGCAAACCGTGTAAGACCATTATTATTGACCATTAACAGAACTTCTGTTTCATTGGCAGTCGAGTACTTGAGTACCTGTTCTGCTAATTGTTTTAGTTTTTTTTCGCCTAACATATTGACTTTAAATATTATTGCTCCATGGTTTCATGGTTCCATCTGCCTGCCGGCAGGCAGGTTGTTAAAAACAG
>CAYMIY010000010.1:27600-32896 GCA_964390735.1 uncultured Gammaproteobacteria bacterium
GTTTTGTGTAATTCGTGTAAATGTGTTGCTGTATCGCGCGAAGTCAGATAATCTTCAAACTGACCATTTCGTACGAGGTAAGTTCGCTGCGCCGGAACGCCTTCATCATCGTATCCGAACGTACCTAAGCCAGTTGGGAGTGTTGCATCGGCCGTAAGATTAACAATCTGTGACCCATACTGAAAATTATCAAGTTTTTCCGGTGTCATAAAACTGGTACCTGCATATGAAGCTTCATAACCCAGCACGCGATCGAGTTCAGTCGCATGTCCACAACTTTCATGAATCTGCAATCCTAGTTGGTTACCGTCAAGAATAATATCGTATGTGCCTGACGGGCAAAGATCGGCAGTAAGTAGTGCCACCGCTTCTTCACCTACGCGTTGTGCATGATCTGCCAATTTCAGTTTGCGGATAAGTTCATATCCTCCGGTAGCAAACTGTCCACCATGAGAATTAGGATACGATCTATTCTGAAAATCATTGTTACCAACTGCTGAAGCTTCGATTCCTGCTCCCGTCCATACAATTTCCTGTTCAATAACTGATCCTATAGTTGATGCGAATACTTTCGTTTCGCGGTTTGCAGAATACGAAGTCTGTGTAATAGCAATCTGGTCAGACACGCGCTGTTTTTTATCGGCTTCAAGTAACATGGAAACTTTTTCATCCATCGTTATCTGAAATGGATCTTCCGACACCGGTGTTTTATATACGGCTTTTATTGGTTTTAGTAAAGATAATGCAACAGGATGATCACTATATTTTGCTGATACACCAGCAATGTTGATTGCCTGTTTTATCGTTTTATCAATCGCAGCATCTGAAAAATCATTTGATGCAGCAAACCCCCAGGAACCGTTCTGAAGTACACGAATACCATAACCGTAGGTTACTGAAGAAGACATCGCTTCAACAACAACATCTTTTGTAGCAATACTTTCGGATTCTTTTCTCACGACTCTTACATCGGCGTAAGTTACTGAAGAGGGCATCCGGGATATTATTTTTTCCGCCAGAGACTTCATATATATATTGTAACAAATTTACATAACCTTTCCCAGTACGGGACGAACAATGTTCGTCCTCTACAAATTTGAACTATCCTTTCAGCATTTCCATAAACGCCATAATCCCCCACCCTGTTCCTCCTTTTGGAACAGTCCCATGAGGTTTTTCGTCGTTATAAGCTGGACCTGCAATATCAAAATGCATCCATTTGGCTTTCTCTACAAAATGCTGTAAAAAGAGTGCTGCTGTTATGGCACCACCATAACGACCTCCTCCTATATTTTGAAGATCAGCAATATCACTTTTCATATAATGGTCATACTGTTGAAACAACGGCATCTGCCATACCTGTTCATTTACGAGCTTAGCATGCGTAATAAAAGATGAAGTGAATGTATCATCATTACCAAATACTGCTGATATCTGTTTACCTAGTGCAACCATGCATGCACCGGTAAGTGTTGCAATATCGATTATGTAATCTGCTTTGAGTGTATTCTCGGCATAGACCAATCCATCTGCAAGAATGAGACGTCCTTCGGCGTCTGTATTAAGTACTTCTATCGTTTTTCCGTTTGATGCAGTAATAATGTCACCTGGTCTCATCGATCTTCCTGATATCATATTTTCACACGCAGGCATGATTCCGTATACATTGTATGGAATGGGTCCGAGATCTTTTTCATTCCATTGCGAAAGAATGGTAAACAAGCCAAGTACCGTCGCCCCACCTGACATATCTATTTTCATATCCATCATAGCATCCGCAGGTTTCAACGAAAGCCCGCCTGAATCAAAGATAATAGATTTGCCAACAAAACATATTGTTTTTTTTGCTTTTGGCGAAACTCTTTTCATGATGATGAACTTAGGTTTACGATCACTTCCCTGTGCTACACCCAGGAAAGAACCCATTCCTAGTTTTCGGCAATCTTTTTCCTCCAATACTTCAGTTGTTATCGTACCGTTTGAATTTTCGGCAATATGACGTGCCTCTGCTGCCATTTCATCAGGCCCAACATGCGAAGCAGGAAGATTAATGAGGTCACGCGTAAGATATATACCTTTTGCTATAAGTTCAGCTTCTTCTATACCTAACTGCGTTTCCTTTACATGCTTCTGATCTTTCAAAACGACCACCATTTTTCTGGAAGGATCAGATTCTTCTTTCTCACTCTTAAGTGAAAAGCGGTAGTCTGATAAATAATAAGCAAGACCTGTTTCTTTAGCGAATATGCGGTAGTCTCCGATGGGTAAACCTGTTGTATCTATAACTAATTCTATTAACTTTGTTGTCCGTGCTTTGGTAACTGCATCAGCAATAACTTCACGCCATTCTGCAACATCCCAATCAGCTTTTTTTCCAAGTCCTATAAGGATTGTTACTGTTCGTTTACCGTCACTTTCAAGTGATAACATGCTGTTTTTCTTACCGACATATGCATGCTTTTTTACTTTGGTGTTAAGGCGACTTAGATGTTCTGTTTCCAGCGAAGATATGGCTTGTGAAAGTTCTTTCTCAAAAACTGGAAGTAATAATATATCCGAAGATGATGGGAGTGTTGTTGTTGTGGTTATAGGTATATGTTTAGGTAACATACCCCCTATGATACTCCGCAGCCCCAGCGACGTCAATTGCTACGTTGTCATCCCGAACCTGCCTGCCGGCAGGCATGGCTTGTTTCGGGATCCCTTAAAGTAAGTGAGATGCTGAAACGAGTTCAGCATGACAATGAACAACGCAAGAAGTGGTTATCCAAACATAAACTTGTATATTTCGTAGATTACACCGCCAAGAAAGATCACCTGGATTACAAGATTAGCGATGACATGTTTTGAAGGGAATTTTTCACGATACATTTTACTTATCAGGATCGCGATCCCTCCTAAGAAAACACCTCCTGTTAGCGATAATATGTTGCTGAAACTTTGCAATCCTGAGAGAAATAGTACCAGAGGTATACATAGAATAAGGATCAGAGATGCTCGTTTTGAAAAATGAAGATCTTTCGAAAAAATATCATATCCCACCCATGTCATCAGGAGGTATGGAGTGAATACTGCTGAGACTCCCGCGATATCAAATACATAGCGTTTCCAGTCTTCGGTAAACATAAGTTGATTCCCTGAAAGAAACGGAAAGAGACAGATTCCGAAAAAGACATACAACAACGAGATGCCCATCTGAGCACTAAAGATAGATTTCTTCATATATTTATTTCTTCTCAGCTCAGGAATAATAGTGAACCCGCTTAGAGCAAAAAGGATTGATCCATAGGCATAAAACGGTCTTTCGCCCATGAATGGGATTGCAAACGCTTTACCGCTCGTGAGTGTAGTAATGCTGATAAGCACTAATGCCAGAAGAAATACCATTTTAACAACGGACATAATCATGTCTATTTTTTCAAGATGTTTTCCGTCGAAATAAACGAGGAGAAATACAACACCAAAGAAGATCATGCTCCCGGCATCAGATGATATTCCTGTCAGGTTCCCAAGAAATGTTCCTCCTAATATGAGAAAAGCAAGCAAAGCTCCACAGATGGATGACAGGATAAAAAATACGGCGAAATGAGATGCTTGATCGCCAAGGATTAACTTAGCGTATCCAGGTAACTGGTGTTTTCCTGGTGTATGTTCAACGATCTCACGATAAAGCAGATTAATATATGCCGTTAGTACTGATAAGAGCACCATAAAAATCATAAACGGAAAGAGACCTGCTTTATGTAGCGTTACGGGAAGGGAGAAAATACCTGCTCCAACGGTAGAGCCGAAGATGAGTAATATGTTTTGTAAAACCGGCGACATATATTCATTGTAAATGAAATTAGTCAGTTATTACAAGAATATACATGATCACTTATCTATGCTTATTTATCTCATCTTTTAGTTTCATCGCCTCTGCGCGTGCTTTTTCTGCAAAATCTTCACCTTCAGATGCAAATATGACGCTTCGTGAAGCGCTGATAATAAGACCTGTCTTTTGAGAATTCAACCCTGCTTTCACCGTTTTTTCTACATCACCACCCTGCGCGCCGATTCCTGGTACCAGGAATGTCATATCTCCTGCTATCTGGCGGACTTCGGCAATTTCATCAGGGTACGTTGCACCAACAACCATCATCAGATTATTTTTTGTATTCCATGCGGTAACTTTTTCTGCAACATGCTTGTACAATTCTTTACCTTCAATCTTCAGATCCTGAAATTCTCCCGAACCGGGGTTCGATGTGCGACAAAGAATAATACTTGTTTTATCTTCACGATCTAAAAAAGGCTTGAGTGCCTCGCTACCTAAGTACGGATGCAGAGTAACAGCATCGGCACCCATAAAATCAAACGCAAAACGGACATAGCCGTTATTTGTTGACCCTATATCTCCACGCTTTGCATCGAGAATAATGAAGATATCAGGATATTGCTGACGAAGATACATCATGGTTTGGCGAAGTTGCCAGATGCCATCAACGCCGCTCGCTTCGTAAAACGCTGTGTTTGGTTTGTATGCACAGACAAGATCGTGAGTTGCGTCGATGATAGCTTTATTGAATTCGAAAATGGAGTTCTCCCCTTCTCCGCGCAAATGCTTTGGGATCTTGTTCACATCGCTGTCGAGCCCAACACACAACAGAGAATTATTTTTTGTTATTATTGCATTCAGTTTCTCAAGGGGTGTCATAGTAATCCTTTCGCCTGCATATATTTTTTGCCATGGCCGACACTTATATTGATCGGAATATTCTGTTTACATAAAGGACAATCGGCTTCTTCAACGGCATCTGCTTTGAGAGTACCCAGTGCTTCAAAAGGAGCCCCAATGGTTTCAGTAGTAACACCTACAGGGTCACGATTTACCATAACGCCTGCGGCTAACACATTCCCGCCTGCAGCTTTAACTGTATCAACTACCTTCTTAACTGAGCCACCTGTATTTGTGATATCTTCAATCACGAGAACATTCTTATCTTTTACCATTATGCCATATCCGCGCGTGAAAACCTGGTTTTTCTGTTCGTCTTTTTCTGTATACAATCCCAGGACCTCACGACCTGTAAGTTGTGACAAATGATATGCGGTCCATTGCGATAAAATAATGCCTCCAAGTGCAGGACCTACGACTACTTCAATATTCTTGTCTTTATATTTTTCTGCAAACATCTTGCCTATTTCTGATGTTTCTGCGGTGTGTGGATAGATTGCATCTTTATTAATATAGACACTTCCATGCTTCCCTGAAGTGTAGACAATATGACTATCGGTAATAATGCCGTTTACTTTT
>CAYMIY010000011.1:0-31297 GCA_964390735.1 uncultured Gammaproteobacteria bacterium
TGTTTTCCGCCTGTTTTGATAACTGCAATTTTTGCCATAGGTACATTATACAGGAAAAAAATATAAGTTCAATATGAATAATAAATGCTTAACATGCTTATTTTGTCATCCTGAACTCGTTTCAGAATCCAATCATCGCAATTCCCATCATCCAGGTGAGTTGAGAAGATCCACCATAGGATATAAGTGGTAACGTAATACCCGTTATAGGCAATATTCCTAGATTCATCCCAATATTAACAAACATCTGGAAAACCATAAATGCAAAAAAGCCTATATACATAAGAAATTTAAAGCGAGCTTCGACTGTAGCCAGATAGTAACATTTCAGTATTTTTCTAAATAGTAGAATACCCATCCATATATAAAGTGCGATTACAGAAAGCCCTCCGATAAAACCAAATTGTTCTACCAAAGATGAAAATGCAAAATCGGTATGGTTTTCTGGGAGAAAATACAGACGTGACTGCGTTCCTAAACCAAGTCCTCTGCCTGTAAATTTACCCGATCCTACAGTGATAATTGCCTGAGTCATATTATATGAAGTATCATGCTGGTCAACATGGGGATTAAAAAAACTGACAATGCGATTCCGTTGATAGTCCTTTAGTACCACCCACCCTAAAGGTAGAAGCAACGTAACGATTATCATAAGATATAATAAATATTTTCTGGGGATTCCCGAGAAAAAGATCATAGTAAAATAAATAGCTGCATAAACCATAGCGCTTCCCAGATCAGGTTGCTTAAAAATGAGAACGGTAGGTAAAGCAAAGTAAAAAAGTGTCATGAGAAAAAAGCTGAATTCATTCCATAGTTTCCGATTCGATGAAATGAAGTTCGCCATGAACAGGATAAAGAATATTTTAAGAAACTCAGATGCCTGAAAATTGAAAAAGTATAAATTAATCCACCGTTGAGATCCTTTTGCTTCAAGACCAATTACGTATGTAGCAATAAGAAGAATGATAAACAGCCAGTAAAAAAACAGAGAATTTAGACGGAAATACTGCACACCAATCCGGCGGACTATCCAGAATGCAGCAAGGCTGATAAGTAGGAAAATGACATGATTTATCACCAGTTCACGACGTATTCCGAGCAGATTAAAGAATCCTATTACATACAAAAAAGCACTGGGAATGAGCATCGATAACATGCTTCATTATACCTTTTCTACGCGTACTTCTGTTCCATAAGTTATGTTCGATGCAGATACTTGCTTCTTGAGCTGCTCGCTGAACTGTTTATACTTCTCAGGAACGGTTATTGCGACTTTATCTGTCATTTTCGCTCCTTGCTCCTTTCTGAGTGCCTGGATCTGTCGGACGAGATCACGAAGTTCACCTTCTGCAATGAGTTCTGGGGTAAGTGTCGTATCATAGTTAACATCTATAACTTCTCCCTTTTCCTGCCATTTAACTTCCTTTACGTTGAGCTCATCTGCAAGAAGTGAATCATAGGCATTCATGTGTTCCTTGTGAGCAAATGCTTTGCCTGTTGGCAATGAAACGGTCATTGATGCAAGAGGCTGACGGACTTTGAGCTTGTGTTCTTTGCGCACGCGCTGTCCTACTTCTGCAACCTCACGGACCATCTGCATATCAGCAAATAACGATTCGTCTGGTGTGACAACCGCTTGTGGCCATGACGCAAGGTGAACAGATTCTTCATTTGTCAGACTTTTATAGATTTCTTCAGTGACAAACGGCATCATTGGTGAAAGCATAACCATGAGGTCTGCGAGAATACGATGCAGAGTTGAATAAAAAGACTTTTTATCTTTCTGATTGTCCGAATGGACCGTCACACGATTGCGGCTGCGGCGAATATACCAAGTTGAAACATCATTCAGGAAACGCTCTGTTTCAAGACATGCATCTTTTGCGTTATATTCTAGTAACCTTTTTTTTACAAATGCATTAAGCCAATCAAGTCTATTTTGGATCCAGAGATCGAGTACGGAACTAGGCTCCCGCATATACGATTCCGGATTGATTCCATCAAGTTTTGAATATTCATCATAGAATTTATAGGTATTCCAGAGCATGAGATAGAACATACGACGAACTTCGTCTGCTTTTTTATAACCAAACAGCATATTATCGGCAGGATTATGGCGTGAGAACATCCAGCGCATGACATCAACGCCTATTTTGTCTGCACCTTCGTTAAACTCGATCGAATTCCCCCAGCTTTTATGCATTGGTCTTCCATCTTCACCGAGCTGAGTTGCAAATCCAAGTACTCGTTCAAATGGATTCGTATCCTCCAGAACAGTCGACATGGCGATCATGGCATAGAACCAGTTTTTAAACTGGCCAGGGAATGATTCGGTGATAAAGTTAACAGGAAACCATTTTTTCCACTCTTCACGATTCGTGAGATAGAGAGGTTGACCGTCATTATGATTACTTATAGTTGAATAAGGAACGATACCTGCATCAAGCCATGGATTACCCACGTCCTCTATACGATGCAATTCTGTTTTACAGGTTGTGCATGCTATGACAACGTTATCGATATATGGTTTGTGAGGTGAATGACCGTCAAATGTATCCCATCCACGTACTGCTCGCTCCTTTAATTCTTCTTTCGAACCCAGTACTTCAAATGTTTTACATTTTGGACATTCGTAAATAGGAAGTGAAAGCCCCCAGTATCTATTCTTTTTACTGATGAGCCAGTCATGCATATTTTTGAGCCAATCAAGTTCACGGTCAAGACCAAATTCAGGCATCCACTTAATCTTACCTGCGACTCCAATCATCCGCTCGCGGAGCGTTCGTTTATCATCTTTCTCTGATTTAGAGGAAGCGTCCATGTTAATGTACCATTCATCTGCAACCTTCCAGACTAACTCTGTTTTACAACGCCAGCATGCAGGATAACGGTGAGTATAATGGAGCGTTTTCAACAAATATGCACCGCCTTCAAGACTGCGAAGGTAATCGATGATGAGTTCAGGATGCTTTTTTGCATTCTTTCCTGAAAACTCATTCATGTCATCCAGATAATCGGCATTATCTGCGATAAGTGAAATTACTGCGAGTTTTTCCTTTTTTCCAAGCTGAAAATCTTCCTGACCTGCACCTGGTGCAACATGCAGAAGACCTGTTCCTTCCGTTGAGACAACGATATCAGAGCCATCAACGACAGTATGGAATTTATGTGGATTCTTTGCCTGAGCTTTCTGAACCAGCGGAAGAAAATCAAAGGGTGCTTTATAGGTAAGACCTACAAGATCTGTTCCTTTTATTTCTTTTACGAGGATATATTCACCTTCGACTTTGTCAAAGATATACTGATCTACAGGTAGTTCACGGTTTTTGAGCTGTCGAACCGGTGTCGCTTTATTTTCATCCTGCTTGATGAATATGACGCGCTGTTTTGTTTCGTTGTGTTCGTATATGCCATAGGTAAACGACGTATTCACACCGACTGCAACGTTTGCAGGGATTGTCCAGGGCGTAGTTGTCCAGACAAGGAGCGAAGTATTATCCCACCCTTCTGTTGTTATAGGCAGTTTAAAAAACACTGTTTCATGGGTGAGTTCTTTATAGTCTTCGGTAAGCATTTCGTGCTGTGATATAGCAGTTTCGCAGCGAGGACACCACGGTACGCTGTCATGTCCTTTATATATCCATCCATGTTCCTGACATTTTTTGAGAAAATGCCAGATCATGTAGTTATTTTCATCACTCATCGTGAAATAGGAATGATCCCAGTCCATAAAATAGCCAAGGCGTTTCGACTGCTCTGTCTGGATGCCTGAGAATGTATAGACGCGATCTTTACACATTTGAACGAATTTAGCGATCGATTCCTCGCGATTACCGGGAACGAGGTTTTCGATATCTTTCTTTGTTTTGAGTCCGAGTTCTTTTTCAACTTCTACTTCAACCCATAATCCCTGACAATCAAATCCATTCTGAAACCGTTGTTTGTCACCAAGAAGATTATGAAATTTCTGCCACAAGTCTTTATAGTTTCTCCCCCACGCATGATGCACACCCATAGGATTATTCGCAGTTATGGGACCATCCTGAAATGAGAAATATGTTTTTGAGTTATCATTTTTGGTCAGATATGTTGCAGTAACTCCAGTATCATACCAGTGTTTTAACCATTTTTTTTCCATTTGTATAAAATCAAAACCCTGTTTCTGTTCGGACTGGTCTGTTGAGGTAGATTGCTCTATTTGAGTTGACATATGAGGATATTATACTATATCAGCTTGATGTCAACCCCGGGAGTTGATTAGAGCTTCTCCAGGCTCTTTTTTATAAAATACTACTCCCGGAGTAGAATGGATTGCTGTAATAACCTATCTGCTTACTCTTTATGTAGATGTGGTGTGAGGGACGATATACTCGCCCCTCACACGTAGTTAGAAGCATGTTACTGCTTCTGAATATCAAAGAAATCCGAGCGCACCCAACCAAAACCGCTACCCCATTCGATCTTAAGCCACTCAACGTCACCTGGAGGAGTGACCCTACCACGAATGGTGTAGCTGTTTGCCCGCTGGGTAATCTTACCGATCACAGCGTACGTTGTACTGTACAACGCCCGCACGTTCACGGCGCTAACTCCAGCTTTGAGGCGAGCGGTAAACACCTCTGGTACTGAAACCGGTGGCGCAGGCGGGACGGTGACACTGAAAAAATCAGCGGCCACCCAGCCATAGCTCCAGTTCTTCAGCACACCAGCATTCACCAGACGCAGCCAGGTGCGCCCGTCTGCCACCTCACTGGCGATCACCTCATAGATGGCTGTAGTATCATTCATTTTCGACACTACAGCAGCGCGGGTCGACGGATCAGCTCGCACGTTAACCGTGAAGGCTCCGCTCATCTGCGCGTGGGCAATTAGCCCAAGCGGCGCGCCAAGGACAAAGTCCGAGCGCTCAATCAACCCCTTGCCAAACTCACCGCAGTCGACCATAAAATCGGTATACTGCGAAGTGATGCCCAGTGCAGACTGGTCAAGTACTTTGCACGGCACATCACCGGTAACCATACCTGCGACGTGACGCGTCCTGTCATTTGACAAAGCGCTGTACAAGAATGTGCCGTTGTGAACCAGCACATTCTGGCCTTTCAGGTCAGCAGGCGAAGCCGCCCAATCAACCGGCGGCACACCCAGGGCAGCAAACCAGAAATCTCCTTCGCTCATCCAGCCTGGTATGATCACCGCACCATCTTTCGATGTGCAGGTCACAAACCAGTACTGGTTCTTTGCAGCATCCTGGATATCGAGCTGGCAGTAGCCTCCTTCGAATTTCTGTTCGTAATTCGACGGCTGCTCATCAGCCGATTTCGACAGGCTAACCCGGTAATGTACCGCGATAGCCAAATCTTCCTCCAGCTGCGTTGCTGTCGTCAAGACGGTCAACTGCGGCCTATCTGCCTGCCTGATTTCAGCAGCGCTTGCTGCAGGCGGTGGCAATAGAAACAGCCCCAGAACACAAAGCACTAGTACCATAAAAAGGGCTGTAACCAGTACAATAACTACCGCTCCTCCACTACCAGACCGTCTCGAAGGACTGATGGATTGACGAGACATGACTTGCTCCTTTTGCTTAAAATGCTGTCCCATTTGGACCTATAGTGTATTATACAACAGCTTTATTTATTATGAAAGTGAATGAGAAAATAGGAAGAGTTGGCGGAGTGCCCGTTCGCGCTTGCGAACGGGCACTCCTGTTTGGCCTTGGGGGTTAGATACCCAAAAGCAGGACCCCGGCCGGCGCATGCGGAATCACCGCAAATATGGCCGGACAGAAAACCAGGATAATGAAAAGCATAAATAGGATGATGCCAATAATCCACAGCCAGGGAACATTTACCGCACCCTTTTTAACTAGAATACGTTTCTGGCCATGATGCGGAGGACAGGCTGGGATATCCACGACATACGATTCTTTTGACCGTGGCATATATTTCCTCTTTCTAGCGCGAATGCGCTACTATGAACCCTATAGTATATTATACACCCTGGAAGTTATTTTTTGCGCAGAAAGGCTGGAACACTATACGGATCATCATCTATAAAATCTGTTTCATCGAGATTCTCGCGATTATCTTTTTTTTCTTCAGTTTTTGTAGTCTGAGGTATTGGTTCTTCCTCGAACTCATTTGTTCGAATAGGCTGAACTCGTGGAGCCTGCTGAAATTTGAATATGTGAAGTTTACTTTCATCAAAGCGGGTTGCAACAAGTGTTATCTTGATACTATCAGACATGGTTTCATCTATGGCAGCTCCGAATATGATGTCTGCGTCTGGATCTACTGTTTTCTGAATTATAGAAGCTGCCTCATCTATTTCCGACATTGTAAGGTCTGAACCACCTACTACATTAAACAATATTCCTCGTGCACCTTCTATGGAGTTATCGAGTAATGGAGAAGCAATAGCCTGTTTCATAGCCACAAGCGCGCGCTTTTCTCCGTTTGCCTGCCCAATACCCATGATAGCAGTGCCCGCGTTACTCATGATGGTGCGCACATCCGCGAAATCTACATTGATAAGTCCGGGAAGTGTTATAAGTTCTGCTATACCTTTTACACCCTGCTGCAAAACAGAATCAATTTTCTTAAATGCATCTTTCATGGGTGTTTTCTTATCAATTACCTGCAGGATGCGCTGGTTCGGCACAACGATAAGTGTGTCTACTTTATCCTTTAATTTTGATATACCGTCTTCTGCATTATTTCGCCGCTTAGATCCTTCAAAATCGAAAGGTTTTGTAACGACTGCAACAGTGAGTGCTCCTGTCTCTTTGGCCACTTCTGCGATCACGGGAGCTGCTCCGGTACCGGTTCCTCCCCCTGCTCCTGCTGTTATGAATACCATATCACTGCCGGTTAGTTCTTCTTTTAATTTTTCTCGTGATTCTTCAGCTGCCTGTCTTCCCACTTCCGGATCTCCTCCTGATCCAAGGCCTTTTGTGAGTGCCTCACCTATTTGGATTTTTATCTCTGCTTTATTGTTAAGCAAGGCCTGTGAGTCGGTATTTACCGCAACAAATTCGACACCGGGAATTCCTCCATCGATAATCATCGACGAAATAGCATTACCGCCTCCTCCTCCAACTCCAATTACTTTTATTTTTGCTGCCTGTCCGGCACTAGGTCTGATTAACATAATTGATTTTTGAGTCCTGTCACCCTCGCGCCATGCCTGCCGGCAGGCAGGAATGCGAGGATCTGCAATAATAACCAGATTCCCGCCTACGCGGGAATGACAAAATATGTATTTACGGTATAAACTGTTTTACTAAATCTTTCAGTTTAGTCACTGTATTTCCAAACGACATATCCTTAAATATTTTGTTAAAATCTTTTGAACTCTGATGGTCAATCATTATATTTTTTCTACCGTAGAAAATCAAGCCAATCGTAGCTGCGTATTGAGGGTCAAGGATTTCATCAACTAAACCTGTTGCTTTTTCGGGGCGTCCTATACGTATCGGTAGTCCAATAGTTTTGCGTCCCATTTCTATCATACCAACTGTTAGCGCACCACCTCCCGAAATTACCATACCAGAAGGAATGGCTTTCGCAAAACCGCTTTTCTCAATCTCGGCTCCAATCTGCATGTAAATTTCCTCCAGGCGTGGAGCCATAATACCATCTAGGACTGTTTTTACTGTTACATCAGGCAGTGATTCAGGGATACCCGCATCTGCCCAGTTAACAGCATCATGTGCTTTGCGGGTTTTGGGATCAGTAGCTCCTTTTAAATGCCTGCTTAAATATAACTTTATTTTTTCAGCTGACTCTAAAGAAACACGCAATCCCACTGCAATATCATTAGTAATATGCTTTGCTCCAATAGGTATAGATACCGAATGCGACAACGATCCTTCAATATAAATACACAGATCAGTTTTACCCCCACCAATATCAACCAGTGCAACTCCTAAGTCTTTCTCTGTTTCTGTTAAGACCGCTTCAGCAGATGCTAAACCTGCAAAAATAAATCCGGCATTGTTTATACCAAGATCAGTTATACATCTATCAATGTTTTTAAGATTTGTTGTTGAAGCTGTTATGATATGAGTATCAACTTCCAGGCGTACGCCACTCATACCTACCGGATTCTTTATTCCACTTTGACCATCAACACTGTATTCACGCGGAGACACTTCGATAATCTGTCTGGTTGTAGATAGAGAAATTGCTCTTGCTGCATCAATAACCCGTTCAACATCGGCATCAACAATTTCTGCCTGAGGATTAGACACCGCAACGACGCCATGTGAATTGAGACTCGAGATATGTGGACCACCCACAGAGATAAATGCCTGAGTAATTTTATGACCTGCCATTCGCTCTGCCTTTTCAACGCTTTCTTCTACAGCCTGAGTAACCTGATCTATATCAACAATTAATCCTTTCTTAACACCTTTTGAAGAAGTAGTGTTAAATCCGATAATTCTTACTTCATCCTGCTCCTTAGACTCAAGGGCTACGACCGTCGCAACTTTCGAAGATCCAATATCAATACCGCAAATCAGCTTATCGCTCATAGGTAAACTTCCTAATAAAAATTATAAGTTGTAATGTGCCACCAGCACCAGCGATTATTTCACCTGGATAATAGGTTTTTCATATCGCAAATCAATCGATTCAAACTCTTTACCTTCAATCTTAAACTGTTTTATAAGTACCGTTAATTGGTACAACTGCAGCTCAGATTCTTTTTCAGTGGTGACTACAAATTTTTTCTTATCCGCATATAATGCTATCATATCGGGACCGTTAATATCAATATTATTAATACGAAATCCTACATCGGTTATTTTGCTCAAAAAATAAAGTGCCGTTTCCAGATCTGCGTAGCTTAATGTATCGCCGCTATTTGCAGAGTCATATCCGAGTTTCTGATAATATTTGATAAACGGAAGGTCTTTGCGCTTCGATTTTTCTTTTGCCAGGATTCGTCCATCACTACTTAATACATAATATCCTTGGCTTACTTCAAACGCAGCTGCCGGCTGATAAAAGGAAAGATTTATGATCAGTCTTGAAGGAAACTCTTTTTCAACCTGCACTTTTTTAGCAATCGGATTCGAATTATATATGATCTCTTCTACCTCCTTTGTAGACAAAAAGAGGCTGTTTACATTTTCAAAATTCGAAATACCTATTATCGATGGCTTACCTAAAGATTCATACACCCACTGGTTACTCATATGCACCTGAATATTGTGAATCCTGAAGTATTGATCAAGACCATAATATGAAGCAAAAAGAGCTGTGCCAATCACAACTACTGCTATAAAGAACAGTGATCTAGCCGACGATTTCTTTATAAAGGATAGCAACCGCTTTTTCATGAGTCATTGTATCGAATGTATTAAAATGTTTTTTATACTCATCCAGATGAGCAATCATCTTGCGAATGAGATCTAGAAGTTCTGAGGAACTATGATACTGATCAAAGATCTCTCCTGCTCCTTCTTTTTTAAACAACTCCGCGTGTCTATACTGCTCGTTATATGCTGCCCATGGAAGGGGAACAAATAAGGCAGGCTTTTTGAGATACAGCAAATCAAAAAATGTATTCGCCCCTGCTCTTCCTATAACAAGATCGGCCACTGATAACATAGTACCTATGTCATCGCCTGAAATGTGCGGTACTACATAATAGTTTGCAGCAAGATCAGGTGTTAATTTCTGGCGCAGTTCTGTAAGACGTGCAAAATCGTTATATTCCTGCACATTTCCTGTCTGATGTATCACTGAATACGAACTCAGTAACTCGGGAAGAATCTGTTCTATGAGTACATTGATACTGTGTGATCCGAGTGAACCGCCTGTAACAAAAATAACAGGACGCTTTTGTGGAAGTGTTTTCTTTAACTGGTCATTTACCTTAAAAATCTGCTCCCGCACCGGATTCCCTGCATATATAACGTGCGCATAGGGTATGAATGTTCCGGAATCACGAAACGAGGTAAATACTTTCTTAGCAAATCTGGCGATGATTCGATTAGCCAATCCAGGATGAATCGCCTGTTCATGAGTGTATACGGGAATTCCTTTGAGAAATGCAGCTATCGTGACTGGTACTGCTATATATCCACCAAATGATAGGACTGCATCAGGTTGTACTTTTGAAATGACAGAGAGCCCTTCGAATATCCCAAATGGAATTTTGAGGAGATTCATGAGAGATCGTACAGACCAGACACGAGTAAACCTACCGGGATTCACTTCCACGAAAGGAAGATCTCGCTGCATTATTTCTTTGTATTCAAATGATTCCTCTTTACGATCGGAAATATATTTTTTACCGACATACGTGATAGCTAACGTTTTTGAAATATCGGCTTTACGAAATGAATCGATACACGCCAGCGCAGGTGCCGGATGTCCACCAGTGATAAGAAGTTTCATGAGTATATTCTATACCAAACTTATTCGCCGTGCCAACGTGTTGCACTTTCGACAGTCAGGTTATGCGAAGCTGCATCAAGTACACGCTGCTCAGCACCAATAGGCACTGCACAAAAAAACCGGCGAGGATTTTCTGCAGGTTTATGTTCACAGCTGCCTGCTCCAAAATCATTCATCCATTTATACATATTTTCATCGGTATATCCTTCACGAAAGGTAATGAGCACACTTCCTGGTATGGCACTCTGTTTGTCACGATATCCGTTGTAGTACGATACAAGTAAGAAGGTGACGCATGCGATGATCAGAATATAATATTTGTTATCTATAAGCTCCTGCCTTATTGAAAAGTTACCTCTGTATGTTACATATTTCTGAAGAAGTTCACTATTAGTAGAAATACCGGTCATAAATACAACTAGATCATCGATATCCTTTGCCGAAGCCCCAAAATTAAACATCTGCCCAAGAAGTGACATCGACTGTGTTTCAACGGTTACACCATCCGCACCGAGCGTGCAGATAAGTGCGATACGTCGTGCTCCATAGATCGACGTTCCCCATTTCCCTGCCTGAAATACATATTCGCTTGTTCCTTCATCGTGTTTTTCACCTATGAGTGTCCAGTGGTGGTTCGCTGCGAAATAAGCAAGAAGAATACGTACTTGCGCCAAATCCATACTCGGAAGAAGTGATTGAGCATGTTTTCCTATTCCCAATCCGTACTGCTGCATCACATATCCAGCTACTGGTACGATGATGAGTAGAATCAGAATAAGTTCCATTAGTTTGATTATACACTTTTACTTTTCTTTGCAATATTTATCAGGATACCCATCAACATGAATGACGTAAGCACATGAGATCCTCCGTATGATATAAAGGGAAGAGGCACACCCGTAAGAGGCATCAGATTCACCATTGATGAGAGATTGATAATAATCTGCAAGCTGAAGAATGCAAATATCCCTCCTGCCAGAAGTTTACCGAATCGATCCTGGGCATTTACACTTACTTTGTAGAGAAGATAAACAAATAAGATGAAAACACCGATAAGTGCAAGTGATCCTACAAATCCGACTTCCTCTCCAATAATCGCAAATATGGAATCGGTGTGTGCCTCAGGGAGAAATAGATACTTCTGCCGTGATGCACCGAAGCCGCGTCCAAATATACCTCCATGAGTAAGAGAGATCAGGATCTGATTAATATGATAGGTTATGCCGAGTGGATCGAGGGATGGATTAAAAAATGCGAGTATTCGTTTAAATCGATAAGGTGATATTTTTACCAGGAGCAGGAACGCACCAAATGATGCAGGAAGAAACAAAAGTAAATAGCCAAGTTCTATGCCAGCGAGATAATAAATGATAACACTTAACGAAAATATAATAATGGCGGTACCCATGTCAGGCTGGAGCATGATTAGGAACATGAGTATACTTAGGAGAATAAAAAATGAGAAAAATCTGCGCCGTTCGCGATGGATGAACCAGGATGATAAATAGAGAATGGTCGAGAATTTAGCAAACTCAGTAGGTTGCAGGTTAAAGAAGCCTAGATCAATCCATCTTCGGGCACCTCCTGCTTCGCTCCCCAGATGAGGAATAAGCACCAGAACAAGAAGTCCTATAGTCACAAGCATGAAAATGAACGAGAGATAATACCATTTGTGATAATCAATGAGCGAAAATAGTATCATCAATATAGTACCAAGTACCAACCACATTAATTGATGTTTAAGATAATAAAAACTGTCACCTACTTCACTAAAACTTCGAATAGAAGATGCTTCAAACACAAAAAAGAGGCCGATAAAGCAGAGTACAATCGGGATAAAAAAAAGCCAGGTCACATATTGTTTCTTTAAACCTTCAATTAAAGGTTTATGTTTACGGGCGCGCATATATAGTAATCTATTCTAGTTTATTCGATTACCGTGTAGCAAACTGATTTACATACTGTTTAAATAGGTCGCCTTTTTCCTCAAAGTTTTTCCATAAGCTATAACTCGGGGATGCTGTAGAGAGTAAGCATGAAGTACCTGCCGGCGTATTATGATAAGCAAACTGCACTGCCATATTCATGTGTGATGTTTCAAACAATACCGGTTTATAATCAGGTATCTGTTTTAAAGCTTCTTTGATCTTTGCACCACTATCAGGGAACAGAACTATCGACTGAATCTGGTGCGAATGCAGCGATTCGACAAGTTTCGTAAAATCATATCCTCTATCAAGCCCCCCCAGGAAAATCGTTTTTACATTACCCAGCGCTTCAATAGCTTTTATCGTTGACTCAGGTGTCGTCGAAATAGCATCGTCATAGAAACTGATACCGTTATACGTACCAACCGGTTCTATACGGTGATGTAATGGTTCAAACTGTTCAATGGTCCGCTGAAGAATCGCATCTTCAATATGAAATAAGCGTGCGACGGTAATCGCTGCTCGCATATTATCACGATTATGCTCGCCAAGTAATTTTGATTTTGATGTGTCAAACGGGAGCGATTCGATATAAGGAATTGTTCTACACGTAACTTCAGTCGCCCACTGCTGTAATAGAGGGAATGCCGAGTTATAAATATAGACATTATCGGGCTGCACATGATCAAGAATATGTCTTTTGCTTTTGTAATAATCTTCTAAGCTACCATGGTGATCCATATGATCAGGATAGAGATTAATGATTACGGATATCTGTGGTGAATACTGAATATCATCAAGCTGATAACTCGAAAGCTCAAACACATAGTTCATGAGTGGGTCTGTAGGAAGAAGGAGTTCTTCTACAGCAGGATTGCCGATATTCCCGATGAGGTTTACGGTCACTCCCGCATCGGAAAGCATTTTATGTATGAGTGTCGCAGTCGTGCTCTTTCCTTTCGTACCGGTCACGCCAATCACGGTGCCCTGAATATTCGCAAAGAACATATTTGTCGATGTTGTGCAAGGACGGGTGATAAGTGACGGTGGAACTCCTGGTGAACGGACCACAATATCGTATTCATTCTGTCTATCCAGATATGCATCTCCGTCTTCTTTATCGGTAATCGACATGGTGCATGATAGTACTTTTTCACGTAACACGTGCTCTACAGCTCTCCCCTCTTTACCTCTGCCTACTATTAATACTTTTTTATTCTCAAATTCACTTAGTTTCATATGATGATTCAATTATATTTTTAAACATATCAGGAATATTGTATGTATCGTGAGTTACCAGTTTGTCATCTGCAAATTTGTCTTTTATTTCATTCTCGTACATCTTCATAACAACATCGTCATCAAACTCATACGTAGCTTTAACTTTTTTCATCGCCTCACGGACTTCTTCAAATGTCCCGACACAATCAAACGGTTTAATATCTGCAACACCAGCTAGTGAACGGTACAGCTGAACGAGTGTTTCTTCAGCAAAGAGGTTTTTATGAAAAATATCAGTAACTGTTTTTTTATCGGTAACTGCGGCTAGCATCAGAAACACAAACGCACATTTAGGACATTCACCGCACCAGAGTAATTCATTTGTTTTCTGCATGCTGAAATTACGATTGCAGCTTGAGAACAGATGAAAGTAATTCGGGTAATCTGCAAATTTTCGAGTGATCTCTAATTCAGAAAATGGTCTGAGGAGTGAGAAATAGGTGATATCAGGAGTGATGAACGAGTGAACATACGAACGAAACAGATCCTCAAATTCAGATGATTTACTCCACTGATGATTAACAGTCATGCCGAGATATTCGACATTTCCCGTGTTAGAACTTTGCTCATTCGAGACAATTACATATTTCGTTTGTGTAAGACCTGCAACGAGAACTCCAACAAGAGCATAGATAATAGATACAGGAATATGTCCGTTATATATCTCACCTGTTTTGTTGAGATTCAAGAGCCTTGGATCAATCTGCCGTTTTACGATCTCTGTTTGAACATGAGATGATTCTATTATCTGAGCGATAAAGGAAGGCACTGCTCCCATGGATACAAAAAATCCGTTTACCGGAATACTATGTGACTTAAGGAGTTCGACTGTTACTAGAGAATCTTTACCACCGCTCATGCCTGTTATTGCGGCGTCTTTTGTAGGTATATGTGTCGGGGCTATAGCCGCGTCAGAAAAAGGAAATGATACAAGTCCGCGATAATCGATATTATTTCTGTAGTAAAACTCACCCAGACCTGTGGTAAATACGGTATTCCAGAAATCAGCCTGTTCTTTAATCAGTTTTATAGACCCGGTATCTATTGATGAAGGGCAAAATGCTTTGAAATAGCTAATGCCGAGTATCAGATGTAGATCTCGAACCACGGCATTGACAAACGAATCAGAAAGCTTTTCTGTGATAGCAACGGGGAGAGTCAGTGTCTCCTGAAACTGATATACCTCGGTATCAGATACCACTTCATAGGTGAAAAGAAGCGTGCGCCCGTCATCGGTAATCTTGGCGTCTTTGTATCGGAACACGTTCGCTTTTAGCATGTTTTAATTATACCCCATTCCGTGCAGATACTCGAACATCCGGATCAGAGTAGTGTTGTAGGGAAATTTACGCATAGCATTATCACGCAGGAAGTCCATGGCTTTCTGTTCCTGATTTAGTTTAATAAGGATACCTGCATAATTCTGATATGCCAGATAATAATCGCCGTTTTTCATTGCTTTTTCGTAATATATTTTTGCTGTTTTATTATCACCTTTACGTTCGTATGTAGCTCCCAGGTTGTTCCAGTTCACCCACCATGTTGGTGCAAGCTCGGTAGATTTTTTAAAATGAATCCGCGCCTGCTCGATGTCTCCATTTCTGAATAGCTCTACACCCAGATTGTTTTCCAGATCAAATGAATTACGGGAATAGAGAATATCACGCGAGTAGAGTATCAGTCCGTTCTTCCAGTCATTGATCCGTTCTATCGTTCTCAATGAAAATAGCACAAGCAATACTATAGCCAGTACCGGAAGAAACCGTAACCTCATTTTTTCTCTGACCACCGTAATGTAGTATGCAAGAATGCCCAAAAAACCTATAAATGGGTAATAAAACCAGCGTGCGGCAACAGTCATATCGAGCGGAAATAACTGCATATAGGGGCTTACTCCACATACAAACATGACTAAAAAGAGTGTGAGTGTCTTATTCTTCGTACGTATAGCACTTTGTGTAACGAATGCAACAAGAGCACAGATACTGATGAGAGGAACCCAGAATGAATAGACAGAATAGTTCTTGATAATCCAGTGTTGCATAACTGAAATATGATCAGGCCAGAATACCATGTGCATATAGGCAAAGAAAAGCGATGGGACCATGTAGATGCGTTGTATAAGCGATGCCTGAACTATAGGAGCAAACTGAAACGGCATAAAATAGACCTGTGCAACAATAAAGCGCATAACTACATAGATCACGAGTGGAATAAGAAAAGCTATGATGTACTGCTTTAGATGTTTCCTTTCATGAAGGTATACGTAGTAAATAAATGGAATAATAAATGTTACGGCTACTTCTTTTGAGAGCAGCGCACACAATGTGCAGACTCCCGTAACAAGGGCTTTGCGCTTCATCGGTTGCTTACTATACAGATAGTAAACAAAGATCAGCATACAGAAGAAAACATATGATACGTCCTGTATCGCCGCAATATAAGCTACCGATTCCACATTAATCGGGTGCACAACATACATAAGCGATAAGAACCACGAAAGATCTTCTCTGAAAAATTTTCTGAATAACAGAAATATAAGCACGCCGGTTGCCAGATGTAGAAACAGCTGAAACAAATGAAAAATAAATGCGTGGGGTCCAGCAAGCTGGTAGAGCGTAGCAAAAGTAATCATCATCAGAGGCCGGTAATAGACACCTCCGAGTTTACCTGTACCACCTGTATTAAATGTACTTCCAAAAAAAAACGAAGGGACTGATGCAATACTGTGTACTGCGGTGTTATTGAGGATCTGTTCTTCATCATCCCAGGCAAATCCATTAAACAGACTCATGAAATACACAATAAACCCGATAAGCAGCAATAGTAGTATGTATTTCTTGGTCATTTCATAAACGCTATCATTAATCCAAATAGCGAAAACATGATAGATATGATCCAGAACCTCATAACGATTTTAGGTTCTGCCCATCCTCTCATCTGTAACCATAAATGAAGGGGTGCGACAGGAAATATTTTTTTGTGTCTATATTTTTTGCTCAGAAGCTGCAGGAACGAGCTTGCAATCTCGAGTACAAAGACGCCACCGATCATAGGGAGTGCAAATGACTTTCCGAGAATGAGACCAATGACCGCAAACGTAGCTCCAAATGAAAGTGCTCCCGTATCGCCCATGATAAGACGTGCAGGATAAATATTGAAATAAAGAAACGCGATCAATCCACCGAGCCAGACTGCAATAAATATGGATGTCGGGACATCAATAATCGTATGTGAGATTACCCAGAAACACGTGAGAGAAATCATGAGGATACCACCCGCCAATCCATCCAGGCCATCAGTAATATTCACCGCATTAGCGAAAGAGAGAATAACAAATGCTGCAAACAAAACATAAAATATGCCGATATCGAAGACACCAAAGAATGGAACGTTGATAATACTTATTTTTAAATCTGCATAAAGCCAGAAAGAAATGATACCCGCAAGTATCATTTCGATGATAAGCTTATGACGTAAACGAAGGCCGAAAAACTGCTGCTTCTGCCAGAAAAATATCTTGTTTAAATCATCATAGATACCCAGGAATGCAAAACTTATGAACGAAAATACAATGATCTTTATTTCTGCGATTACTGAGGGATAATTTGAGTGAATTGATCTGTTAAATATCGCAAAAAGAAACAGGAACAAGCCAAAAAGAGCTGTAGTTAGCAATACGATAATGATTCCGCCTCCCGTAGGAGTCCCCTGCTTATGTTTGTGAAATTTATCAAAAATGGGAGTTGGCTTATTGAACGCATCGCGCGTTGATTGATTGGCACGTTGGAACTTGAGATGATAGAGAAAGTTAATAAAAGGAATGATCAGAGTAAACTGCAAAAAAAAAGATATTATTGTTGCAAATAGATAAAGTGCCATATATTACGTAATAAATACAAGAATACGCGGTATTAATATAACTGCCGCAACGATAGCTGCACCGATCGCATAGATAAGCATGGCTCCGGCAGCAACGTCTTTTGCCACTTTAATATCCATTCGCCATGAATGATCTATCGCATCGGTTGCGACCTCGATTGCCGTATTTACTGTCTCAAATGCGAGACCAGTAAATATGAGAAATATAAATATAAGGAATTCAGTTTGTGAGATGTGAACAATATAGCCTACAAGAAGAGCAAGGAAAGAAAAGGCGAGATGAATTACATAGTTAGGTTGTGTCTCCGCTGCCCAAAGCACTCCATATAGAGCATTTTTTATAGAGATCGAATGCATTCTCCAGATTTTTCGGATCATACAATATATTGTGATATAACTTTCGCCAGCTTGATACTATCATGCCTTAGTATACTTCGTGTCAATTCATCGGAACTATTTTTAGTATAACCTGTTTTTTCAATTAAATCATCTTCTTTTATCTGCATCTGTGATCCAGGTTTCAGATTATTGCGAACTACGTGTTCATTATGGCTGTGGTACCATTCCAGGATATCTGCAGGAATCTCGCCGTTGTTCATAATCACAACATCGGGAGTTCTCCCCGTATAAATCGTTATATCATCAATAAAGTCCTGTGCGAGATAATTGGTGGTTTGTCCAGTCTTTGTAACCAGATTCACTACAAAAATGATCTTTGCTTTACTCTTCATCATGGCGTCCTTAATATTGTTAATAAGGAATACAGGCACAATACTTGTATAAATATCTCCGGGGCCGATGATGATATAGTCAGATTCAGCGATTCGATCTATAGCTTTCTGATTTGGGGCGACTTCAGGGTCAACAAATGCTTTTACAATACGTGTATTTTCTTTATTATCTTCATCAATATTGCCTTCTTCACGAATTGTTATGCCATTTTCATACTGGACGCATAAATGTGTTTTCTCAAATGTTACGGGAATGACGGGACCTTTTGTCTGAAGAACATAGCTCACGGTATCGATGACTTCATTATAGTTATTACTTACTTTTTCAAGTGCAGAAAGAAAAATATTACCAAAATTATGGCCTGCTAAGTCCCCATGTTCGAATCTATATAAAAAGAGTTTACGCCATAACATAGGGGCTTCGGAGAGAGCAACTAAGCATTGTCTTAAATCTCCAGGAGGAAGTACACCAAGCTGATCACGAAGACGACCAGTCGAACCACCTGAATCGGTCATGGTCACAATAGCTGCTATATCGAGAGGATATTCTTTAAGGCCAGTAAGAGCTACGTACGTACCTGTTCCACCACCAATAACAGTTACTTTTTTCATAGTGTTACCATTATAGCATAGCCTCAACATCGTTACGCCCGGGAAGATCATTGCGGGAAATTCTACAGGTTGCTGTGGCTGTGGCACATTTCATAGCTAAGGGAATATCATGTTCTTCGCTAAATGACGTCAGGAACCCTGCATTATATGCATCTCCTGCGCCCACAGTCGAGATGACTTCTGCAGCAATTATTGATTGATTATGGAATTGGCCTTTGATAAGCGTTTTAGAACCATGTATACCATCTTTAACGACAGTAATAAGCTGCGGATACAGTTCTGCCAGATTTTTTAATCCATTTTCTATGGTGTCAGCTTTCCATACTTCCAGGAACTCTTCTTTACTTGGCAAATAAATATCGACCATTGAGACAAGTTTTTGAACAAACTGTATGTCGGTATCAGTCACACTGCTATTGATCCGACCATGATCAAGAACTACCATCGCACCTTTAATACGCGCTTTACCTATGATAGATTCGTAACGCTGATACAGTTTTTTCATTTTAAATACACCACCCAAATAGAGAATAGAATCCTTTTTTAAGACGCCTTCTATCTGATCTTCTGCTTCATCTCCGGTAAGTGACTGGTTTGCGTTTCCGAGTACGATCATGAGTGTATGTTCATCACCCGATAAATTGCAGCTTACATTTGTCTGTACGTTTTGATCGCGCAGAAAATGAGGAATGACACCTTCTTCATGGAGATATTTTATGAGCAGATCTGCAAATACATCTTTCCCTGTTTTGCCTACACATACACTCGAGGCACCCAGTTTGCGACATAAACGGGCAAAATTAACTGAAGAGCCACCAGGTTCAATACGATATTCATCACCTACGAGTTCGAGGTTTAATTTTGAGATAGTATTAAATGCGGGAAGAGGAAACTTTTTGCCAATAATATCTACGTATACTCCCCCTAGTGTTATAATATTCATAGTCTGTAATATTTCGTTCTCATATTGATTATACTCTAATTATGACACAAGCAATATTACTTCTTGCAGGAGCAAATAATCGTTTCTTTCCGTATAATGCCGACTTTCATAAAGGCATGATTAAGCTTCATGGGAAGCCCCTCCTCGGATATTTAATAGAAAGTCTCGTGGCATGCGGAATCGACGATTATGTTATCGTGACAAGTAAACACGGCACACAAATAAAAGAATTTGTAGATACTCATTATCCTTATCTCACTGTTTCATATGCAGAACAGGATGTTCCCGGCGGTCAGGGGGAAGCGCTTCTGAAAGCAGCTCCATTTATAAAAGATTCTTTTATTATCGTTAACCCCTATCATATTAATGAAACCTATGTCATAAAAGATATCATTGAGACGTTTGAACATCGGAAAGCAGATGGACTTATTCCTGGCGTCTATGAGGATAGTATTCATAATTACGGTGCGATTGATATAAAAGGTGACAGAATTGTAGGCATTACAGAAAAACCTGCTCCCGGGACTGAGACCTCTCACTATCGTGCCACATCTGCCTATATGTTTAAGCGCTCATTTCTGGATATTCTTGCCAAAGAGACATCACATCAGTATTCATACGAATCGGCGATTTCGACATATGCAACATCTCATTACGTTACGATGCTTAAACTTGAAGATACCGTAAAGCCAGTTTCGCTAAAATATCCCTGGCAGTGTCTCGAAATGCGACATAGGCTTTCAGTTACGCAATCGGGATTTATCAGTAATTCGGCACACGTAGCAGAATCAGCGGTGATTGACGATACAGTATACATCGATGACGGAGCGGTTATTTATCCGGGAGCCTGTATTACCGGCCATACCTATATAGGTAAATATGCACACATTGGCAACTACAGTGTAGTACGTGACTGTGATATCGGCGAGAATGTACATGTCGGGGTCTATAGTGATATCGCGCGAACTATCATCATGGAAAACGCACATTCTCATGGTGGCGGGTTTATCGGTGATTCGATCATCGGCAAAAATGCGCGTATTGCACGTGGATTTACCACAGCGAATAGACGCATAGATCGTGCTGAAATCATGACCAAAGTACGTGATGAAAAAGTAAATACAAAATTAACTTCGTTAGGGATAATGATGGGGTCGAATGTACATACCGGCATTAATGCTTCGGCTATGCCTGGTGTGATAATTGGTTCTGGATCAATTATTGGAGCGGGTGTTACCGTTTATAAAAATCTCCCGGAGCATACTCAGATCATGGTCAAGCAGGTAACTGAAATTAATGAAGTTCTGGCAAAGTAAGCTCTACTGTCACCGGATTGTGATCTGAAGCTTTCGTTTCGGTAACGTCATAAGATACTACCTTATATTCCGGACTTACAAATAGATGATCAAATTTTCTGCTTTCCCCGGTATATTTAATATCGTTAAATGTTGGGCGATCGTCACCTGCACCGCAATCTGTAAGTGACTTAAACATGTCGAGCTCCCCTATGTTACCTTCGATATTAAAATCTCCTCCGAGTATGATATGCTCATTTTTCAGCAGTTTCGCCAGACTTTTCTGTTGTTGAACAGCTGGCTCTATAGATACTCCCGTATGGTGGGGATAGTAGAGATGAGTCGATATTACATTCAATACATATGTTTCTATTGTTATGCGAGCAACTGCAGCAAAGCGTGGTTCTGTTGCTGGTGTCATATCATACGCGACACCCAGATTGAGTAATTGACAGGATGCTGATGCGATGGGATAGCGTGAAAGCACAGCATCACCAATGATCTGACCTTTACAATAGTGATATGCATACTTCAAACGTTTTGCGATCGTATCATCGGGTAATACTTCCTGAAGCAATATAATATCAGAGTTAAGATGCTTGAGTACGTTTATGACTTCCTCTATTTCTTTTCCCCTGAATATATTCCAGGTTGTTACTCGTATATTCATACAGTTCGTTTTTCAATCACACCGCCAAGTGCGGTAACTTTTTGTACAAAATCTTCATACCCTCGTTCCAGCATACCGGCACCGTGTATGACCGATTCACCTTCAGCAAGGAGGGCTCCTATTACAAGTGTCGCTCCTGCACGCAGATCCGCAATTTCAAGAACACCGTTGTGTAACTTCTGAGGACCAAATATGTTTATTGCCTGGGTATAGGTTGCCGATGGATCGTAATTAAAATAATAGTACTCTTTCGGATTAGCTACTTCTGGTGTGATAAATTCAATATGAGCTCCTAGTTTGCGAAGCTGTGTCACGTATGAAAATCTGTTTTCAAATATGCGTTCATGAATAATGCTTTCACCTTCAGCCTGAGTCATAAGGATAGCCCAGTTTGGTTGCCAGTCAGTCATAAAACCAGGATGTGGTAATGTTTCAACACTCACCGGTTTAAGAGGTCCGACATACTCAAATCTAAATGAATCTGCTGATTCTTCTGTTACTTTTCCTCCTGCTTTTTCTATGGAATGAAGAAGTTCTACAATAAGAGGTTTGGATATTCCTTTGATGAGCACATTTCCTTTAGTAGCCAATGCCAGGACAGCAAATGTAACTGCTTCATTTCGATCCGAAATAATAGCAAATGGTTTATCACTGTATAGTTTCTCTACTCCTTCAATACTGATATCTGTATTAGTGCGCGTTACACGAGCACCGCTTTCGTTTAAAAATCTGATAAGTTCATCTATCTCAGGTTCGAGTGCCGTGTTATGCAGAACGACCTTTTGTTTTCCAATCACTGAAAGCATGATCAGTAATTCTGTTCCCGTATGCGTAGGTTTTACAAAAGTATATTCACCATCTTTAAGTGTATCGACAGATGCATGGTAATAGCCCGTTTCCGAATCGTATAGTGCGGTTACGCCAAGAGCTTCCATACCTTCTATAATACGGTCTATCGATCGAGCACCGAGTCGACACCCACCCGGATTAGGGACATAACAGTCTTTGAATGCATGGAGTAACGGTGCAAAGAGCATAAATGAAACGCGGATCTTCGACGCATGAAGCATATCCACTTTCTTATCACGGAGTGCTGTTCCGTCTACGACTACCGTATTTCTACCCGTAAATTCTGCTTTACCACCAAGAATCGTGATGAGATGCATAAGTTCAAGCACATCATTGATACGTGGGATATTTTCGAGCGTAACCGGGCCATCAAACATGAGTCCCGCGATAAGAGTTTTAAGTGCAACGTTTTTGGCACCCGAAAGTTGTACTTCTCCCTTTAGTGCTTTTCCACCTTTTACAATAAATGCATTTTCCATAGTGTTATATTATTTTAACTTCCTCTTCGAGGTCGAGGCCATACTTATTTTTAACTGTTTGTTTGATGAGCTGAACTAAGGCTAACAGATCAGAGGCTTTTCCGTGTCCTTTATTGATAATGAAATTGGCATGTTTATCAGAAACGAAGAAATCTCCTGATTCCTTATTCTTGAGACCACAGCTATCGATGAGATATCCTGCTGATGTTGTTTTGAGTTGCAGCCTGTCACGATCTTCTATGCTTATGTTTTTGAAAAAGCATCCCGCAGTTGCGGTGCCTATGGGTTGCGTTCTTTTTCTGTAATCGAGCGATTCCTTTGCATGTTCCAGAAGTTTTTCCGGTTTGGCGCGTGTGAGTCTGAATACTACTGATAGAACAAACTCGCCCGTTTCCTGCAAATAACTGTAATCATAGGCAAACTTAAAGTAAGGCCTTTCTACGACTTTAATGTCACCATTTTTATCTATAAGCGTGGCGTTCAGTAACGTATCACCAAAATAGGATACAGGATTCGTTATGGTCCATTTAGAATTCATGTAGATTGCTCCACCAACTGTGCCTGGAAGACCCAGATGGAATTCAAAACCACTATATCCTTCTTTTGCAGTCTCCATGACAAGACTGTTGACGATATACCCCGAAGAGATCTCCATGTCTACTGTTTTATCAGATTCTGAAACAAGTTTTCGTTCTCTGTAAATATTACGTACAACAAGTCCAGGGATCGTATCATGAACGACTGCCAGGTTAGATCCTCCTCCTAAAACAAATAAAGGTATCTGAAGTTTCTGGGCAAGCCCTATGAGCTTTTCCCATTCTTCTTTAGTTTCGGCCTCGTAAAAATATTCAGCTGTTGTTTTTGTTTTCAATGTGAAGTATGGAGAAATATCTTTTGCATGTTTTAATTTCGGTCCAAGTGATTCCTGCAGTTTCTGTAGTAATGGATTCATAGTATTATTTCGGCAGAATGGTATCTGCTAACTTATATACATCTCCAGCTCCCATAAGACAAACAATATCTCCTTCTTTTATCTGTGATGCTAGCTCAGGAGTATATGCTTCAATGGTATTATAATTCTTCGTCTGAGCAAGTGATACTAACATGTGTTCGTTTTTTTCATGGCCTGCTATTTGTTCGCGTGCAGATCCGAAGATAGGCATGATATACGCATGATCGGCGAGAGCGAGAGCTTCGACAAATGCAGAGGCAAGTGCTTCGGTTCTTGAGAATGTATGAGGTTGAAATATAACAATAACGCGGTGGTCGGGATAATGGGCACGGAGTGCCTGTATGGATGCCTGTATTTCGGCAGGGTGATGTGCGTAATCATCATACAGTTCGACTCCTCTTCTCGTTGCAAGATGTTCAAGTCTTCTTTTTGATCCGGTAAATCCTCTCAGTGACGATTGGATTTGGTCGATACTGAAATTTTGTGTAAGTAAAAACAGAACAACCCCCGCAGCATTTAGTGCATTTTTATCACCAAATGTGTCTAGCTGGACTGATCCCAGCTCTTTTCCGTTATAGGCAAGATTCATCGATAAGCCTGTTGCTGATTCTGTAATATGTTTTATCTGTAAGTCAGAACCATCGCTGACGCCATAAGTGAGGTATGAGTCTCTTGAGAGTTCAGGAAGAATCAAACGTGTCTGAGGATCATCTGCATTTAATATGAGCGTCTTTCCTGAAGGGATCTGTGTAAAGAATCTCTTAAATGCTTCGCGTGTTTCATCTATGTCTTTGTATACATCAGGGTGATCAAAGTCTATGTTTGTATTTATGATATATGCAGGATGCAGGCACATAAGTTTAGGTGTTTTGTCTTCTGGCGGATCGATGGCATATTCATCTGCTTCTACAACGATATATCCTGTTCCTTTGTACTGACTTCCTGGATATCCGTTGAAGCCCGGTGTACCAATAATATAACTTACTTCTGTATTCAGTTTCATAAGTGCATACGCAAGCATCGATGAGGTAGTTGTTTTCCCATGGCATCCGCATACGGCAACAGGATACTTGTATTCTTTCATGAGTTCTCCGATTACCTCTGCCTGATGTTTGACTAAGATGTTTTGGGACGTAGCTTGCATGACAAATCCGTTATGTTTTCCCTTGTGTGCTGCAGAATAGATGACCAGCTGTGTGTGTGATGGTAATGCAAGTTTATGGTCCGTGCTAAAGGATATATTATGTTCTGATAGAAGATGATCAGTAGGAAAGACTTCAGGGACATCCCAGCCGGTAACCTGTTTACCCATTTGTTGAAGAATCACGGCAAGATTTGCCATTCCGGCACCCTTAATGCCTACAATAAAAATGCTCTGTATATCTTGTAGCATACCTATATTGTATCAGGAAGCAATGAAATATGGCTTATCATATGCTTACAGCCCGTCCCTTCAAGCTGAAATGAGTTGAATTTTGTGTTGTCACAACGCGTACAAAACGACTTGTAATCAATATTATCTTCAGGTATACCAGCTTTCACAGTCTGTATATAGAGTATCTGACTCAGATTCAGATACGTTTCTGACATGTGGGTAACGATTGATTGAGACGTTTCGTGAGGCCATTTCGCACGGAACATGTTCAGTCGTTCTCCAAATATGCGATAACAGCAAGGTCCGATAGATGGTCCTATAGCGACTATTATATTTTCCCACTGCGCGCCCGTTTGTATCATTTCAGAAACCATGAGCGAACTGAAGTTATGATATATAGCTTTCCATCCCATATGTGCAATGCCGATGATGTGGCTCACACTATCAGAATAGATCACCGGGACGCAATCGGCGGTCTTAATTGTTAAAGTTACTCCATCTAAATGAGTGATTAAGCCATCTGTATCATTATATGTCAGCTGTGTAGTATTAGACACATGAGCTATGTGTGTAGAGTGTGTCTGGACGCCACGTATTGTCTGCGTGAATGTATTAGCAGGTACTGAGGCTCTTGTGCCAAAGCCGTGAGTTATACGGCTTGAATCTATGAGAGAAGATCTGTATTCATCATTTAGAAGGGTAAACATGGTTAAACTACTTTTTTATCAAGCGCACGTACAATAGCTTCGCGATCATCCCATGGATATTCTTTCTTTCCCCGACATAAACTTTTTTCATGTCCTTTGCCCGTTATGAGTACTATATCGCCAGGACGAGCTATCTCTATAGCTTTTTCTATTGCCTTCTGCCTATCAATAATAACAGCGTATTTTTTAGGAAAACTTAAGTCATCAGAAAGTTCAAATCCATTTTTTACGAGTCCTGTCGCGATAGATTCGGCGATCTCTACTGGGTCTTCTGTACGGTAGTCTTCTTCGGTAATAATGACATTATCCGCCCATTTTCCGCTCGATTCTCCCATGAGAGGACGTTTTGATCTGTCACGGAGTCCAGCTGCACCGAATACGTGTATGAGGCGTTTATTTTCGCCCATTGATTGTTTGGTAGCACCCAGTATCTGATCAAGAGCATTTGGTGTATGTGCAAAATCGACGATTACTTTAAAATCGCCGTTGAATACTTTATCTATTCTCCCTTGAGGCAGTTCATATGTTTTCATGGCTTCGAATATGACGCTTTCTTCTATGCCTACTGATTTACAGACAGAATATGCTGCAAGGTAGTTGTATCTATTGAACTGGGGAATGTCGGGAGGGAAATTCACTTTGATATCGGTCATGAAATCAGAGGGCTGCGTTATGCCATAGGTTAAAAATGACTTATTTTTCTTATCAAGGATTGCTTTGATATACGGGTACGATCCGTCGTCATGGTTCGTGATCGCGATCTTACTTCTCAGAAGTAACTTTGACTTTACCTCCACATACGCATCATAGGTTTTATGATAATCCAGATGTTCATGAGTTACATTGGTGATCAGACCCACTTCAAACTGCACACCATAAGCTCTGTTCTGATCGATTGCGTGCGATGTCATCTCGAGCACAAAAAATTCATCATTATTTTTGACACTCATGCTCAGGTATTTGGGAACCATCAATCGTCCCGGAGTAGTTACATGAAAGCCCGTGTCATAATCGGTGCCTGCGAGACGTGCTGATACAGTAGACATCATCGAGACTTTCTTGCCAGCTGAGCGCAGGATATGATAAATGAGAGATGTAGTGGTCGTTTTACCGTCTGTGCCGGTCACGCCGATTATTTTTAGTTTTTTGCCAGGGAACCCATACACGATATTGCCGCTAATGGCTTCGCCTGCATGAAAGATATTCTTAATGCGCTGAAACATAACACTATTATATTTGTCACTTCTGATATAATCAAATTGAGAGATTATTATCAATTGCTTAAGACAAGTATGATAAATATATTTCTGATCATTCTTATACTTCTCCTCGTTGCCAATAACATCAGTATTCCGTTTATTCACTCTACCTTGTTTACCCTATTCGGACATCCTATTACGCTATTTCACATTATGGTATTCTGCCTGCTCGGATACCTCGCCAATTATCTCCCGAGTCCATTCCGTGAGATCATCGGCCTCGTAGTGATCCTCTGGGTACTATCGGCATTTGGCATATTCGCCCTATTCGGCTGGTTCTCAAACCTATTACTACTCGTCATCGTACTTGCGTTGCTGTTCTCGATATTCTGAGAGTTGTAACGCACTGATGTCATTCCTGCGAAGGTCCCGATTGCATCGAGGATGCACGATAACATCGGCACGGGAATCTGCCCTGTCATCCCGGACGCAGCGTAGCGAAGATCCGGGATCCACACGTAAATATTACACCTTTAAGGTGTAAAATTTATTGCAGTGACAGTCCATAATCTATCGTCCGCCGTCTATCGTCAGTCAGTAACCACCCCTCCCCCTCCTTGAAAAGGAGGGGAGTAAATACATCACTCCTCCACCTTATCCGGCGGGATGTTGTAGTACACCATCAGATCTTTTGCGATGTCGAAGAAGAGTGGTGCTGCAGTCTCGGCTCCCCAGATCGAACTTTTAGGCTGATCGAGTACGATCAGTCCGATAAATTTAGGTTTCGCAACCGGTGCAAAGCCAACAAATGAAGCAATTGTTTTTGAAGCGTCATAATGACCCGAAATAGCTACCTGTGCTGTTCCTGTCTTGCCTCCCATAGTATAGCCTTTTGGTTTGGCCCATTTAAACTCTCCGTGTTCAACCGTATCGGTAAGCATTTTTTTAAGTATTTCAGATGTTCGTTCGCTCATGACACGTCTTACAACATGTGCAGATTTATTTTTAAACGTATCCTGATCATCGACCGTTTTTTTGACAACATACGGTGTCATGAGGTTTCCCCCGTTTACTATCGATGAGAAGGCAGTTATGAGTTGCATGGGAGTGACCGCGATACCCTGTCCGAAGGTTGCTGTCGCATAGTCTATCGGATACCACTCTGATTTTGGTTTCAGATAACTACCCGTTTCACCTTGAAGATCAATGCCCGTTGGCTCTCCAAATCCATAGTTTTTAATATACTCATATAATTTATCATTCCCTAATTTTTTACCGATATAGACCATTCCTACGTTAGAAGAACGTTCAAGTACCTGTGTCATGTTAGTTTCGCCTCCATATTTATCATTCCATGTCTGAATCTTATAGCCGCTTACTTCTACCGGGCCATCTTCATCAAATGTTTCATCAGGTTTTATTGCACGCGCCTCGATGCCAGCAGCCACAATAAGAGGCTTGAAAGTTGAGCCTGGTTCATACGTACTTGAAATGATCGGATTTTTATATGAAGTATCTGCAAATTTAAAGTAACTGTCAGGATCAAAATCCGGTAAACAGACAAGGGAAAGAATCTCCATAGTCATCGGATCAGCGATAATCGCACACCCCTGTTTTGCCTGGTACTGTTGCATGGCAGAGATCATCTTCTTCTTCACAATGTTCTGCACTGCTTTATCAATAGTCAGAATAAGGTCACGTCCATTTTCCGGATCGACGCGCTCCTGAGTACCTGCAAAAATAGGTCGGCCAACAAGATCACGTTCAGACCGTATCAGGCCTGGTAGCCCGGCAAGTTCTTTGTCATAATACCCTTCTATCCCAAAATACCCTACACTCTCGCCCTGATCATCTTTGCCGACAAACCCCAGAATATGTGCAGAAAGCGAAGCCTCGGGATAATAACGATCCGATTCGTTATCGAAACCAAGACCATTGATATTCAGAGCATTAATCTGATCACGGGTAGATTTGTCAAGGTTAATCGCAACACGCACCCAATCTTTTTTCGGGTCCATGCGCGCTTCCAGAGAAGCAGTTTCCATATGAAGAATGTCTCTCAGTTTACTTATGGTTCCATTGAGATCCGCAAGTTTTTTAGGTTCGGCAAACAGCTGATAGGTCATCTGATTTACTGCCATCGGCGACTGATTACGATCATAGATAACACCGCGTTCAGCATGGACTGGTCGAGTAGTTAGATAATCAGCAACATAACCATTTTCATTCATGATCTGCAAAAAGAAGAGTTTGACAATAATGCCAACAAAAAAAAGGAGAAACAGTCCCAGCAGCAGACGTGATTTAATCATAACAATCAACGATTCAATGCATACTTCAGATTATCAAGATAAACAGGTGTGGTAGTTTTTGTGAAATTAAGCTGTGCAGCTATTGACGCTGCATAGTTCAGAGACTCTGAATCGTATACTTTCTTCTCAATGTCCAGATTCTCCTGGTGTAAGCGAGTAATCTCTTTTTCGTAATGATTGATTTCATCTCCCAGTGCGACGCCGGTAAGGAACACATACATGTTTCCGACCATGAGCGTCAGAAAAACTACTAATACGATATTCTTATACACGTTTCTCATACCTGTCCTGATAACCTAATTTGTAATAATAACTCTCAACTTTGCACTGCGTTCAAATCGCAGGGCCTGATTTCCTTTAACAGCTTTTTTATCTAGCTGTTTTAAATTGTTTTTTTTCATAAACTGTTTCACTATTCTGTCCTCTAAGGAGTGGAAGGTAATGATAGCGATTCTTCCACCTGGTGAAAGAATGCGTAATCCACCTTCAAGTCCCTGTTCTATATTTTCAAACTCTTTATTTACCGCAATTCTCAGAGCTTGATAAATGCGAGGATAGATTTTGAACAGATCGTGATCATGTTTTAAAGTGCAATAAGAAACTGCTTTAGCAATTACTGCGTTGAAATCACCTACCGTAACGATCGGATGATGAACTCGTGTGCCGACGATCGTGTGTGCGATTACCTCTGAGTGAAATTCCTCTGAGTATCGTGCAAAAAGATCGTAGAGCTCGTCAGGTCCCAGTCGTTTAACCAGGTCTGCTGCGTTGTCTTCAGATTTTTCATTCAATTTCATATCAAGTGGTTCTTCACTATTACGAAACGAAAGACCTTTACCTGAGTGTGACAACTGCTCCATTGACAGGCCGTAATCAAACAGAATGCCATCAACAGGAGTAAAATTGTTTTTCTGTGCGATCTCTGCAATGTCTGCGTAGTTGCCAACAGCCAGTTTTATATGACTGTTTCCGGCAACTTTATTCTGCAGTTTGGCTATCTGAGCTGCATCGATGTCTATACCGAGCACATCTCCGCCCTCCTCTACCATTTTCATCAGATGTCCACCTTCTCCTGCAGTCGCATCAATATATCGACCACCGGTGTGGACCTGCAGACATGCTATAGCTTGTTCTAAAAGTACTGAGCGATGCATAATTAGTTATTTATAGTTTCCAAATATTTCTGCCATTTCTGCGGTGACCACATTTCGAAGTGATCGCCGACTCCGGCAATAATTACTTTTTCTTTCAACTGCGAATAGGTAAGAAGATGTTTCGGGATAACGAATCTTCCCTGATCATCGATCTCAACATATACAGCTGAAGCGAACAGAAAGCGTCTTTTTTCTATGTTGTCACGTTCAAGCAATGAGACACTCATCAGATCTTTGGCTCGCTTCTCCCAATCGCGACGATCAAATCCTGACAGACAAGCGTCAAATCCCTTGGTGATTACAAACGTGCTTCCTTTTAAAAGTTCCCGGACTTTTTTTGGTAAAACGATTCTGCCTGGTGCAGAAAACGAAACCGTATATTCACCAAAAAAAACCATATGTAACCATTTTCCACCATTTTAGGAACAAAGTCAAGGGAACCGTGTGGATAAATGCGGGCAGATTGTTATATTGTTACATGGTTACATGGTTCCATGGTTCCATGGTTCCATGGTTCCA
>CAYMIY010000012.1:0-27824 GCA_964390735.1 uncultured Gammaproteobacteria bacterium
TGATACGTGGTGCTGCATCTTCAGTCGTATGACTGTCTTCGTCATGTTCATATGAGTTAGCTTGATAGAACTGGCCAGGGAACCCCGGGAGCAGTCGGGGTGAGATGCCATCATCGGTTATCTGATAGCGTAGATATTTTGCGCCTTCAAACTCGTTAATTGTTTTTCCCCTGTTATGACCATTGTTTACAAAAATAGAGTGCACTTCATCCTGATAAATTGATTTGTGTGATTCACTGAGATATTTATCTGACATGACTATCACTGCAGTCTGATAGATATCGGCCAGATCAAATGATTGTGCTGTGTATTTGAGCATTTCATCGATATCACCTGGTGCGATAACGATCTTGGGGAATTCCCCGTGGCCGGCATTTACTGCAAACAATAATTCAGCCTGTTCGGTCCATGTAGGCATACCTGTTGCCGGACCTGGTCGCTGAGAAAGGAATACAACTATTGGAATTTCAGCGATTCCTGCATAGGATATAGCCTCAACCATCAGAGCAAATCCTCCACCAGATGTGCCGACCGATGCACGAGCGCCCGCGAATGCTACACCAAGTGCGCTATTGATAACTGCAATTTCATCTTCTGCATGACGAACTACCATACCTGTTGTATGCTCCCATGCTGCAAGTGAGGTAAGCACCGTTGAACTAGGAGTCATGGGATATGCGCCGTACCATTTACAGTCAGCTCCAGCCGCTCCCATGGCAAATGCATCATTACCCGTCATTACCAGTTTCTGTTTGTCTCTTTTTCTTTTAAGCAGGGGTTGGATCTGACTTGCATAATGCTCCTTGACGTATGAATATCCGAGGTCGGCGAATTTTTTATTGAAATCAACAATCTCTTTTCCCTTTCTTCCAAATTCTTTTTCCAGTATTTCGTAAAAAATGGTTATGTCCGCATCGATAATAGCAATACTTGCACCCATTGCAATGGTATTCACCATAATCTGCATAGCTTTGTGCTCATTTTTCATTTCTCTAAATGGCACGGCGATTTTCACGACATCGTCAGTTATTTCAAGATCCTGGGGATCATAAATAACGCGAGACTGTGGAGTAAGGCGGTGTTTGTGATTAATGTAGGTTTCTTTATTCAGACAGACAAGAATATCTACCGGCTGTTTTTGAGCGAATACTTCCTGGTCTGAGACCATTACTTCATAGGTATTATGTCCACCACGGATGAGGGATGGATATTCTGTGTAATCAAAGATATGGTATCCACTGCGTGTGGCAATCTTTGAAAATGACATACCTATTGTCATAATACCGAAACCTGCTTCTCCACCTATCTTCCATAGAAAGTTGCTCATACTTCAGTTTAGCATATCTAAAATTGTAAATATCTGTCATACCGGACTTGACCTGCCTGCCGGCAGGCTGGTCCGGGATCCAGTCTAGATTCCGGGTCATGATGTATCTTGCCCGGAATGACAGCCTATTAGTCATAACAACACGGGTCTTTGTACCCGCAGTTGCTACATATTGCATCCCGTCCCCCGGGCATTCCTTTGAGTGTCTTCATTTCACATGAAGGACATTCTCTTTCATTATTATTATCTACCGAGGTCATACATACCATTTTTTCATCTCCGTTATTTTGGATAGACTTTTTCACCTTTTTCGTTGTGAATGATAATAGCTGCTACCGGACATCCACGTGCCGAATCAAGAAGTGTTTCGTCAGTATCTTCGGCGGCTGTAGCAAGAATTACCGCTTTAGCATCACTGTCCATTAAAAATACTTTAGGCGCTATCGCTACACAGGTTGCAGCACCAATGCATAGATCACGGTCTACGTAATAGGTCAGGTTTCTAACAGTAACCGGACCAGAAGGGTTCTTGGGATCAATCAAAGTTTCATCCATTTGTGTACTCATTTTTTGTTGTCATGCTGAATTTATTTCAGCATCTCTTGATTAAGAGATCCCGAAACGAGTTCGGGATGACATAACTAACTGTTAACAAGAATGTGCAGCGCTTCGAGTGAAAGCAACGCACATTTTAATCGATTCGGGCTTAGATCTATTCCGAGCATATCGGTAATAACATCTTTGTCGATTTTTTTTATCTCATCCTTCGTTTTACCTTTTACAAAGTCAGTAAGCATTGATGCAGATGCCTGTGAAATAGCACATCCCGATCCGGTGTACGCTATTTCCTGAACTACTCCATCTTTCTCAACAATTTCCATCTCAATGGTATCACCACAGAGCGGATTTTTCAGTGAGGTTTGATTCGTGGCCGATTTCAGATGACCAAAATTACGTGGATTACGGTAATATTCGAGAATGATATCCTGATAAATTGACATAGATAAATGTAAATTGCTTCATGGCTCCATTGTTAACCACCCCTGCGCCTCCTTGAAAAGAAGGGGGAATCACTGGAACAAGGGAACAATGGATCAATGAAACCATTATTTTTTTAATATTTCTTCAACTCGTTTTAACCCTTCAATCATCTTATCAATATCCTCTTCATCATTATAGATATGGAAACTCGCGCGCGTAGTGGCACTCAGACCATATGCCTCGTGAAGTGGCATCGCACAATGATGTCCGGCTCGCACGGCTATCTGCTTTTCATCTAATATCTGGGCTATATCATGAGAGTGATATCCTTCGAAAGTAAATGCAACGATACCAGCATGATCTTTATCATCCTGAGGACCGAGAATACGAACACTATCCTGAAAATGGCTCTTTAACGCCTGCTGTGCATATGCAAAAAGCTTCTGCTCATGATCACGGATGCTATCCATACCGATTTTCATGAGATATTTTACCGTTTCACCAAAAGCTATGACACCTGCAATATGGGGTGTTCCTGCTTCAAATTTATGAGGTGCATTCTGAAAAGTTGTTTCACCTATTGTGACTTCTTTGATCATGTCTCCACCGTACAGAAATGGATCTGCCTGAGCGAGCAATTCTTTTTTGCCCCAGAGTACACCAACACCGGTAGGTCCAAGCATTTTATGTGAAGAAAATGCAACAAAGTCTACTCCCCAATCCTGTACATCTACACCCATATGGGGTGCTGCCTGTGCAGCGTCGACAATGATGACGATTGCAGGATTTATTTTTTTTGCTGCTGTCGCAATTTCTTTTACCGGATTTATTGTACCCAGCACATTTGAAACTGCAGTAAATGCAAGGATCGCTGTTTTAGGGGTAATAATTTTTTTGAATTCATGTAAATTTATCTCACCAGATTTCTCAAACAGTGACAAATACCCCTGATCATCAACATCTATTACTTTAAAAACGGCACCATTTTCAAATGCCAGTTGCTGCCATGGGACAAAGTTTGAATGATGCTCCATCACAGTCGTCACAATTTCACTGTCTTTTGTAATAATCTGCCTACCGAGTGCATACATGATCAGATTAATTGACTCTGTAGTGTTGCGGGTAAATATAATTTCTTCAGTTTGTGCATTAATAAAACGTGCGGTCCATTCACGTGCCTGCTCATACTCAGCAGTTGCACGTTCTGACATCTCGTAGACGCCTCTAAATACATTTGCGCTGTACTGACGGTAGTATTCGACTTCCTTTGCAATCACCGAAATAGGTTTAAGCGACGTAGCTCCTGAATCTAAGTAAACAAGACCTGGCTTATGTGAGTATATCGGGAAATCTGCACGTATATTTTTAAAATCTTTCATATGATGCGAGTATTATAACACTGGTAACTTTCATTCTCAGTAATATACTGTCATCCCTGCCGTAGCGAAGCGAAGAGCGGGGATCCATACACTTATGGATTCCCGGTCATGCTGTATCTTGCCAGGAATGACATACTAGTTAAGTTCGAATTCAGGTATCTTATCTTTAATCTTATCTACCACTTCCTGGACAAAGCCTTCAACGAGAAGATTCTTTGCTTCATCATCAGATAACCCACGACTCTTTACATAAAATAGCTGTTCATCGTTAAGTTTTCCTGTTGTTGATCCATGGGTGCAGAATACATCGTTTGCTAAAATTTCCAGGAACGGTTTTGATTCAACATAGGTTTCCGGCGATAGAATCAGGTTCTGGTTTTTCTGGTACGCATGACTTTGCTGGCCTTCTTTCTCTATGCGAATGAGACCCTGATAGTTAAAACGTGATTTTCCCTTAAAAACTCCTTTGATAAATAAGTTTGAAGTTGATCGTGGCGCTGCATGATGCTGGATTGTTTCTATGGTGTAGGAATCAGTATTGTCTCCGGTAAATAATCCAAAAATATCAAGTTCGATATCGGGGCTTTTCAGTTCAAACTCAAACTTCCCCGAGGTGTTATGTATAAATGCAACATAAGAACCAGGTGTATCAAAAACAAATGGCTTATCCGGTGTTTCTGTTATGCTAATTAATGATGTTTTCATATAATTTCAATCGTCCAACGACTATCGTCCGCTGACTATCAGCCTACGCTGCCTTCCATCTCAAGATTTATAAGTCTATTTAATTCAATAGAGTATTCCAACGGTATTTCTCGTGATACAGGCTCGATAAATCCGTTAACAAGCAATCCTTCCGCATCGACTTTCGTGAGTCCACGAGACATCAGATAAAATAATTTTTCTTCTCCGAGCTTTTCAACTGTCGCTTCATGTTGAATTGAAACATCATTTTCTTTTATCTTCATATATGGATAGGTATCTGAGCGTGATGCTTCATCAAGAAGAAGTGCATCACATGAAACATATACAGATGCATCCTTGGCACCGGGCATGACCTGAATAAGTCCGCGGTATGAGGTGCGGCCTCCATCTTTTGAAATTGATTTTGAAACAATGCGTGAAGATGTTTTTGATGCGAAATGGAGCATCTTGGCACCTGCGTCCTGTACCTGTCCTTTTCCGGCAAATGCGATTGAGAGCACTTCGCCACGTGCTCCTTCGCCCATCAGGTAGACACTTGGATATTTCATGGTTACCTGTGATCCGATATTGCAATCAACCCATTCCATAAAAGCGTGTTCATCCGCACGTGCTCGTTTCGTGACGAGATTGTACACGTTCTTACTCCAGTTCTGGACCGTGGTGTATCGTACGCGCGCATTTTTCTTCACAAAGATTTCTACCACCGCGCTGTGCAGAGAATCAGTTGTATAAATAGGAGCGGTACATCCTTCTACATAATGTACGCTGCTGCCTTCGTCTGCGATGATGAGCGTTCGTTCGAACTGTCCGAATTTTTCCGAGTTAATACGGAAATATGCCTGAAGAGGAAGCGTAACTTTTACACTTTTAGGAACATACACAAATGATCCACCAGACCATACGGCAGAATTCAGAGCAGCAAACTTATTATCTGCTGCCGGAATCAATTTGCCGAAATATTCTTTTACAAGATCAGGATACTTTTTTAGAGCCGTATCCATATCACAGAAGATAACGCCTAAGCGGTCGAGTTCTTTATTGATACTTTCGTAAACGACTTCACTTTCATACTGGGCACTCACGCCGGCGAGATATTTTTTCTCCGCTTCAGGAATACCAATACGATCATATGTTTCTTTTATTTCTGACGGAAGATCGTCCCATGAATTTACTTGTTTTTCGGTCGATTTTGCGTAGTAATAGATTTCATCAAAATTTATTTTTGATAGATCTGCACCCCATTCAGGCATTTTCTTTTTCAAAAAAAGTTCATATGATTTGAGTCTGAATTCTGTCATCCATGCAGGTTCCTGCTTCATTGCGGAAATGCTTTTGACCACATCAGCATCAAGTCCTTTGCGTGATTTAAAGGCATACTTTTCAGGCATCGAAAAGCCGTAGCGGTAGTCAAAATTCAGATCATCGTTTTTCTGTTGCATAATATGTAATTGATATCTAACTGTGTCATGCCGAACTTGTTTCGGCATCTCACATTATTTATGGGATGACAATAGGATTTAACCACTAAGAACACTTTCATAACCGTTACTTTCTATTTCCTCAGCAAGTTCGGGTCCTCCCACTTTTTTGAGAGTGCCGTTTGCGATTACTAGCACATGATCTGGCTTGAGGTAGTCAAGGATACGATTGTAATGAGTGATAATAATGTATGTTTTATCGCCTTTATTTTTTTCGAGATACTGTGAAATAGTTTTAAGAGCATCGACATCGACACCTGTATCTACTTCATCGAAGATAACAAGCTTCGTGTCGAGCGCAGAAGCCTGAAGTACTTCCAGTTTCTTTTTTTCTCCACCGGATGCTCCATCGTTGAGTGAGCGTGATAGTAATTCCTCATTTATTTTGAGTTCTTTTGCGATTTTCTGGACACTTTGTCTTATTTCGAGCGGATTCTTTTTGCCTTTCATAGCAAGCTGAATGAGTTGATACAGTCGTACACCTGAAAGTGAAAGTGGACTCTGGAAAGATAGAAAGATACCGCGATCTGCACGCTCATGAGCCTCTTCTTCCAGAATTGAGTTTCCTTCGAAGTCCATAACATCTGCATTCACTTCAAAACCAGGGTGACCCATTATTGAATATGCGAGTGTAGATTTACCTGAGCCATTCGGGCCCATAACTGCATATATTTTTCCCTTTTCAAATTCAAATGAAAAGTCGGAAAGAATATTCTTTTCACCAACTTTTACTGATAGGTTCTTTATAGATAACATAAGATTCGTAATTGATAATTATTATTTACACTGTCATCCCTCGCGAACCCGCCGATTCGGCGGGGGAGACGGGGGATCTGCTTTCAAATAAGTCTGCGACCGTCCATTTATTCAATTCGCTTTTGAGAATATCGCCAAGTTTACTTCTGAAAAATGATTTATGCGTGCATAGTCCATCAAACTTACAGGCATAATCTGATTTCATACATTTCACCGGATCTGTTTTTTCTTCAAATAATGAAAAAAACTCAGTGAGCGTTATCTGATTCAACTGACGTGCTAATCGATAACCGCCGATCTTTCCTTCACGACTCTGCAAAATGCCATAGCGCACCATGTCAGAAGCAATGCGTGCGATAAAACGTTCGGGAAGATGAGTATGTGCCGTAAGTTGTGACATCGGAACAAACGCATCTTTTTCCGCCAACTGTGAAAGAAGGAGCAGCCCGTAATCGGTCTTATTACTAATTGCAAACATATACTTAATTAGTAGTAGTTTAATGAAGATGAGTTAAAAAAGCAACTAATCAGTGTTCTGAAAGAACATATTTTTCAAAAAGTCTGCGAATAACTTCATTTCTTCCTTGTACTCATCCAGTTTTTTTTGTTTATCAGTATCCGATCTGATGGACTGTATACGTGACCCCTGACTTTCTATTCTGCCTCTATGACCCAACGTATTTATAATAAGTCGCCGATCAACAGGCACCGATCTGTTAGCATAAAAAAGATCTAGCACGTGTATAACTTTTTCAATTTCATGGAGATGCGGCAACATGGCTTCATTATAAACTTCATGTTGTCGACTGTATAAATTGTCCAGTTCATCTGCTTCAGGATCTGTACTTTCTGTCTGCACTATTTTTTCTTCTATTTTACGTAGTAATTCTATAGCATTTCTACTCTCTTCCGTATCGAGGCCCTCGACGTCAATCCAAGGAGAGGGATTACGCCGTTCTATATGTCCCTCACAAGACGCAGCTGTATTTATTTGATTTGCTTTTAATGCTATTACTGCATCCCTTATACCACCATCTATATGCTTTCCCAACGCGTCTGTTATACTATCGACTTCTTGCTCAATCTGTTTCCACTTTAGAATATTAGCATCAGTTTCTTTTGTATCAGGTTTATTATTGCTCAGTATTTCTTCTCCCATATATCAGTTATTTTACACCTAAAGTTAATCTTGGTACACGATCAATTTTCTCACTCGCATTCACATACAATCCTTTCTGCGCCCGGTAATAGGCAACAATACCAATCATCGCTGCATTATCACCTGTCAGGTATTTGTATGTCGGGAACACAACACTTCCATTATATTTTTTCGTAAGAGCACGAAGCAGTGTACGCAGGTAGCTATTTGCTATAACTCCTCCCCCAACGACCAGATTATGTATACCTGTTTCTTTCATCGCACGTTCTGTTTTTCTGATGATGGTGTCAAAAATAGATTCCTGAAATGATGATGCAATATTGCTTAAGTGAGCATTCTTATCTGCTTCACTCATATCTTTCAGAAAATACATAAACGACGTTTTGAGACCTGAAAATGAAAAATCAAGATCATGTGACTGGAGCATGGCACGGGGAAACTTGTACGTATCTACATTATCGACTGTATCAGAAAGACGTTCGATCGCCGGACCTCCCGGATATCCGAGTCCGAGCATGCGTGCTGCTTTATCGATCGCCTCACCTGCAGCATCATCACGTGTTTTCCCTACTATTTCATAGGTAAGATGATCACGAAATAATACGAGCTCTGTATGACCGCCAGATATGAGGAGGGCAAGATAAGGAAATGTGAATGGTCGTTCAGGATTTCCTTTAGAATTCTGAACGAAACATGAGTACATATGACCTTCCATGTGATTCACCGGTATAAGAGGCTTATTGTATTGCTGAGCAAGTGCCTGCGCATGTTTGATCCCTACTTCAAGAGCAATCGCTAAGCCTGGTCCATAGGTAACGGCAACATAATCGAGATCTTCACCTGTTAGTTTTGCTTTTTTAAATGCTTCAGCGATTACCGTTTCGATTCGTTCTTCATGTGCACGCTTGGCTAGTGAAGGAACCACACCTCCCCATTCTTTGTGCATGAGCATCTGAGAATAGATCACATTCGAAAGCACGCGACGACCATCGGTAATAGCTACCGATGTTTCATCACATGATGTGTCTATAGAAAGTATTTTCATATTTTTTAAAATAAGCGACAAGTTGTCATCCCCGACTTGCCTGCCGATAGGCATGGCTTGATCGGGGATCTGCAATGAAACTCGCAGATTCCCGCCTTCGCGGGAATGACATTTACTTATTCACAGTAATCATTCTATCGATTTCACTCACTGTTTTAATTGTTATATAGATAATTGTCGCTTTTTCTTTGAGCATGTCGATAAGATATCCTGACCGATCACCCCATTCAAAACAGAGTAATGCTCCTGGCTTGAGCATCTCTTCAATGCCGAGATATTTATACTCTTCATCCTTCTCGATTTGATAGAGATCAAAATGATGAAGCATGCTAAATGGTCCTTTTGCTGGTTTATATTCAAATGTAATGACATAGGTAGGAGAGATAATATCATCAATTCCCAGAGAATCACCTACTCCCTTCATAAATTCAGTTTTTCCGGCACCGAGATCACCCTCAAGGAGAATGACTGTGGGCTTTGAAGTGTCTGTAACCTTACTCAGTACATAGTCAGCAATCTTGCGTGTTTCTGTCGGAGCTGTTGTCTTAAACGTTTTCGCATCGGTCGTGACCAGATCACCCTTGCGGAGCATCTTAACTTCATCTCCGGTAAGGTCGATGATAGTAGATGGTTTATTATGTGGCAATTTTCCGGCATCGACGATGAGATCGATGAGTTCTTTTTTAGATTCCGGAAACTGATTCAGTAACGATTCAATGCTGTAATGGGGCGAACGACCTGAGAGGTTAGCCGAAGTTGCCGTAAGCGGTTTGCCATATAGCTTCGCCAGTTCGGTAACAAATGGGTAACTTGGTAATCGAACACCCAGGCTCCCCCGTTCTGATTCCAAGAGTTTTGAGGTCTTGTGTTTCGATGGCAATACGATTGTATAAGGACCAGGAAGTAACTGATCAAGCATCTGTTCCTGTTTTTCAGAAGTGACTACTAGAGATCTGATCATTTCCCGGTCAGAAACAAACACCGATATCGGTTTTCCCCAGGGACGATTTTTAAAGGCAATAAGTTTTTTGACTGCTACTTCATTTGTTGCATCGACCACTGCACCATACACCGTGTCGGATGGCACAACAATAAGTCCTCCGCTTAACAAGGTTTGAATTATTCTGTCATAACCAGCTCTTTCTGCAGTTATTTTTTGCATATCTTACTTGTCAATTTTATCAAATATCTGCTAAAATAGGTACCATGACAACTAAAAAAACTACAAATAGTAATAAAAATGAAAAAAAAGATCCCGTAAAAAAGATTACAGAGTTCAGTTTTAATCTGAATTTAAAGACTATTTTTATTGTCGGTTTCGTTCTTCTTTTTGGCTTCTATTTATATACAAATATCAGTAACGAATTCAAAAAAGCAGTACCTGAAAAGCCTCTCACCGGTGTAATACAGGACATAAAAGATAAAAAAATTGATCAGCTCGATATTATTGATAATAAAATCATCGTTTACTATAAAAATAAAGACTTAGCTCTTACTTATAAAGAACAGAACGGCAGCTTTATTGACACACTGCAGAATGCAAACATTAATCCTTCATCAGTCAAGATAAATGTAAAAGACACACAGGGATCTGCAGGTCTCGTCAATTTCCTCGGCAATCTTATTCCTACTCTATTGATGGTGGCATTCTTTATTTTCTTGTTCAGACAGGCTAAAGGAGCACAGGAATCTGTGTTCTCATTTGGTCAGTCACGCGCAAAGCGATTTAATAAGGATTTACCGAAAACTACATTTAAAGATGCAGCAGGCGTAGATGAAGCTAAAAAAGAACTCGAAGAAGTAGTTGACTTCCTCCGTAATCCTGAGCGATATAAGAAACTGGGTGCACGCACACCAAAAGGTGTTATTCTCATGGGTCCTGCCGGATCAGGTAAAACACTTCTTGCAAAAGCTGTGGCTGGTGAAGCAAATGTACCTTTCTTCTCAATTGCAGGCTCTGAATTTATGGAAATGCTTGTTGGTATTGGCGCCGCTCGTGTGCGAGATCTCTTCCAGACAGCTAAAAAAAGTGCACCAGCAATCATTTTTATCGATGAAATTGATGCTATCGGTCGTGCTCGCTCGGTAGGTGTTATGCCTTCACACGATGAACGTGAACAAACACTCAACCAGATTCTGGTAGAGATGGACGGCTTTACACCTAATGAACTCGTAATTGTTATCGCAGCGACTAATAGAGGTGATCTGCTTGACTCTGCACTGCTTCGCCCCGGTCGTTTTGATAGACGTATTATCGTTGATTACCCGGATATTGATGGACGCAAAGCAATATTGCAGATTCATGGCCGTGGCAAGCCATTTGCTGACGATGTGGATTGGGATAAAGTAGCAAAAAGAACCGTAGGCTACTCTGGAGCCGATCTTGAGAACATGCTTAACGAAGCTGCTATTTCTGCAGCAAGACAATCCAAAGATAAGATCAATATGGATGATCTCGAAGAAGCCGCAACAAAAGTAAAACTCGGACCGGAAAAAAAGAGACTCCAGACAGATCTGGATAAAAAACTGACCGCATATCATGAAGCGGGACACGCAATTGTTTCGCATTTCCTTTCACATACCGATCCCGTGCATCGCATCTCAATCGTTTCTCGAGGTATGGCACTTGGATATACACTTATTCCTCCTGCAGCAGATAAATTACATGAAACTAAAACTCATTTATTGCAGCGCATCGCCGCAATGATGGGAGGTCGAGCAGCAGAAGATTTGATCTTTGGTGAAGTAACAACAGGTGCTTCAAATGACTTCGGTCAGGCAAGTCGTATTGCACGCGCTATGGTTGTTGAATTCGGTATGAGTAAGCTCGGCCCGATTAATTTCGGATCATCAAATGATGTCACTGAGTTCGGTAAGTACTATGATCAGAATACACTGTCACAGGATACTCTTTCTAAAATCGATGCTGAAACAGAGCGCATCATTCATGAAGCATATGAACTTGCGATAAATACACTTAAAACGAATAGAGTAGCTCTCGATTCTGTAGCGATGGAGCTTATCAAAAGTGAAAATCTTGATCAGGATCAGTTCGAAAAAATCGTAGGAGTAAAAAAAGCTGTAGTAACCGATGTTAAACCAACAGCGTAATATCATATAATAAGATATGAAAACTTTGCTTCTTATTGATGGAAACGCCATCATGCATCGGGCATTTTACGCGCTTCCTCCTATGAACGCGACTGATGGAACGCCCACAAATGCAGTCTATGGTTTTTTTACCATGCTTCAGAAAGTAATTTCGGACTTTCAACCTACCTATGTGATTGTCTGTTTTGATACACCCGTTAAAACATTCAGAAAGACGCTCTTTGCCGATTATCAGGCGAATAGACCACCATCAAAAGAAGAGTTCATAAAACAGATTCCTGTCATACAGAACATGGTCGATGAATCAGGAATAGTGAGGATGGAAAAACCTGGTTTTGAAGCAGATGACGTGATTGGAACATTATCAAAACGATTTGGATCAGAGGATGTGCATGTACTTATCCTCACGGGCGACCGGGATATCATGCAACTAGTCGATGACCACATACGCGTCATTACACCAAAAATAGGAGTAAGCACCATCGTTCTATATGACCCTATCGCAGTGAAGAAAAAAATGCTGGTTTCTCCAGAACAAATTCCAGATATCAAAGCACTTTCCGGTGATCCTTCAGATAATTATCTTGGCGTAAAAGGAGTTGGGCCTAAAACAGCTTTCAAACTCCTTGAACAGTTTGGTACTGTGGAACGTATGTTTGATGAAATAAATGCGCTTAAAGATGAGAAACTGAGAACTACATTACTCGCGCACAAAGATGAGATTCTTCTTATGAAAAAACTGGCAACTATAGTTACTGATGTAGATCTTGAACTTACTATCGATCAGTGTCTGTTTACTGGTTTCAATAAAAATGTTGAGAAGTCGATAGAAAAATATAATCTCTATGCACTCAGAAGTAGACTACTCAACACACCACGAAAAAAAGAGGAAGTAAAACCCACTCCCAAAACCAAGGAGATGCCATCTGAGGATAATCAACCTGAGCTTTTCTAATGTGTTACAATGAAATTCTCTATGAAGCCTAAAGAAGTTAATCGTCCTCTTCGTGTAATTATTTTCACCGTATTTGTAGACATGCTCGGATTCGGCATCCTTATCCCTGTCATTCCTCTCCTCTTAGCTGATAAAGCGTCACCTTTCTATTTACTGCCGCCGACGATGACTATACGAGATGGCTATGTTATGCTCGGGATGCTACTTGCAACTTTTTCGATCGCTCAGTTTATTTCTACGCCTATACTTGGCGAGTTGTCAGATATTTATGGGCGCAAGAAAATACTAACCGTTTCACTTATTGGTACTTGTATTTCTTACCTCTTATTTGCCATAGGAATAATTACCCACGATCTCCCCCTTCTCTTTTTTTCGAGAATTCTTGATGGGGTAACTGGTGGCAATATTTCAGTAGCACAGGCTGCAATAGCAGATGTAACCATTCCCGCAACGCGTGCAAAAAATTTCGGTCTTATTGGCGCTGCATTTGGTCTCGGTTTTATACTTGGACCCTATCTGGGTGGGAAGTTATCTGATCCTCAACTTGTTTCATGGTTTGGTGCCTCTACTCCGTTCTTTTTTGCAGCTGCACTTAGTTTTATCAATGTCATATCAGTCATGTTTCTGCTGCCGGAAACGCTCAAAAATCCGAAAGTTCATGTGCGCATCAAATGGACACGGGCGATTTCAAATATTTTTAAGGCATTCACACTCCCAGGAATAAATGTGCTATTTGTAACTAATTTCTTTTTCCAGGCAGGTTTTACATTCTTCACTTCGTTCTTCAGCATCTTTTTACTTAATCGTTTTCAGTTTACTCAGAGTAATATAGGTGACTTCTTTTCCTATGTGGGCGTCTGGATAGCAATCACACAGGCTGTAATCACTCCTCGTGTATCCATGATTTATAAAGAACACACGGTTGTCCGGTATGCACTTATCGGCACAGCACTTGCGGTACTTGCCTACTTTTTACCAGCGACCTGGGTTGGCCTCCTACTTGTTGCACCATTCTTTGCAATATTTAACGGTCTTGCTCAATCTAATGCACTCGGACTTCTGAGTCGAAACACCGATGCATCTATCCAGGGAGAAATATTGGGCATTAACTCAAGTGTGACTGCCTTTGCACAAGCCATACCTCCCCTTTTATCAGGCTATATTGCCGCCAAATTAACTCCTGAGGCTCCTATCGTAGTGTCTGCAATTGTCATGGCATTTGCTGCGTTCATCTTTATTCTCTTTTACAAACCTCTTGCTCATCCTGCACAATCGGCCATTCCTCCAATAGCCTGATTTATTAAACTATAGATCTATACCAGATAGTAACACTATTTTTAGCACGCCTAAACAAAGATACTTATTGATGCACTTACATATAATATTGTATTGTATGAGTTCATATGTTATAATCCTATAACAAATTAGTACGGGATTATTATGAAAAAAAATATTACACATATTATTACTGTTGCCGCTCTTCTGGTGCTTGCCACCGTACCGGCATTCGGATCTACAATGCCTGACTTTGCTTCATGTTTAAACGCACAAGGAACAATCAGTGCTCATTATGCTGATGGCGAACATGGTATCGCAGGTAAAGAGGGACTTGTACGGGGTGAAGATACGGTATATAACATCGCACAGGATAATTACATGCAGTGTTTCTGTCCTCCAGACGGTTCTGGCATACAGACTAACTGGTGGAATGCTTCAGATTTAACTCAAGATGAAATAAAGTCATACACATATGCAGGATGGACCTATATACCTGATGGTAGTGTATGGGGATTGGGCAATCATCCATATATCGCGCATAACCTTACATATTCATGTCGCGGTGGATCTACGCCAAACGATCCAGGTGACCCAGGCTCATCAAACAACAGTTCATCATCAAATTCGTCATCGAGCTCATCTTCAAATTCATCTTCTTCTAACTCATCATCGGGCACTGTACTTGGTGTTGGTGGCGGAGATATTCTCGGACTCGCATCTACCGGTAATATTGCTTTCATGTATACCTTAGTAGTTCTCGGCACCGTCTCACTCGCGGCGGGTATTGTATGGGAACGCAAAAACAAAAATTAACATCTTCATTGCTTATTGCTAGATTACTGATGGTAGTCGGCATCGGATTACTGCTTGCAACAGCATACCTCATGTGGCTTCGATATAATCCACAGAGACTTGCATTTAAAAAAGTTGCTGTACCAGAAACGCAATCACACGATGATAATCCTCCTGAATACCTGGAAATCCCCTCACTTCACATCAGCTTGCCTATCTACAGTGCTGCAATTCACAATAACGTATGGGAGACAACGACAGAAGGTATTTCATACTGGTCACAATCACCGGTACCCGGGCAGAAAGGGAATAGCATTTTATACGGACACAACTGGACGAGTCTGTTAGGAAACCTGATTTATTCAAAACCGGGACAGAAAATAGTTATTGAATATCGCGATCGAACGAAGAAAACGTTTATTATAGATAAGACGGCAGTCGTACCCCCTACGCAGATTCACATTCTCGATCCATCTTCTGACGCGCGCATAACGCTCTATACATGCACGGGTTTTCTGGATAGCAAACGATTTGTGGCAGTTGCCGTTGCGCACTAATCCGAAAACTCCTGTACAAACATCCGTCCAAATGGTCCACCATCAATTACGCCAATGCCTACTTTACTGTATTCGAGTGACAGAATATTTCTACGATGACCTTCAGAATTCATCAGACCCTGATGCGCCAGATATACATCGGGTGCAAATGCAAGATTTTCACCAATGACCGAATATTCTATATGATGTCGCTCTGCGCGGTCAGCCGGTGTGGTACCATCTACAGATGATGTATGCGAGAAAAATCCGTTTACAAACATTTCTGTAGCATAATCACGAGCAAGGATTGTCAGATTTGTATCCATTTTAAGTGCAGGTATACCTCTACTTGTACGTTCTTTGTTCACTGAATTAAGCATGATCTGCTCTGACTCTGTATCAGTATGTAGATCTGATGCTGCAACTTTTACTCCTAGATCAATCGTTTCACCTGATTTAGGCTTCACTGTCAAGAAGTTCATGGATTCCTGGAGTGCTCCACCAAATACATTCTTGACTCTATACTCTACCTGTGACGACAGGTTTACAAAATAAGGACCGGTTTTCGATTGAAGAATATCCTGTTTGACCCAGCCACGCACAGGAAACGCAAATATCATACTTACTATAAAAAAGGAGATAAGGCATGCATGAACCGCGCCCGCAAAATATCCGCCGAGACGGTTAATAGGATTTGTACGTAGTTCTTTGAGATAAGGCGCAAATATAAGTGTGAATACTGTGTATAAAAATGTTTCTATGATAAACCAGATAAAGAAAAATGCAGCAACATGAGCAATGCCTGAAGATATTTTAATCTGTTTCATGATGACACCGCTAAATGCATCATACCATCTGTATGCGGTGACAAGTGATGCGAGAAAACTGACAATCTCAAACAGTGTTTCAAAAAAACCGCGGCTTGACGCAGCGAAATAAAACACAATACAAATGAAGATCACATCAATCCAGTTAAAGCCGTAGTAATTGAACGTGAGAAACCAGTTTAGCATAAATATATTATATACAATTTGACTTTAATTTGGATTATCATTACAATGTAATTGCTCTTTAATCAGGCGAATATATAAAACTATTGAGCGTGTGGCCCGCCATAAATCGCTCTATGAGACGACGAGCGAATAGCGATGAGTTTAGTCGAATAGTAAGATGCGGTGGGATACGAGGATGAGGGATCGGATACCGACTGGTATCCGAAATCGGACTCATAATGGATTGAACTATTAGTTTTGTGCCTTTACATTTGTGAAGGAGTTTGGTCCCGGATCTGGAATGTAATATGAGATCAGACGAAGGGTTAGTTAACTCCTGAACAAATGGAAATGGCTGAAACTAAGAGTTCATACCTCTATGAAGTATCTGCGGAAACCCTCAGGCTTGTTGTAAGCCTTAATGTACTGTACAAATAACCAGGGCAACCAGGTTGATAAAAACAGCGCAGCACAACTATACCTCCCTTAAAGGCACATTATTGAGTTATATCAATCCCCTATGTGCGGAATATTTGCTTATATTGGTGACAAAAAAAATGCTGGACAACTCATTCTCGAAGGACTTAAGTCTCTCGAGTATCGTGGCTATGATTCGTGGGGTGTTGCGGTAAGGAAAAATGACGGATCTGCTTTTATCGATAAACATACCGGCAAGATAGGGACATCAACTCTTCCAGAAATGCTCTCGACAATAGGTCTCGGCCATACACGCTGGGCTACTCATGGTGGTGTGACAGATGAAAATGCACATCCACATGCAGACTGTACTAACAAGATTATTGTCGTACACAATGGTATCGTAGAAAACTTTAAACAGTTAAAGGAAGAACTTGTACAAAAGAATCACACTTTTCTGTCGGAAACGGACACAGAAGTGCTTGCGCATTTACTTGAAGAATATACTAGCGAAGGCATGCCAGGAAAAGATGCCATGTTAAAACTCTTTGGGGTCATTAAAGGTTTAAATGCAGTAATCGCATTTTTTCCCGATACCGAAGAAATCATTGCAATGAAAAATGGCTCGCCACTAGTAGTTGGAAAGTCTGATCATGAACTTCTTCTCTCATCAGATGTATCAGCCATCATCCCCTACACGAATAATGTGTACTATCTGGAAGACGGTGAAATGGTACTCCTCAATCGCAGTTCATTGACTGTATATGACATAAAAGGTGTGGTCATGCATCCCCAATTTCACCATCTGGATCTAGGCATTGCTGATATTTCCCTGGGTGCTTTTCCTACCTATATGCTGAAAGAGATGTATGAACAACCCAATATTCTAACTCATATAGCTCAAAGACCTCAGAAGGAAATTGATGATCTGGCACAGGTCATTAAGCAATCATACGGGACCTATTTTGTAGGTTGCGGCACTGCATCATATGCATGCCTCGGCGGTACATACTTATTTTCCAAAATTGCAAAAAGGCATGTGAATGCATGTATTGCATCAGAATTCAGTTACCAGGAAGACTTTATAAAGAAAGGATCACTTGTTGTTGCTCTTTCTCAATCTGGTGAAACGATAGAAGTAACCGACAGTATAAAAAAGGCAAAGCAAAAAGAGGCAACAATCATGGCCATAACGAATGTTGAACATTCAACACTAGCACGCCTTGCAGATCATAAAGTTCTTCTTAATGCCGGCCCGGAAAAAGCGGTAGCATCAACAAAAGCATATACATCAAAGATAGCAATTTTGTATAGAATAGCCTCAGCACTCAACGGTTCGTCGGAACAAGCTATACAACAACTTCAAAAAGCATCGTCAGAAGTGTCACGTTTATGTAATGAATCTGATACAATACATGTTCTCGCAAAACAGATGCTCGACTCAGATCACATTTTTGTTCTGGGAAGAGGTATATCATATAGCGCAGCACTTGAATCTGCTCTTAAGATAAAAGAAGTTTCATATATACATGCGGAAGGATTCGCAGGAGGCGAACTCAAACACGGTGTTATTGCCCTAGTTCAAAAAAGAACACCCGTAATCATTTTTAATCCGGAGGATGAAACGTATGAAGATATGCTCTCATCTGCACATGAGGTAAAAGCACGGGGTGGATACATTATCGGAATAGCGGATAAGCCAAATCCAGTATACGATACGTTTATACATGTAAAAGACTGCAAAGATATAACGCTCATCCCGCAGGTTGTTGTTGCACAACTACTGGGTTATTTCCTTGCGATCGAAAAAGGGTATGATCCTGACAAGCCTCGCAATCTGGCAAAAAGCGTCACTGTTAAGTAGAGTTGTGACGAAGATCACATATTGGTATAATAGGATATGCTAAGAAACATTCTTGTCGTTGAAGATGACGAAGGCATTCAACAATATCTAAAGGAAATACTCCTTGATTCCGGATACTCAGTACATATAGTATCCGACGGAGTGGCTGCCCTACATTACGTGAAAAAAAACCCACCTGATCTGATAGTTCTCGATCTAGGTCTGCCAGGTATCAGCGGTGAATCTGTATGTACTGAAGTGAGAAAAAACTATCCTGAGCTCCCAGTCATTATTCTTACCGCGAAAGATAGTGTTCGCGATATCGTACATGGTCTTAACATGGGCGCTGATGATTACATGACAAAGCCATTTGTGGGTGATGAATTGCTAGCTCGCGTACAGGCTCGTTTGCGTGATCGTGGAACTGGTTCTTCTCTACTAAAAGTCGGTGATCTGGAACTTGACACACATACACTGGAAGTAAAACGCGCAGGAAAATTAATAAAACTTACACCGCAGGAATTCAAACTTCTTCAGTACCTGATGAATAATAAAGGACGTATCCTAACTCGTGATATGATCCTGAATCGCATCTGGCCATCATCTTTTGAAATCGAAACACGCGTAGTCGACGTATATATGGGTTATCTCAGGAAAAAAATTGACCAGGACTACGATAAAAAACTACTTCAATCCGCACGTGGATTCGGATACACCATCAAGGAGTAAAAAGAGCTTTAGGATCAAACGTATGTAACTGATCTACCCAGTTTTTTTTCATTACGGAAGGATGCATGGTCACTTCTACCGTATCAGGATTAGCGCATATTAAAGCTCTTTCTTCCGGAACTAACTGTTTTATAATATGAGGGTAGAATGATTCCGTGAGAATATTGTTTCGTTCGTCGTGTCCATCTATAACTGCCGGATCTATGAGTAATCGCCCTTCATTTAGTAATGCTACTTCATCAGCTAATAAATGCTCATGAGCTACAGATAAATCAAATACCTCGTGATTTAATGCCAAGATTGTTTCATTCATCTGGCGTCTTAATATAGAAGCAGCTTTTACATCAGCAAAACTTTTGGGTAGATACTGGAGCAACCACGCCATATCTTTATCATCAGCTGAAAGACCATATGCTTTCATCCATATATATAGTTCTTCTTCTGACTGTATTCCTGCAATATCAATACGGCTCGTCATTCGTGCAAGCAACGATTCTGCATCAGTTACAACGGCAGCAACGTGTAATCGTGGTCCTGTGACAGGATCTTTTGCGATGCCTTCCGCGGCTGTATAAAATCTATTCTTACCGACTAAGTCGCCATGACGATTTCTAGCCGCGGTAACCATAGCAATATCCATATGGTTTGTGCTCGTGTAATTACCATCAGTACCAATAACGCCAGTGTGACCTTTGCGGGCAATACTCGCTGCCCTCCCTGCGCCACGTGTAATGATAGCAAGATCATGATCATCCCATTCTCCGTATGGTTTCGGGCTTACTGCCCCACTACGTATAGCTGCTCGAATCACATCGCTCCATCCATATGCAAGAACTGCTAAAGGTGCGCCGTTAGGCATTTTTGGGTACATTGTCATGTCTGGCATTTCATCAGTAGCACAGTCAGCCAATGTTGTGAATGTGTGCACTGCTACATCTGCAGTTAATGCCGTTTTACCTACACCCGGCTCACCGATACACAGATGACTGTGTTGTAGTTTATCATCCTCGAGAATAGCAGCATCACGATCCGCCATAAATTCTTCTTTTTCAGCACCCCACGCACCCGGCACTTTAGATATATTATCAAGTACCTCCGTCATAACTATAATGGGTACCTGTTCATATTCGAGACCGGATTGTTGTTCGAGCCTAAGATCAGACATACTATTTATGCACTGCAGGTAACAGGACTTCTACTGTTGTCCCCTTATGTAACGTAGATTTCAGCTTAATGATACCGTTATGTTTTTCTGTAATATATTTAGCAAACATAAGTCCCACTCCTAACCCTTCTTTCTCATTTCCTGTTCCTTTAAAAAATCCATTAAATAAATGAGGCATATCTTTTCTTCGTATTCCTTTCCCCGTATCTTTAACCGTAAAGTGTATATAAGGCGCTGTATGCTGGATGGTTATTGAGATTTTATCCTGCGGTCCCGAATACTTAGCTGCGTTTTCAATGAGCTGATAATATAGCGTCATAAGACGTTCAGAATCACCAATTACCATATCATTACGGAACGAGGTTCTATTCAGAAAGGTAATATTTCTCCCTGGATGTTCAAACTGAACACGTGAAAGCGCCATACCTACTATCTCAGCAGCATGCACTTCGTTATACTGAAAATCAAGACGACCCGATCCGAGACGGTTAACATCTACCAGATCCTGAATAAGATAGATGAACTTTTTTATTTCCTTTGAAAGCGCCTGAACATAACGACTTTCAGGAGTAGAAGTCTGAGGAATTTTTTTTTGCAGAAGCTGGACATATCCACTAATGGTCGTAAGTGGTGTTCTCAATTCATGAGCTGCTACCGCCACAAACATATTGCGTAATTCCAGAGTTTTCTTTATTTCGTCATAGTGTGTTGTCTTTTCGATAGCCATAGTCGCAAGTGAACCTATAAGAGATAATAAATGTAAATCTTTTTTATTAAAATTTCGTTTTTTTGTGAACTGGAGTGTAATGACTCCAATTGCTTTTTTATTATGAGCTAACGGGATGAGTACTGTCGATTTGATACCAAGTCTTATTAATGCCGGGTGTGATTTTTTAAGGTCTTTTTCACCAATAATGAGTGGTTCCAGGGTTTCGTATACGCGAAATGTAAATCCCCGTCTTCGTATAGAAACGGTATAAAGGTCATTTGATGAAGCATATACACGCTCCATCTGACCATTTTTTTCCAGCAGAATAGACCCGTTTTGAGCCTTCATAAGGTGCAAAGCTGAGTTAACGATATTTCGATATACATCTTCAAGTTGCTCAGACTGAAGAAAGCTTAAAGCAACTTGATTAATTGACTCTAGCTTATTTTCCATACACTGATTTTAGTTATCATATGATATAGTGTGACAGTGTGTATACTATCTCATTTATGTAAGATACGTGTAAGAAAACTTTGTGTTACAATCAAAATAGATATGATAATTATTGACCGGATCGAGAACCAGATAGTGCTTCTGAGTGGTGAAAAAGATGTCTTAGGCAAAATTCATCTCAAACATGTCCAGCGAGTAGAACTCCGCAAGTCAGAAGACTGGTCTCGAATCGTGGCTCCTCATGTCGCTGGTAATCAGGTTTATATGACTCTCCCTGATAATGAATGTTATGTTAAAATACTCGATCTTCCTACAGACATAACGGATACGGCAGTACGCAAATCAGTGATTGATAAAGCACATATGATCATACCGGTAAGTGTCGATGAACTTGCTTATGAAATTAAGATATTACCCCAAGCTACTGATGCTTCTTCGCGAAAGGTATTATTTATGGCAACTCAGGGTAAGGTGAAAGACGCGGTCGATATGATGAAGCTTGCGCGAGCAACTCCTGCGTTTGCTACACCACGCTCCATGGCTCAGTTTGAGGTTCTTAAAACACTTATAGCAGAAGAAAAAGTAATGCTTATCGTTGAAAGTCCTGATGAAACAACGAGTTTTACCCTATTTACCACAGAAGGTCCGATCATGACTATTACCGAAAATTCTACACTAGATAAACCGTATGGACTCGCCATGAAACGACTTGAAGTCATCATTAATACCTATGGTGGTCGCATTTCGGGCGCAGTTCTTGCCGGCAAAGCTCACACACGCGCTGTTGCGGATTTCCTCGGTGCCGCAGGCATAACCATATTCGATGCAAAAAAAATATTACAAAAACGACTGGAAGAGACACAGATTGAGATGCCATCTAGTTCTTCTATTGCAACACTCTCAATTATCGCATTACTTGGTATGATTCTTATCCAACAACAAAAAGATTATCCCAACCTGATATCTGACGCAGCATTGGGCAGGTTGCCTTCTGGATCTGCAGGTGGAGAAGTGATACCAAGAAAGAAGCGCTTTGATCTCGGTAAATATAAACCAATAGCATTATTCTGTGCTGTAGCACTGATTGTTGCCGGAGCAGGTGTGCTTATCTGGAATTTATCTACACCGCAGCAGACTGATAAACCTGATTCAGAGATAATAAGACCTGTCACACAGGACCATCCGGAAGCGACGCCAACACTGACACCAACACCAACTATTGCACTTGATCGAAAATCATTGAAAGTACAGGTATTAAACGGCAATGGTGAGGTAGGTGTAGGATTAAAGGCTGCGACATTCCTCAAAACACAGGGATATGAAAATATAGATACGGACAACGCCGATAATTATGATTTTAAAACTACGATAGTTCAGACTACTCAAAAGTACGCTGCTGCAATGCCGGCAATACTTGAGGATCTGAATAAGAAATATACCGCAACTACAGGGGCATCGGTGCTCAAAGATTCTTCTAAATACGATATTGTCATAACTATAGGGAAAGAATAATATACTATAGGTTTATGGTATAATATTTTTGTGGATTCGCATTTACAAGAGGTGTACTATGTCACCCATGAGTCCTGAAACAATCAGGCAGATTGAAGATCTGGTGAACCAGGGTTTAACATATCTGCGGATGTATTGGGAGGTGTTTGTCATCGTAGGCATTGTTGCTCTGATTATCATTGGGGCATCGAAGTTTATGACAAACGCAAATCGCCACAGCTAGGCATTTCAGCTCAGCATTGGCAAGAGTCCCCCACTGTATATCCATAGATGTACAGTGGGGGGCACATAATTCTTATAATAACTTCTGCTATACTATCTCCATCGTTATTGGAAAAGGATTAATCAACAAGGAGGTTGGTATGATCATTCTCCAAAACTGGTGGTGGCTAATTATGCTGCTTGCTGCAGCAAAAACATTAAGCATGTCCTTCCCTCGATGTGTGGCGGTGCGCGGACCTCGCGACCCTGTCAGCACATCGCGACGCATTAACTACCTCTGGTTAGGCGTTACGGTGTTGATTGTCGTGGGTACACTGTATGGTGTAAACCATCAGATTAGCGCAGCTATGCCGATTGGCTAGCTCAGGAAAGGAAGGTTTGTATGAAGGCGATAGTGCAAGGGATTAAGGTAGACCTCTACCAATCAGAGAGGGTCTGCACGGCAAACTTTCACGGTTACGCACCCTGCCGGGGCGTTGAGATAACCTCAATAAGCGTCAACGGGATGAACCCAAACGATGCTGTTAACCATACACGCGAGCTTATTATTAAGGCTCGCAAAAATGGCACAACGGCGTCCGGGCCGAACGGGTATGTTACAGCTCGACAGCTATAACTACTGTTTATCACTTGTGCGATCTGGCAAAATATCTGCCAGATCGCACACATATACTTAATAGCACTTAAACAGATAAATCATATTTATCAGCTCCTGACCCTGCACAGGGTATTTCCCTATCTGCTTACACGATTTGAGTAAAAACTTTTTGTCGAATGTATTATCATCCATCTGTTCATCGATTTTGATATCAGGCATGTAGATTCCTTCAGTTACGATGATTGTTTTCTGCTTCACTGCTTGTGCACTCAGTATTTTTTTATTAAGAAAGCCTTTCTGAAATATTTCAGCGTTTGTATCGATCACTCCTTCAAGAAGTGGTATTCCTGTCTGCTGTGATAGCGCAGGTGCAAGGTCTGCAACGCCATAGATATATGAAGGATGTTCTTTTTTTATCCTGGCAACGATTTCATTCACTTTATCTATAATACCGAGTTTAGAATAGTCATTTACATATATAAAGAACATTGAGAGTACATAACAGAAAACCAGAAGTGGCACAATCTTTTTATTAGCTATTCTATTATTAATGCGATATAAGATATCCTGAGCAGTGATTACAAGAAACGGAATAATCATGCATAAATAAATCGGATAGATGCTGCCACGAATAATAAAGTAGAGTGCGAAAAAAATTACAGCAAATAGATGAAGCATATTTTTTTTCCCGAAATAGAAAATCGAGACACATATTACAAGCAGAACGAAATCAAACGTAGCAACATACTTCAGAAGTTCCAGTTTAGGAAACCCGACAGATCGCATACCTGCATACATCAATTGAGTGATCATAGTACGCGGAGCCAACAGAAGATACGGACCTGCAATCAGCGACAATGCGCCAATGAATCCTGCGATCAGATGCAACATATTTTTGGTCTTTCTGTGAACTAATTCAGCAAGAAAAAATGCAGCTATAACAGGCGCAAAATAGGCCTTTGTTACAAATGAAAGAGCAAGAAACACGCCACCATAGAGATAGTTCTTTCCTCGTTCAATATATAAATAACCGAGAAGAAGAAAGATAGTTGCAGTAAGTACACCTGTCTGGCTATCAGAAATATAGAGAATTGTAAATGAATAAAGGAATAACAGTGCTCCAAGTAAAGAACTCATGAAGTGACGCGTTTTAAGATATCCTATTATGAATATAAGAGCATAGCAGATGACTGCTTCGATAGAGCCAATGAGATAAAACAGTATAAGGTTTTTGCCCGATGCAATAGTATAAAACGCGCTTATATATGGGAACAAGGGAAGGTTCGTAAAAAAGATATCAGTATACAAATGTCGCCCTTTTAGTACAGCCTCGCCCATCGAGTAATACAGATTCGTATCAGAAAGCCTTATGCCCGCTGTCGTGAATTTCTGAACAAGAAAGATAAGCGGAGCTATAAATAGCAGCCCCAGTTTCCATCGATTATGCTTGTCAATCTTGATCATAGAATAAGGTGTTACCCCATCGCTGGATAATGGCATTTCTTCCATTTTTTACCGCTTCCACACCAGCATGGATCATTACGCCCGAGTTTCACCACATGTGAACCGGGAGGTGTTATGTTCAATATGTCTGATGAACTCTGTTTTTGCTCTGCTTCCTGATTGGTGTATGGATTAACTTGAGATGCTGCTTTATACTGTGCCTTCTCAAGGAGCGATGTTTTCGCGATGACTGGCTGAATTACTTCTTCTGCTTCTTCGATGACCTTTCCCTCAGCATCATGTTCATGCGTGTGTGTATGCTGCTCTGGCGGAGTCACACTGATCTCTACACGGAACAGACGGCGTGAAAACTCATAGTTCACATTGTTCACGAGGCGCTCAAACATAGAGTATGCCTCGTTTTTGTATTCAATAAGTGGATCAAGCTGTGCATACCCACGAAGATTAATACCTTCGCGGAGATCTTCTATTGCAGTTAGATGCTCTGTCCAGTATTGATCGATAGTGGACATATAAATACTACGTATAACATCGTTCCACATGGGCGCACCGAAGCGTTTTTCTTTTTCTGTAAAATGATCGACAACGATACCCATCAGATACTCCTGTAGTCCTTTAAAGTCATGCTTATCAAAATATTCGTTCACTTTTTCCTCATTACCGGGGAACATCACTTCGATATCCTGTCGGAGCGGTTGCAGTTCTTCATCTGTAAACTTTGTATCCAGACTCAGGAATGATTGAAGCAACGTTGTGATCTCGTCTTCAAATACACCAAAGATCGTTTCCTTGAATTCTTCAGGATTATCTTCTGGTTGTGTCAGAATTTTCTGTCTGAGAGAATAAATAATTTCACGCTGTTTGTTCAATACATCATCGAAATCAACCAGATGCTTACGAATATCGAAATTGAATCCTTCTACTTTTACCTGTGCCTGCTCAATTGCGCGTGAAACCATCGAATGACTCAGCGGTTGATCTTCTGGGAATTTCAGGAACGTCATCATGTTAGAAATCTGTTCCCCACCGAATATACGCATCAGATCATCTTCAAGTGATACAAAAAATCGGGTTTCTCCCGGATCTCCCTGACGACCTGCGCGCCCTCGGAGCTGATTATCGATACGTCGTGATTCATGGCGCTCTGTACCCATCACATAGAGTCCCCCGAGTGACACAACTTCATCGTGACGTTTCTGCCATTCAGCTCTTTCTTTACTGAATTCCGGACTACGTGCGGTGCTTTCTGACTCTGAGCCGGCCAGTGCCCCTAACGAACCCGCCGAATCGGCGGGGGAGTGGGGTTTGTCGTACTCACTTGGCGGGTTGCCTCCGAGGATAATATCGACTCCTCGTCCTGCCATGTTTGTTGCAACCGTTACGGCGCCTTTCATACCTGCGTTTGAGATAATATTTGCTTCGCGCACGTGATTTTTTGCATTTAGTACTTCATGAGGAATGCCTTTTTGATGAAGTAATCGCGAAAGCAGCTCGTTTTTTTCAATAGATGTGGTGCCTACGAGTACCGGTCTGCCCGTTTTATACTGCGTGGCAATCTCTTCGACTACCGCATTAAATTTGGCTTTCTGTGTCTTGTAGATCATGTCTGGCTCATCCTTACGGATCATGGATCTGTTTGTCGGAATCGTTACGACATCTACTTTATAGATCTTGTTAAACTCCTCTGCTTCGGTTGAAGCTGTTCCCGTCATACCTCCGAGTTTTTCATACATACGGAAGTAGTTCTGCAGTGATACGGTGGCGAGGGTTTTTGATTCACGCTGAATCGGCACATTTTCTTTTGCTTCTATAGCCTGATGTAAACCTTCAGAGAATCGACGACCTGAAAGAAGACGTCCAGTAAATTCATCTACGATAACAACTTCATTATCTTTCACGATATATTCTTTGTCATTCTGGAATAGTGTTTCTGCTTTGAGTGCTGCTTCTAGATGAAATAACGTATCAAAATCCTTTTCATAAATATTATCGACTCCCATGATTTGCTCAATATGCGAGATACCTGCGTCAGTGAGATTGGCTGTACGCATCTTTTCATCTATCACATAATCTGTTCCAGCAATAAGTTGCTTAACTATTTTTGCGTATTTGTAATATTTTGTTACATCCTGATCAAACGGTGCAGAGATGATGTGAGGCGTACGTGCTTCATCGATGAGTACTGAGTCAGCTTCGTCGATGATGGCATAGTGAAATC
>CAYMIY010000013.1:0-26914 GCA_964390735.1 uncultured Gammaproteobacteria bacterium
TACGTTCGATGATCGAGAGCATACGAAGCAAAATAAGGAATACCGCAACAAATCCGATAAGGATAATACTGTTTCCGTCCTTGTCTCCTAGTCCCATCATATGTGAGATCCATGATGAAAAAGAAGGGATGTCGGTAATGGCGATGATGCATAACCAGAGGAATGCTATGGTCAGAAATTTGAATAATGATTGTGTTTTTTCACGACGAACGAATCTCGTGAACCGGTCACCGATAAAATAGGCGGCTATAAATGTGATGATCCACTGATACATGCTGAGTTTCATGATGATATAAACATATGAATAATAGTTCGAATACCATTTACGAAATTCTGTTTGTGTTTTTTACTTTGAGAATATGACGTATAGGTTGTCTTGACCGGAACCTCAATATATTTTAATTTATGACGAACGATGTCGCGGATGACTTCACTTTCGTATTCGTATCGTTCGTTCTGCGTCGTGATGCGCTCATAGGCTTTCTGTGAAAATGCACGCAGACCACACTGACTGTCATGTACCCATAGGCCGTAAAAGAGGAGTGTCGCAATATTACCAATCGTATTTGCAATCTGCTTTACAAAAGGCATTTTCTTCTGATCGCGCACGCCAAGAACAACATCGTATCCATCTTTCAGTCCGTTGATAAGTATTTCGATATCACGTGGATCATGCTGGCCATCGGCATCAAAGGTAATTATTGCTAAAGCATTCAGTTCATGTGCTGCAGCGATGCCGGTTTTGATGGCGGCTCCTTTACCGCGATTTATCGCATGACGAAGAACGATAGCCCCTGCCTTTGTTGCTTCTGAAAATGTATCGTCATCAGAACCGTCGTCGATAACGACAATCGGGAGCTTATGGTGGATAAAGATGTCGCCGATAACGGAAGCGATTACTCTGGCTTCATTGTAAGCAGGAATCAGAATCACAACCTCAGGCTGTATCATTAGGATTATTATATCAGGTACTCCTTTTACACACTCTAGCCATTGAAAACAACCTGGAGTTTATAGAATTATTTGATATTCTTTGATATACTTACCTAGTGTATTCTCTATTTTGATAGGAGGTTGGTACATGGTAAAGCGAGTCAAACGTCAGCCTAGCAAAACGCGACAATCCACAGCTATAACTCAGTGGAAGTTGCGTAACTATCATATACGTTGCGCATCTGTTAAGTTTGAGTTCGTGTGATCGCGTTATGTTCAAATACACTGTCGGGCTCCAACAAGTGCCCGACAGAAAAATACTTCTGCTTTCATATCTGCTTATAAAAACATATACTTATCTTCCATACTTTTTAGTTTCATTTTCAAAGTCAAACAATATTATTAAAAAATCTGGCGTTGGGTTGGTGAATTTCGCAGAGGCTCGTTGTCTTACTCGCCGCAGCCTGTCAGTGCGGGAGTTGAGCACTCAAGAAATTTGCCGACCCAATGCCAGTTACGATACTGGATTCTGGATCATGTTGAGGCTTGTCCGGAATGACCACAATTCGCTTCCCAACAGAAGCTTCGCGTGGCAGGCAACAACGGAATCATGAAGCAGTGAAACAATATAACAATTTAACAATATCGCCTTAATGGACATCACTCAAATAAAACTCAGTCCCGAGCAGGAGAAGATTTTCGATATCATCGAGAAAACAAATGGTCACATGTTTATCACCGGTAAAGCCGGTACGGGTAAGTCTGCGCTTTTACAGTATTTCAAACAGAAAACAGAGAAGAGGGTAGCGGTGGTCGCACCTACCGGAGTAGCTGCACTGAATGTTGGCGGGCAGACCATTCATTCGTTTTTTCGTATTCCACCCCAGTTTATTCAACAACAGGGGACGCCGTTTATCGATAACAAAACAAAACACATACTGCAGAACATTGACACAATTGTGATCGATGAAGTTTCGATGGTTCGCTCTGATCTCATGGATGCGATCGATAGTAAGCTTCGCGGAGCGCGTGCTAGCGATGTCGCATTTGGCGGCGTACAGATAGTGATGTTTGGTGATTTATACCAGTTGCCTCCCGTTGTTTCTGATCCCGAATTACTTCGCTATTTTGCCGAAAACAATAATGGATTCTATTTTTTTAACGCCTCCGTCTGGCAGGATGCGATGCTCGATATTTATGAACTCAATACCATCTTCAGACAGAAAGATGAAGATTTTAAAAATGTACTGAACGCTATTCGTCTTGGTGAAATTGATGAGACGATTCTTGATACACTCAACACGCGCGTGGTGGCCAGTGTGCCCGCAAGCGGTGTCATACGACTCGTAACGACAAATAGTAGAGTATCAGAAATTAACCATCAATTCCTGGAAATGCTTCGCGATAATCCATCGATGTACAAAGCATCGATTGCCGGCAATATCGAACAATCATCTTTTCCCACAGAACACGAACTATTTCTTAAAAGGGGAGCACAGGTCATGATGATCAAGAATGATAAAGATAAACGATGGGTCAATGGATCGATAGGCTACATTGAATCGCTCATGCAAAATGAGATCAGAGTAAACATAGAAGGAAATATCTACAATGTTCCAAAAGAAACATGGAACAAAATAAAATATACGTATAACCCTACGAAACGAATGATTGAAGAAGAAGTAGTAAGTTCATTCACCCAGTTTCCGGTGCGATTGGCATGGGCGATCACGATTCATAAATCGCAGGGACAGACATATAATGCTGTCGCAATAGATATGAGCCGGGGAGCATTTGCACATGGACAAACCTATGTTGCACTCAGTAGATCGACACGTTTAGAAGGATTGTATTTAACACGAAAAATAAAACCGCAGGATATTATCATCGATCCTGAAATCATCAGATTTATGTCGAAGGTTCAGACGGTGATGCTTTAGTTTCAATACGATTCAATAACTTTCTATATTCTTTATTCGTAATATGCCATGACCCGGGTCTAAATGGCTGATTCAAATCTTCAATTACCGTAAATACTAAAAAGCCAAGCAGAGCGATGCTCATGGTAAACAGATAATCGAGATATATATTTTCGACCGCGATAAACAACGAAAGAAAAATGAGCATGAATGTCGAAACAATAATAAGAATATACAAAAGATAGGGGAGATGTCCTGCACTGTAATGGAGTCTGTCGTTTCTACTATTGGTAACACCTTGTACAAAGGCAGTGATGAGTGACGTATCTTCGGGTGAATTTTTTACCATTACAATTGCAGAACGCTGAAGTTCACGTAATGATTTTTCTGCTTCGTGTGAAGGCTCGCCGTTTTCCATCTGCATCCATCCTTCACCTACCACACTGTGCAAATAGCCTCCCATAATCTGCTTAATCTGTTTACTGTCGATGTGAGTAACCTGTTCCATATAGAGCACCAGCTCCCATAAACTATCAGTTTCACTCTTTACGGCTGTCTCAAGTTTCGTCCAGCGAATCCACTGGTTCTGAATGACAAAAGCAGAAATAATACTGAAGATAAGTCCAATCGTTGAATAAAGATATGCAATACCCGTGAGATTTTCTTTCAGCAGAATCATCGGTACGACATTCACTGAACGGAAAATTACAAAGATAGTTGTGAAGAAAACGACAAATAGAAAAACTTTTTTGAAAACATACATACTTGTATTATACAGATAAAAATAAGGCACCTCATGGTGCCTTATTTTTTTATTTACTCAGTAAATAGAAATTGTTTACAAAAAAAGATCACTTACTTCTTCTTCTTTGCTGCAGTCTTTTTCTTTGCGACTTTCTTAACTGTTTTCTTCACTGCTTTCTTTACTGTTTTCTTTTTCTTTGCGACCATTATTTTGTTCACCTCCTTTAATAAAAAATAGGTATATAAAAAGAATAAACATAATAAAATTATTAGTCAACAACAGATGAAAATAAATATATCTTCTTATTCGGATTAGACTGCTACAACAACATAATAAAATTCCGCTATTTTTATCTAAAAAAAAAGAGGCCGATTTATGCGGCCTCTTTTTGTATAAAATAAATTATTATTTATTCCATACGTCTGCAGTTTTTTGGACCTTGCCCGAAACCTGAGTTGCTTTATCTTCTGCCTGTTCCTTGACATCAGATGCTGTATCCATAACGGTATCTTTTACATCTTTCATCACGTTCTGTGCCTTGTCAGCAAAATCCATTGCCTTCTCACGATTCTTTTTATCTGTCATACTAACTGCTACTGCTGCTGCAGTTGCTGCGGCTGCGCCGGCAACAAATGCGCCTACTGCATTTGATTTATTCTGATCCTTATTATTTGTCATAGGTGTAAATATAAATTAACTAATGTTATCCTCGAATCTTTCTACCTATAAATATAACTACTATCGCTCCGAGTGTAGCAACGAGGATGCTATATAGATTGAACCCTGTAACTCCTGCTTGGCCCATCATATTCATGATGAAACCACCGATAAATGCTCCAATGATACCGAGTATAATGTCGGTAACAGTACCTTGCTGTGCGTCTGTTTTCATAATAATTGACGCAATCCAACCTGCGAGAAACCCTACGATGATCCATGATATGATTCCCATATGTATCCTCCTTTTAAGAGCGAATTAATAATAATAATGCTCTAAGTTGATTATAGGGTGGCTGTATCTGGTTTTTGGTAACAGGAGTGTAAGGAGAATGTAATAGCTATTTTGCCTTTTTTTTCTCTTCTTTTTCCAGATCACTGGCAAGTTTTGATATGTGAGTTATTTTCTTTAATGCTTCAATTTCTTTATCTGTTTTTTTATGAATGCCTAAATGAATTTGAATCTCTGCAACCATTTCGATAAGTTTTGTTACCTCGCGCTCTGCCATCATGTTAATCTGCAGATCAATCTTTGCGCGTTTATCGGCCTGAGCTGCCTGTTTATTCTGACTGATAAGAACAAAAGCCGAAAGAAAAATAGCTTCGAGTGATACCATCATCGTTAAAAGACTAAAAGGAAACGGATCAAATGCTTTCATACCAAAAAGATTAAGATTCACGGGAATCCAGATACCAAACCAGATAACATGCAGAATAACATAGAGCATGCTTCCGCTAAAAACAGTTATCGCATTCGCAATACGATCACTTAAATTCATTGATTTTTTATCACGCGATTCAACGGCAAGAATATCTTTTACTGTTTGAAGTTCGTAGTCTTCTGACTGTTTTGCTTTCTTTGGTCTTGGCATGTACTCATTATACTAGTTCGGTGCGTGAATGGAGTTCTCGCGCTCTGCAGAAATATCGGGGAGATCAATACCGCATTGGAGAATCGCGCCAAAACCTTCTATATCTTTACAATGGGTGCTCAAATTAGAATGTATACTTCGAATCAGTCTTGTTGCTGTCGAAAATTCAGGTTTCGTATACTGGCGGACTGCCATAGGATCTGTTTTTTTCAGATCTTTCATACCCATCGCATCAGTATAGAAAATACCGTTATGATTTTCATCATCTTTTGTGCCGAGCCCATCAATAAAACTAATCATATGATCAGATCCTTTTTTACCGGTCATCGTAATACGATCACATGACTTATCACTACACATACGCATACTATCGAGCGTATCCACTGAAAAATCTGCCATATTGAATGAGATAACATCGGTGCCATTTACGATCCATGGTTCTTCTGCATTATTTTTTGCACCTACTACGGGTAAGAATCGACTTCCTTTGCTTTGAATCTTTCCCTGCAATATACAGTCTGTTGGCTTAAGTGGCTCGCCTGTGCCTAGCATTTTACTGACGCCGTAATCTCCGACAAAGTAACGTTCTGACACAATTTCATCTGTCCTTGTATTTTTTGTAAAAAAATCTAATTCATGAGTACGCCCGCATGCTGCCTGATTACTTGATGTGGCCTGATGTTGTACCACCATCCAGCGATAACCTAATATATCCTCCCATATATATACTTTGAAACCTTCATGTTTTTCATGCATTCCCATATGTTCACCTGCATATCCAAAAGGTACGGTAAACTTCGCATCAAAAAGTGAGGGATTCGAACCATGCTCATGTCCAAAATAACACCAGTACACCTGATCGATCTGAGGATGCCACGTCCTATATGTGTTGCCGTCTGAAGCTTGTACCATGTATTGATCATGCACCCACTGAGGACATTCTTTATTAGGCACGGCCTTTTCAAGGCCTGCAGGTGTAGAAGGTTCTATAGATGGTTTTCCATTTTCTTCAGAAAAATATAACATGCTTATGGCTGGTGTCTCCTGCGTAAATGCGAACGTATTATTCGATATCTGCGTAGAATAAAGACCGTCAGATTGCTTTTTCCATTTTTTCATCCATTCAGGTTTTGGTTGATTTTCGGGTATAAAAACAGAAATCATTACGGGTCTGTTAAACGATAAACGGACAAGATATGAGGAAGGAGATGCAGGTAGCTGGAGTACATCCATACCATTTAGACCAGATCGGGGTCGATATATCGTGTGCTGATAATCAGGTGTTTCACCGGATATATAGTACGATGCAAGTATTGTATAAGCAGATTTGCTGTTAAGCTCTTTATTCCATCCAGTAACAGGGGAGTAGGTTGTATTTATTGGCCTGTTGTATGTTGCCCAGTTTTCAAAAACAATGAGCATGTCGCGTATATCTACATGCCCGCTATTGTCTACATCAAATAATCTTAACGATTGATACGGCGTTATATCCTGTTTGTATATACCATTGCTATCTGCTGTCTTTACGTTCCATAAACCGGTACGCAAATCGAATGCCTGTTTTGGAGTAACAGTTACTTCATACGATTTTCCTGTGTGATATGCATACGATATATTCGCAGCAGGAATTGAGATAGGTGACTGATCAGCTAGATTCCCGTTAAATGCGATAACTGCTTTGTTTTCATCTGCGTTTACTTTAATATCGGAGTAGCCTGTTTCTTTTCCGTCATTTCCGTGAAGTACAGCATGATAGTAAAAATAATCAGTATTGCTTTCCTTTAATAGATTATTAATATGTATATATGAGAGGTAGAAAAAAACACAGATAAGCACAATCGCAGTGACTCCCATTATTTTTTTCATAAGACTCAGTTAAAGAAAAATCCAGGAAAGAAATGCGAAACTGAGGGCAAGCAGCGTTCCACCAACAACATCAGTAGTCCAATGCTCGCCCAGACTCACACGTGATACGAGTATAAGTACTGTAATAGCTAATGCTGCCAGTATACCTGATATTTTATATATGCGCGGTGCTTTAGAATGAAACAGAATATAACACAAGACCATTACGAGAAATACTGACCTGAAACTATGTCCTGAAGGATACGATGATCCCGGTTGCACGTATGAACTTGGAAAGATAAAGTCGAGATCGTATCTGAAAAATAGATAAGGAGGACCAGGATGATCCATAAAAGACTTTCCAAAGATTTCAATGAGGTGGCTCGATCCATAGAGTGCAAACACAATTATGCCCTTTAATTTTCTTCTAGCAAGTAATATAACAACGAGTACTACAGTTAATACTTCAAAACTACCAACTAAGCTAAGGAAAGAAAATAGAGTATCTACTTTACGAGGTATATGATCCTGAAGACGTACTGTAGTATTAAAATCAAACTGAGCGAGATGTTCTTTCTTTACTATAAATGTAAAAATAGTAAATAGTATGAAAAATAATACTCCCAAACCGATATAAATAAGATTACTACGTTTCTTCATAAGTGTGTAATAATTACACCTTAATTATATCGCATTATGCAATGTATGTGTGTCATCGTGACCCATTCCACATTACCTGAGAGTAATAAGATTGCTCTAATTCTTCAAGTCTTAAGTGATCAGGATTGTCTGCCATATCGAGCATATGCTCAACAATCTCGTCTTCATTTTCATTTCTGTATCCGCAGATGGGACAGCCGTACAGTTTCTTTTTAGTGTGTAACATAGGAGTAATATAATTGTTAATCATCTATAGAATAGAGGATGAGCTTAAGAATTGACTGAGAGGTATGTAAGAAACAAGTGAGAATCGTTATGCAGAGTTACACGATTTGCAGATTCCGAAGAACTCCAGAGCGTGAGATTCTATTTTTATCGAGGATTTCTTTGTCGCATGAGGATTTACTTTCACATCGCATGCGTCTATATCTTCAATAAGCCCGCACTTGGTACAAACTGCGTGATGATGGTGAGGAAGTGTTGCAAGTTCGTACCGGGCTTTCACCTCCTTGAACTGAATCTGACGAATGAGGTTGTGTTCTATAAATATATCCAGGATACGATATACCGTAGACTGGTTCACAATAATACCTTGAGACACGACATTGTCCATAATAGAAGTAACGTCTACAGGCTTCTTTATAAGCTGCATATAAGTGAGAATTGCTTTCCGTGCCGGTGTCACTTTAAGACTGTTTGCATGGAGTGTCCCTACGTGTTCATCTGCCATACTCATATTATAGCTGTATAATAGGGAATAATGATTAGAAATATAGGACGATACATTTTACGAAACCAGGTTATACTTGCTTTGCTTATTGTGGCAACTGGATGGCTCGTTCTCGAAACACTCAACATCTGGGCCGTGCTGTTCACTGCCTATATTATCATGACAGGCTTCATGCCTCTGGTTAACTGGCTTGTTTCGCATAAAGTTCCCAAACTTCTTGCCATTGCGCTGCCGTATGTTATTACACTGACACTTATAGTACTCATCATTATTCCGACACTGCCTCTTTTTGTAGATCAGATTCATTCACTTCTGAACAACTTTCCCGACTATATGAATAAGACGGCAAAGCTTCTCAACGTAAAGGTTACTGATAATCAGTTTCAGACATTCCTCACTTCACAACTTGATAGTGTAGGGCAAAATATCGTTGCAGTTACCGGTCAGATTTTCGGTGCATTCTTTGCAGTACTGACATTATTTGTCGTGAGTTTTTATATGCTCATGGATCATGAGCGCATAAAGAGAAATATCACGGAGCTCTTTCCCCGAAGATACCAGTCGTATATTCATACCGTAATCGTTGAAGCAGAACAAAAATTAGGAGCATGGTTACGAGGCCAGATAGTATTATCTCTCGTGATAGGACTCTGTACATGGATTGCTCTTTCTCTCGCAGGTATGAAATATGCGTTGCCGCTTGCTCTTATCGCTGGAGTAGGTGAAGTTATACCTACCGTCGGACCCATTATTTCTGCGGTACCCGCAATCATTATTGCATTGAATATTTCACCCACGATGGCTGGAATAGTTGCAATCATCTATATACTTATTCAGGTTGCAGAAAATCATCTCATAGTTCCGAAAGTCATGCAGCACGCAATTGGATTACATCCACTTTTTACCATCATGACTATTCTGATTGGAGGAAAACTTATGGGCGTTGTGGGAGCTCTTCTCGCTATTCCACTTGTAGCATTTACGTCTGTTTTCATAACAAACATAGAGAAATCAGGAGATTGACCTTTCAAATTCTGCTATACTTATCCGCATGACTACAGAGCATGATCACCACAAACCACATACTTCAGTTGAGGAAACAAATGAGACCTCACAAACGACTTCAGAACACCAGCATGAAGAACATCATACGGTTCATCACCATGCTAAAAACAAAAATAATATGGGTGTCCGCGCAGGCATAATTCTTCTTTTGTTACTCATCGCAGCAGGCGTATATTATTTCAAGAATTACTATGCCGTCGCATATGTAAATGGAACACCTATTACTCGCATGGACCTGAACAAAGAAATGTCTAAAAGATACGGTAAACAGACAATTGACGTACTCGTAAACAGGACAATCATTGAACAGGAAGCACGCAAACGTAATATCACCGTTTCAGATAAAGAAGTAAACGATGAAATCTCGAAAATTGAAAAAAGTGTAAATGCGCAGGGTCAGAAACTTGACTCTCTGCTTGCCATGCAGGGCATGGATCGTGAAAGTTTCAAAAGCCAGATGAAGTTACAGAAAATGGTAGATAAGCTTATTGGCGATTCTGTAAAAGTATCTGATAAAGAAATTGATGATTACATGACTGAAAACAAAATTGTCAGTGAAGAAGGTGATAATGGCGCAAAAGTAAAGGCAAATGTAAAAGAACAGCTCAAGCAGCAGAAAATGAATGAAGAGTTCCAGAAATGGCTGGTTGAGATGAAGAAAAAAATGAAGATCTCATATACTGGTGAGTTTAGTGGACTCTAATGAAAGTCCCGCATGCCCTGGTGATAGGTAGATTTCAGCCTTTTCACCAGGGACATGTGTTCCTTATAGAATCTGCTTTAGATCTCGCGCAAAACGTATCTATATGCATAGGCAGCGCCAATATAATCAACGATGACAATCCGTTTCCCTACGAAAAGCGCCTACGGATGGTAGAAGAAGCTATTGCACATAACAACTGGTCCTTGTCCATTTCACATATAATACCAAGCGATGATATTCCAGATGATGCTGAATGGCTGAATGATATAGTAAAGAAACTTCCTCCTATTGATCTCGTTGTCGGAAATAACGATTGGGTAAACGGCATATGTAAGGCAGCTGACTATCCAGTAAAAGAACTTGAAATGCACAACAGAACTATCTATGAAGGAAAAACAATACGCCGCCTCATGCGCGAACACAACCACACCTGGAAAACCTACGTACCTGACTATATAGCTGAAATCATTGTTAACTGTCATCCTGAACTCGTTTCAGGATCCCACTAGATCCCGAAATAAATTCGGGATGACAATACAAGATACTTTCATGAAGTTAAGGTATAATATAGTCTTATAGTATGACCAAAAGCTTTTGGAACTCATTGTCCCAACCAATCATCGGCCTTGCCCCTATGGACGGCGTTACTGACGCCGCGTTCAGGTATATCTGTGACAAATACGGGCACCCTTCGATCCTCATCACAGAATTTACCTCTGTAGAGGGGATCGCTCATGGTGTGGCAAAATTACTCTACTCATTTATTTATCACAAAACTCAAACTCCTACTATAGCTCAAATATTCGGCAGCAATCCAGATGCGTTCTATAAAACAGCTATCGTACTTTGTGAAATGGGATTTGATGGCATAGATATTAACATGGGCTGCCCAGACAAAAACGTCGCAAAACAGGGTGGGGGAGCAGCACTTATCCTTAAACCTGATCTTGCAAAAGAAATCATCCGCAAAACAAAACAGGGTATAGCGGACTGGTCTGAAGGGAAAACAATGAAAGACGCTGGTCTGGCAGACTCTATTATAGAATTTGTACAGCATTTTCAGAAACAATGGGATATTCATCCAGTAAAACACATACTCCCAGTCTCTGTTAAAACCAGAATAGGCTATGATGCTATTGTAACTGAAACATGGATTTCTACTCTTCTTGAAGCGCAACCTGCCAATATAACAGTACATGGCCGCACGTTAAAGCAATTATATTCAGGATCTGCAAACTGGGAAGAAATCGGCAAAGCAGCAGATATTGTCAGAAAGACAGATACTCTTATTCTGGGAAATGGTGATATAAAAACAATTGAAGATGCAAAGGAAAAAATAAAAATGTATCATACGCATGGCGCGCTCATCGGCCGATCTACGTTTGGTAATCCGTGGTTATTTATAAACGAACAAACATCACTTGCTCAGAAAATGACCGTAGCGCTCGAACAATGTCAGGCATTCATGAAATATACTCCCGAGCTTAATTTTCTCATGCTTCGTAAGCACTTAGCCTGGTACTGTAAGGGGTATAACGATGCGACAGGCATGCGCGCAAAACTCATGAGCACTACAAATATTCAGCAAGCAGAGGAAGCCATCCGCGAGATCATTCAGGCAGTATCATCCTGAGTAGTTTCTTCAATCGTACCCGCAAGTGTTGCTCTCATATACCAGTCATGAAAATAGGCAAGAGGTCCGTAAAAGTTTTCAGCATATAAGCGATACATCTTCTTAGGCTTTACAACTTTATCGCCGTCCAGTGCGGGACTATAGTGTGCGCTGTACCAGTTTTGAACAGGAACTGGTTGGCCCTTTTTAATCTTATTTAAAGGATCATCAAACGGATATTCTACTGTTACAATCTGGTCTCTCAGATGTTCAGGTAAATTTTTCCATCGTTCATCGTTTATTTTGTGCATGCGTCGATAGTGAAATGCTATCGCATTTCTGAATGTATCTGCGGATCCTGGATGTGATGCTTCGAGTCGATTATATGATTCTAGTAACTGAACGAATCTGACAGAATAGGGTGTTCCATGAATACTACCAGCAACAAAATGCGACTCGCGCTTGTCATCTGATTCGACATTGCGTGTTCGCTTTGACCCGGAAGATGAATTCATTTCTGTTGGCAACTGTGTTCGAGAACTTCCCTGTGTATCTCTACCCGTTGATGCATCGTGTAATCTTTTAAGTACTTGCTCAGTTCTTTGTGTAGTACCATGTATTGAGGACGTTTCAACTGTGGGTTTTGTTATTTCTTCAGAAGTAATTAATGTCACATCCGCCTTTGTACGACACACGAGCGACTGCACACTCAATACACTAATATGTTCTATCATCGTCATGAGCACAGGAGGAATGGTGATGTCCGCCAACGTTAATCTGCCTTCACCACTTACAACACCAAGTACGGGAGGCAGATCAGTATCAAGTATTATTTTGACATGATATTCATCCGAGTTTATCGGATCAGCAGTTACCTGAAGCTCCTTGAGACCGGCAATGCGCATAGCCGTTTTTTGTTCAAATTCTATCCTGTAGCTCCCTTCTGGATGCAACCAATAGTTCATTTTTCTGCCTTCTTTAGCTTTTCGCCACACATCGTCCTGCACCTCTTTAAGTTCTGCCTGATCAATCTTTAATTGTTCAAACAACTGCGTATTCATTCTGCTCTGTAAAAACTCAGCTACCGGATTTGTTTCAACTTCCGGTTCTGTTATAACATCTACTACGTCCTCCCTCGGCTGAATGGGAGGCATTACAAATAGCATAAATGCATTTTCAAGCGGCTTCATTTTTTTATCGTAGTCAGCAAAAAAACGCGTGCGCAAGCTTTGCGAAATATCATCAGCATGCTGATTGATAAGTTTAATAAAAGCCATTTCTGTTGCTCGGGGGGTAGTATCATCTAAAGTAGCCCTATCTACAAAGTCAGCTAAGGGAAGATCGTCAACAAGTGATATCCCTGATTTATCCTTATCAAACATTGCCCTAGTAGAAGGTGCCGCAATTATAGATCTGTGTAGCATTTTACCAAGATTATTTACTGAAATAGGACTTAAGTGAGTTATCATTCGTGCAAATTTGTTATCAAAATTTTCATCACGTAGGTCACTATTAAGGGCAGGTGCTATAAGTTTATTCGCTAACCATAGTTGTAACTCCATAATACGCTGTGTTTGACCTCTATCACCAAAAAAAGTATTACCATCAATAGATGCGTCACTGTTAGGCTGAAAAAAAAGAACCTCTTTTGTAAACTCCTGCATAAAAAGATCTCCCTTAGGCATGTTTCCAATGTAATCAAGAAGTCTCCAGCCAGCTGTTTCTACACCTATTGCTTTATCTAAGAGAGATTCAAGAGTTACGCCGCTTTCACCTTTCGCCTCCTTAAGAATGCTTGGTAGCTGTTTAGCAAGAGTGTTTTCCTGACGATTTGCCTGCCATAAGAGAATTTTTGGTTTTTTTAGCTCTAGACCTGGTGCTGTATGGTTAAGAGCTATAGTATATATACTCCTGTGCAGTTCAAATAGTTCTTTTTCGGAGAGTCCTTTGTTCTGTTCCCATAGATCAAATCTATTATAAAGAAGGGGACGCATATGCATTAAAAAGTCCTCAGGTTCTGTATTTTGTTCTATTGAAACCTTCACATTCCTTAATAGTTCCATAACACCCGGATATGCATATTGCATCATAGCAAGGCTTCCTTCCTGATTTGCATTTGCAGAGTATCTATTAAGAAATGTTCTTATTTCATCGTCTGTTTCAACTTTGCCCGTCTGTGCCGATCGTTTATTTCTTATTCTATCGAATGCTACCTTTCGAAAATATTTTTGGTTAGGTGAAATATGCTTACGGTGAACTCCTATTGCTGCTCTGGTAACACTATTATAAGTTTGTTCAGTCGTGTCTTTCCATCTTACGATTTCCTCTGTATCAGCATCGAGGAAACTAGCAGGCAACGCTCTTTTATAAAGAAGTTTTGCTGATTCAATTTGAGCCTCAAGCGCATCCAAAAGTGCTGCTCCGCGGGTTTGTCTCGCCGGCGCTCTTTCAACTTCTAATCCACCGACTGTTTTACTTTTCGTAATATCTCCTAATGCCATACTCAGAGTAGTCAGTATAATTAATTCATTATCAGAATTTAATACAACCTCCTCTGCTATTTCTTTTGCTTTCATCCGAATTTGTTCGGGATCAGTTAGTGAATCATACTGAGAAGTAAGAATTTCAATTGCATGAAATTCACTAATTTCACTTTCGCCGGGTGCTGCATATTCATCAGACATATTTTGAAATCAGTATATCAAATTCTGCTCACATTGACTTTATCTTTCATATTTATCACAATGGTAGTGATGAAACATCTTGTCGCAGGGATAATATTGTTGGTTGCACTATGTGTACTTATTATTGCGATCATAGTGAAACCCTGGGCCAATAAAAACAGAGTAACAGGCAAACAATCTGTTGTTACTTCGGTTACACCGACGATCACCCCGACACCAACACCCGGATTACTTCCCTGTACATACGAAGCTACAGTTAGTAACCATTTACGTGAAATACTTCCTACCTATAAAGTAGTACCGACAACTGAAAATGCTGTACGTGTAACGGGCGTGATATGGAAACATGCAAAGGATCAGCCTTTCGTGAGATACACTGGTTCTGCAGGCATGAATATGGTTGCCAACGATACTACAAAATTTACTGATATTCTCAATAATGGACTTAAGGCATATCTCGCAGAGAATGGGTTTAAAGAAGATGCACTAAATACGTACCCTGACCGCTCAGGTCACTTAACGCTCACTACTCTGGGAGCATATGCTTTCACTAAAAATAATGAACTATATATCATTACCTATAACAGTCTCGGTGGCGGAACCATCAATGTCACCTGTGCAAGAAGGGATCAGCAGAAAGACTCTACGTATAGTGAACTTCTCAGTATGAAACCCTTACCTCCTGAATGGAACGATATAGACGACACAACGGTACTCGATATATGGGAGATCCATGATTCGGTCGTATATTTACAGGTTGAAACACTTGGTGGAAGTTCATTTGGCCAGTACTGGTATAAAGATAGCTATGGATGGACAAAATTATATGAAGGAACTGCGTTACCCGCATGTAGTATTTTTGAAGATAAAAAAGCAGGGCACGGCATAGAATGCACAGATTGCACGGATAAAACGTTAGACTGCATAATCAGAAAAACAACCTAATTTCTTCATTATATATAAGGTAAATGCGCTTGAACTTGAAATCAAAATAATTTATCATATCCGTTATGACATCATTTCAGTTGTTCTGCTGTTGATTCTTCATCACCCGTAACCTCCTTTATTATTTTTCTTTTCCCTATGGGCAACATTCTCGCCGTTTTTGCACATCCTGATGACGAATCATTTGGTCCCGGAGGCACATTGGCATTATTAGCCAGGAATCATAACATACATCTGCTTTATGCCACAAAAGGCGAAGCATGCAGCAATGAAGCCAAGATTACACGAAATGAGATGAAACGTACAAGAGTTTCTGAAGCACAGGCTGCAGCAGAAAAGATAGGTGCTAAAAGTATTACATTTTTAGATTTTAAAGACGGTGGATTAGGAAATAAACATTTAGCAGATTTAGCGAAGAAAATGAGAAAGGAAGTTATAACATATGATATAAGTTCAATAGTAACCTTTGAGCCAATGGGGTTCTCAGGGCACCTTGATCATATTGCTGTAACTACCGCAGCGATACAAACGTATAATACAATACGTCAAATTCGCGCGCTTCACCTGTTCGGAATAACTCATGAGCAGCGTAATCTATTATCTCCCTATTTTATTCCAGTGCCACCCGGTTATTCCAAAGAATCATATGGACTGATAGTCGACGTATCAACAGTATGGGCACAGAAGAAAGCAGCCATTGCGCAGTATAGCTCACAGTCAGGAGATAGAGACTTCTGGGAACCTATGCTTGAAGGATACGATAAGCACGAACATTTCATTGTTCAGGCGAAAGATCAGTTTAATGGCTGGCCGGAAATCGCAAGTCACATTATGAAAACCGGCTAGTCATATCTACCGAAAGGGGAGTGTAGTTCTGAACTTTTGGCTGACATGAAGAGTAATAGTTTCCCCAGGATACCATACTTTCCATAAGCGGAATTGTACTCTTACCAAGGGATGATAAGAAGTACTCCACGCGAGGAGGAATCTGAGGATACATAATACGTTCTACGAGCCCTGCTGCCATAAGTTCGCGTAGCTCATGAATCAGGGTTTTGTTCGTAATATAAGGCATTTTCTGTTTAATTGAACTGAATCGAAGTCTGGAATCTCTTAGTTCATATAGTATTTGCAGCTTCCATTTTGTACCTATAGTTTCAATTGTTGTTTGTAGCGGAGTATTATTATTCATTGTTATAATAGGTTAAATATTAAATATAATATGTACATATTATATCATAAATATACCTATAGTCAAAATATGCACTACACAGTGACACCATTTTTATCCATATAGTAATCAGGTATTGCCTATAATAATACAAGCAATATATGCTTGTACTATGAAAATTGTGCAAGATCGAGCAAATTCACTCTCTGTTAAAAACTCACAACAGGGGCAATGGACTAGCAATGGCAGTGGGATCTAATACTAGCTGTCATAACAAGCTGGTAAAAGTTAAATAGTCTTCAATAATTGCTCTTGCATCTTCATATTCTGCATGTTAGGATAGATTAACAGATAATATTTTCTATAACTTATTATTAAGCTATAGAAATAACAAAAAGGTATATCGATAATAATTTGTATAGTAGTATTTTTTATATAAAAAATATATAAAGAAATTGCTACATAGTATACAAATCTACACATATTTTCTTCATTTTGAATTTTTTTAGATTGTCACAAAAGTCTATATGAAATATACGCCCATTTTAGCACTCTATAGACACGTCTGCTAGTGCTCGCCGGCATGCTCACCAATAGAAGCCTATATACTAAAAAAGTAAGTACTATAATGTCTATATATAAATCATATTGAATATCTTATAGTATTTAGCACCGACCATGCTTTAAGATTACTGTATGAGATCTCGGGTGTGTCTCTTACGTTATACTACGTTAGTTTCATTACGAGTCGAATCCTTATCAGAAGCATGTTCCTGAAATGAAAATAATAATACAGATATATATCTCAATACAACAATCTATTTGTTTCTTTTTTTCTTTACATGTGTGACATACAGTGGTTTGTCTATTTTTCATTAGTGGATAAATTCGATCTAGAGAGCTAGTGGTATCAGTAAGATACTTCGTCTGCTAAATATACTATATAATGCGTTATAGTAGACTCACAAGTTGAATGGGATACTTATACATGCAATTAACCGGGAATCTGATGTATGTCTTATAGTATTTTTATATTAAATATGATTTTTCTTACATGAAATTTACTATTGAATGTTACGATAGATAACATATAAGCATATGAAATTAAAAAGCAAGATCCAAAAACCAGGCAAAACAGTGAGCCAACAAAAGGACGAAAAAGATCCATCTACTAAGAAGGCCCGTCTGAATAAGACGATGATGGATGAACAGTGGAAGAAGCATCCGGGTGGAGGATAAAATATTCTTTGCATTAACGGACGTGAGTTTAACTATTCTTCATATATAATATTGCAAAGTTCCTCCGACAGTAATACAATTTTCCTATGTCCATGATCTCGGATCCTCCTGTGTCACCTGTTTCCTTTATCACGCTAGAACAGACACAGACTGATGAATCGGCTCCCGCGAATAATAATAACATTATTATTATCACAATCGCATTTGCGGTGCCTATCATTATCGCAGTAGCAATGTTTAGCAAATCAATATTATTCCCTACAACTCGTGATATCGATGCGCCAATACCTACGACGCGCATAGTCACATCTGCTCCAGCAGCTTTGCCTACTACGCCGATAGCACCCTCAGAAGACGCAGTATGGGTCTCTTACCGGAATACAAAATATAAGTATAGCTTTCAGTATCCGGCAGCTTACTTTATACTTCCTCAAAATAACCCAGAGCTCTCTTCAGTTGCGGTTTCAAGCTATGTTGCAGTGCCGGATTCACTCGATAGCCAGTACAAGCTGGATATCGTTTATTCAGGTAGAAAAGATGATACTGAAACATTAGATCAGTACTTAACGAGGGCTCATGCGGAGGAAGGGGGAGCTGTTACCCTTAAGCAGATAGTGTTAGGTAAAACATCTGCATATATGACTTCAAGTAATAAGAAGATTTATCTGGAACATAGCAACAATGTATTTCTTGTGAATACGTATCCCTTCTCCCGATCTTCAATCACAAATAAGATTCTTGGTTCATTTGAGTTCAGTCCGTAATTAATGCGAGGTGATATAGAGTTGCAGCTTCTTCATGGCATCATCATCAAGAATACTGACAGACAACATGTCATTATTATATTTTTTCATTTTCTTCATAACATTCTTTACTTCTTCACGTGTTAGCAGGTCGGTTTTTGTTATGAGTATTATTTCTTTTTTCTCGGCTAACTCCTTATTATATGATTCGAGTTCCTGTCTCACCGTAAGGTAATCCTTTACCATATCCTGAGAATCACAGCTTACACAGTGTATAAGGAGGCGGACCTTCTCGATATGCTTGAGAAACTTAATTCCCAGACCCTTTCCCTCAGATGCGCCTTCGATAAGTCCCGGAATGTCAGCAAGTACAACACCATATAGAACACCAAGATTAGGTTCTAGAGTCGTGAATGGGTAGTCTGCTACGCGTACCTGCGCAGCGGTTAAGGCGTTCAGAAGACTACTTTTACCTGCATTAGGCAACCCGATAAGACCTATATCTGCAATAAGCTTCATGGTAACCTGAAAATGTTTTTCTTCGCCTGGTTTTCCCAGATCAAACTGTCGCGGAGATTTATTGATCGAAGATTTGAATACCGCATTCCCGCGACCTCCACGTCCACCTTTGCAAACAAGTATGCGAGGATTCTCTGGAGTAACTTCAAATACTTCTCTCGTTTCCTGATCAATCAACGTTGTTCCAATCGGCATGGGTATTTCAAGATCGGGAGCACTTTCACCACTTCTCTCAAATCCTTCTCCCGGCTTACCGTTCTCTGCTTTCCAGGTGCGTTGGGTTACATATCGATTGAGCGAATGCATCTGTCTGCTGAGAACCACATAAATATCACCACCATTACCACCATTTCCGCCATCTGGACCTGTTTTATTGCCTGGAAAAAAAGATGACCTGCCTGGGCCGCCCTTACCTGCTACTAATGTGATATATGCCTCGTCTTTCAACATACCTGTATTATACCTGATGCTATGCGCAGATATACGTGCGTAGAGTATAATAGTTTCATGATCAAGATAGGCGGTCTCATTATTACAAACGAAAAAGGACAGATTCTTCTTATGAAACGTGATAATAAACCTGATCTTCCATTTCCCGATACCTGGGATATCTTCGGCGGGCACGTAGAAGAAGGGGAGACTCCGGAAGAAGGAATGAAACGGGAGATTAATGAAGAACTTGAATGGGATGTACCATCTTATACGTTTTTTCGAAAATACAGCTGTTATACCGGAGATGTTCGCGTGAATACGAAATATATTTACAGCGCAACACTGGACAGACCTCTGACTGAACTAACACTTCACGAAGGACAAACCATGCAGTTTTTTAGCCCATCCGAGATACCAGACCTGCCTTTTGCAAATATAGTGAAAAATATTGTTATGGATTTTATAACCAAAGATGAAACTGAATGAAAAAGCAAAACTGGCATTTAAAGGGAATATATTTGATGTCTATCAATGGGATCAGGAACTGTTTGATGGCACGCATCATACATTTGAAATGCTCAAGCGTCCTGACACAAATCAGATAATCACGGCATACGAAGGAAAGATTGTTGTTACGTTTGAAAGCCAGCCTAATAAATTTGATTACTATTCCTTTCCCGGTGGAAGAGCAAATGAGAATGAAGATCCACTGGAATCGGCTAAACGTGAACTTATCGAAGAGACAGGCTTTACAACTGACGACTGGGAACTCTTTAATACATATGAGCCATTTTCTAAAATAGACTGGAAAATACATTATTACATTGCGCGTAACTGCAGGAAAACCACTGAACCTCATTTGGATCCGGGAGAAAAAATAGAACTTAAATACCTAACATTCAACGAGTTTATGCAGCTTCTCCATGATGGTCATTATAGTGGTCATGATTTTGTCACTGAAATGATGAAAGTATATTACGAGCCTGAACTGCGTGCTGCATTTAAAAAGCAACTTGGATTGTAAGTCTTACTGCGTTCTTACTTCGTTCTGACAGGAATATCATGTGAACTTATTATTATGTACTTATTATTAATTAATTTATTTATATGACACGTACATACATGGCTATATTTCATGATAGCAAGGCAGCAGGAGAAGCCGTAAGTGAACTCTCCAATCAGGGATACACAAAAGATGTATCTGTAGTTGCAAAGAATGCAAACAATACGGAAGTGCAGACACACGAGGTTAAACAGGATGTGTCTGATGGAACAGCAGTTGGAGCTGCAACTGGAGCAGCACTGGGTGCTCTAGGAGCATTGTTAGTAGGTGCGGCTTCGTTTGTAGTTCCAGGCGTTGGATTACTCGTCCTTGGGCCATTAGCCACGGTGCTTTCAGGTACGGCAGCTGGCGCCATAACAGGAGGAGTTGTAGGAGCGTTAGTAGACTGGGGGGTACCTGATGAACAGGCTAAAGACTATGAAGAACGCATTATGCGAGGTGAAGTACTCGTCGCCGTAACGGCAGGTGAAGATAAGGAAATGGAAGTAAACCAGACGTTCAATAAGTATGGCGCCGAAGAAACATACTCAAGCAAAAGCACGAAGATATTATAGTTATATAATATCCGAATACACTGCAGAAGAGATCTTATCTCTTCTGCAGTATTTTTATATTTTTGCAGAAACATCTGCAAAAATATAACCCCTCCGAAGCTTCTTCTCTATGCGAAGGGGGGTCAGTCACTTGAAGCCATTATCCCACCATAGTTCCGATCATTAGGATCGAGAACGAAGGGGGATATTCTTCTTTATATGCCGAAATAAACCCCTAACGTAGCCTAGCTACTAAGCGAAGTGGGGTTTTTATTAATATATCTCAAACTGCGCAAGAAGCTTCTTGTTACCTTCCACCTGATACTGAAGCAAATCGTGGTATACACCTGGTCTTGTAGATAGTTCCTTAGGCGATCCATAATCTGCAATGATACCTTTATCGATAACCATTACCGTATCAACATTTTGAATGGTTGAGAATCGATGAGCGATAATAAGTACCAGACGATTTTTCATAAGATTTTCGAGAGCTTCCTGTACTTCAAATTCTGATTTCGAGTCAAGACTCGAAGTGGCCTCATCAAGTATGAGAATCTGTGCATCTTTTAATATAGCACGGGCAATCTGAATACGTTGTTTCTGACCGCCCGATAATTTCACACCGCGTTCACCGACCTCACTATCTAGTCCTTTAGGCAACTTCATGACAAAATCGTATGCATTGGCCTGTTTAAGTGCAATAATAATATCTTCATCATTAATTTCAGGTGAACCGTACGCAACGTTTTCACGGATCGTTGATGAGAACAGTTCATTTTCCTGGAACACGAGAGCGATATTATTACGAATTACTTTATGCTCCAGATCATGATATTTCTTACCGTCTATACTGATGTATCCTTCTGTTGGTTCGTAGAATTTAAGTATGAGATTGACTATGGTCGATTTACCCACACCACTGTGTCCGACGAGTGCTACTTTTTCTCCTTTTTTCAGTTTGAATGTAATATCCTTGAGCACCATTTCCGATTGTTCATATTTAAATGAGACATGATCGAATTCAATTGTCGGATTTTTGAATACAGTCATATCTACTTTTTTCTCATAATGCTCTTTAGAGGGCAGATCAAGCACTTCGAGATACTCTTTTGAACCACTATCTGCTTCCTGTAGTCTGGACAGGATAAATGACATTGCAAACAAAGGACGTCGTGCCATATTAATGAGCTGGAGTAACAAGACCATGACACCGAGTGACATCTGACCGGTGAATGTTTGATAGAAGATAATGATGTTTACGATAATGAGGATAACGATCAGACTCAAATTTCTCAAAAAGTCAAAAATATGAAAATTACGACTTTGTATGGCATAAATCCAGTTACTTTCTTCCAGATTTTTTGAGATGATCGTATATTCAGCTTTTTCGTTATTAAAGCTCTTGACCAGTTTAATATTACCAATCACTTCCTGAATACGTCCGCGAGTAACATCTTCAATTTTATTTTTGAGGACTTCCTGTTCGCCCCATTTCTTTGTCGATTTCTCAGTCAGGAAATAATAGATAGGGAAGAGAAGGAATATGAAGAATGCGACAGGAATACTATAAAACGCCATTGCTGCGATAGTGAAAACACTTTGTAGTAATGAAGGAAACAAAAAGTTAGTGAATGAATTCGTAAACATCTGAATCTGATAGATGCCACGAGTCAACTGATTCATTATTTTTCCTGAGATCTCTGAGTCAAAGTAGCTTTGAGGAAGGGTGAGCACTTTGTGGTAAAACTTTTCGGTCAGAAATTTGCGCATTCTGCCTGCCAGATGGTCACCCATGCGATCGCCGATTGCGGTGAGGAGCACGCCAAGAAAGTTCATGATAAACGTAACCGCAATAAGGATACCGAGTGTGGTCATGTTCCCCTTACCACCCTGTACTTGAGCTACTATCTGGTCTACAATTCCTTTAGATAATAAAGGAGCTACCAGATCAATGAGCGAGCTTGCTACGATAAGAACACATAATATGATTATCAGATTGTGGAGAGGCTTTGAAAGCCTGATTATTTTTGAGATGTTTTTCATCCTCCTATTATACCTCTTTTCCCGCTATCTCTTACGTAATTATTACCTCCATCAGGTAAGGTATAATGTGAAAACCTGAATTATGGAAATCCTGCTAATACTTATCTTAATATTTATAAACGGCATCTTTGCTATGGCAGAGATGGCGCTCATTTCTTCTCGGAAATCGCGTATCAAAAAGCTTGGCGACGAAGGTAACCATAATGCGAAAACCGTTTTAGCACTTCTCGAGCAACCTGAGTATTTTTTATCTACTGTACAGGTAGGGGTAACAGTTATTGGTATCGTCATCGGCGCATTCGGCGAATCGGCAATTGCCCATAAGCTGTCTGTTGCTATGAATACCTATAGCTGGCTCAGGCCCTATAGCGGTGTCCTTTCGTTTGTCATAACAATAGCCGTCATAACTTATATCTCGCTTATCATTGGTGAACTCGTACCAAAACGGCTCGCACTTCGGTTTCCTGAACGAATAGCGATGTTTGTCGCGCCCTATATGGCAGTTGTTGCAAAACTCGCAAATCCAGTTGTCGATATTCTCAGCTTTTCATCAAGTGCAATATTACGCGTACTTCAAGTAACTACTAAAACAGATAGCTCTCTGAGTGAAGAAGAGATTCAAGGTCTTATTACTGAAAGCGCTCAGGCAGGATTGTTTGAAAAAACCGAAGGAGATATAGCTCAACGTGCACTGAAACTCGGCGACAGGCAGATAAAGACAATTATGACTCATCGAGGCGATATCGCATGGTTTAATCTACGAACAGGGGATTATCCTGCAACTATTCAGATTCACCCGCATTCACATTATCCTGTTGCTGATGATTCGATAGACAAGATTATTGGCATTATCAACGCAAAGGATCTGCTCAAACAGTTCATAGAAAACAAGAACATAGATGTGTTGAAGCTTATGAAAAAGCCGGTGTTCATTCCTGAAAATACACGCGTGTCTAGAGCACTGGAAGTATTCCGTACGAATGATCTTGATCTCGTCTGTGTGGTAGATGAATATGGCAGTATTCAGGGTATTCTGTCATTTAAAGACATTATGCAGACAATCATAGGTGAAGTACGTAATGACGACATTGACCATGATCCGCATATTTTTCATCGATCTAAAACAATGTGGATTATAGATGGCATGCTTAATGTAGAAAAATTTAAAAAGCTTACACGTATACCTGAACTTCCTCATGAAAAGAAACAATCATATCAGACATTAAGTGGATGCATTATCGAATATCTCGAACGTATACCTCGTGAAGGCGAAGAATTCACCTGGAAGGACTATTCGTTTAAAATAGTACAGATGATAGAGAATAGGATAGGAAGAGTTGTTGTTTCAAAGACAGGATCACGCTCATTTATAGGGAACTTCTCACTCAAAAACTTTACCAGAAAAAAAAGAGCTCAGGCGGATAAATTATCTGATTTACCTGTCTGAACTCTTGATTTCGTCGCCACCCCTATAAACACTTGTACAAGCCTCGCGTAGAACCCGTTTAACTCGCTTATTAAGAAGTGCTATTTCGCAGTAATGACCTTAATTATGATACGGGATATGCCCTTTCAAAGTCAAGTGTAAAACTTGACTTTAGCATCCTTTTACTATATAATATAGGACATATGATAACCACGCTATTCAACCCAAACAAAGCTAAATATAGGTCTATCGTTCTTATTATAGGTTTAATTTTATTATCATTTCTGTACGCCCGTACAGTCTTCGGTATGGAGGCTGAAGCTGAACCTCGTACACCTATTATGGTAGCTGAAAAGGCTCCTGAGCTCGATTCTGACGTCATATTCCAACTTGTAAATGACTATAGAACGTCCCATAACCTGCCTGAGCTCATTAAGGACGAAAATCTGTGTAAAATAGCTAAAAGCCGCGGTCCTGAGGTGTTTAACGAAATTACTTATACAGGTGCCTTACATAAGGGATTATATGACCGTAAGCTACCTTTCTGGATAAGTGAAAACATGGTAACTTCAACTTCTGAAATGAAAGGACTTAACTGGTGGTTAAATTCACCTGTACATTACCGTACTATCATCAGTCGTTCAACTCATAGCTGTGCTCAGTGTTTTGGACATACGTGTATCCAGGAATTCACAAGCTGGGTACCTAAGTATACGGCAATGAAGTAATTGGAATGGTTCCATTGCTCCATGGCTTCATGGTTGTTTTAACAATGGAACAATGCAACAGTGAAACCATGGCATTTGCGTTAGGTTCTTTCTTTTGTTATACTTATCTCTTCACGCACGTATGCAAAAAGCTGACAGTTGTATACGGACAGCGGTTATAACAGGTTTTTCCGTGATAACTGCAGTCCTTATATTCTGCCGGGCGGGGGTCGTTTCGCGGTCTTACGCTCAAGACACTCAAGCTACGAATGGAACATCTTCATCAACAATAAAAACGGGGAATTCTTCCTTTAACTATGTGTCGTGCGATAAAAACCAGAATAAAGAAGTAAAAACCGAAGATCTCGATACTGCAGAAGCGATAGGGCCGGGTAAATCGATAATGGCTTTATTTACGTCATATACACCTCCCACAAATACACCATCACTCAACGCAGATCTCATTTTTAACATGATTAATGACCATCGTGTCGCTTTGGGTTTACCGAAGGTAGAAAAAGAAGATAAGTTATGCCAGCTGGCACAGATGCGTGCTCCAGAAGGTATCGCAGAGGTCTTTAAAACGGGTGCTATTCACTCGGGATTATATAATCGTAATATTCCATTCTGGATTACTGAAAATATGAAATATGGCACCAGTGAACTTGAAGCATTTACCTGGTGGCTTAACTCATACATTCATCGAAAGGCAATAGAAGGGAACTATAAATATAGTTGCGGTGCCTGTAGCGGTAACCTCTGCGTCCAGGAATTCACGAATTATCAGCCTAAGTAAACCTCTGTCATCACTCACCAGTTAAAACAGGACGGGAGAGCACTCTACTTTTTATATTGATAAATCCCGTATGTAAAAATGCCTTTAGAATTAGGGACGTTTACAACATAACATAAATCAAAAATACGCTGAATGAAATCTGTTGTATCTCTTGTCATAAGACAAATGCTTTCTCCGTATTGCATTGTAATACCTCCTAAGAATAAGTCCGTTATATTAAGAGCGGTTCCATCTAGGCCATATAGTTTTATTACTTCATAAACACATTCATATGTTTTAGGTAATATTGGAACCATAATGTCAATTATTTCATTTATAAGTATTTCTTTTTCCTTATATTTAACATTATTTGATGAACCCTTCAGTAGCTCATATTTCACCATATCAATAGTTGTAAGCGTCACTTCCGCCTGTTTGAGCTCATTAAAAAATGTAGTAAATACTTTTGGTTTAGATGATATATCTCTAAACACATTAGTATCCAATAAAAGATGCTTATGTTTAAGGAAAGGAATAAGTTCTGGAAGATATGTGATGTCCATGCTTCATTTTTTTCTCATATAAATATTCTCGTTCTTGTTCAAAGCTTTCTTGTACCTTTTTAGCCACTTGAACGATCTTTTTTATTTCTATTAGTTTTTTATGCTTAGCTACAGGTAATGACATATGGTTACTCCTTTAGATATATGATACATGCTCTAGCAAATTATGTAAATAGTTATAACTGGATCCCGGCTCATGCTTTATCTTGGCCGGGATGACAGTGTGTTCATAAAGAAGGACGCATTGCTACGCCCTTCTCTACACATTTT
>CAYMIY010000014.1:0-26488 GCA_964390735.1 uncultured Gammaproteobacteria bacterium
AGTTTTTAAAAGTAGGCTGAATATCGCTGTCTTTGATTGCGATTACGATATTAATGAGAAAATAGAGTGCTGTGATTATTAATAACTCAACTTGTCCAAATGGCAATATTTTAAAAATACTGAGGATAAACGAAGCATAAGTAATGCAGATAATAGCTATTGTTTTGCTGAATGCATACCCGCTGTCAAAATAGCGGTGAAATATTTTCTTGGTAAGAGGATAGAAAATGATGCCAAGAACTAGTAAGTATCCGTACCATTTGAGTGTCGTGAGTAGCCATTCCATATATAATAATATGTATTGTGAATTGAAATTCTAACGTGATTCTGATATAAATCAATCACATATATAGTATTTTATTGTAAACATATTTAGCTCAGTTGCAAGGCCACGTAATTATGGAAAGTAAATTTATACCATCTGAAGTTGAGAGTACCCTATACGAATTCTGGGAAAAAGAAGGCCTATTCAAAGCTCAAATCGATACCAAGAAAAAACCTTTTTCTATTATTCTTCCGCCACCGAACGCAAACGGTCATCTGCATATGGGACATGCGATGTTTGCCTATGAAGATATCCTGATCAGATATCACAAGCTGATTGGTGATTCATCATACTGGCAGCTGGGACTTGATCATGCTGGGTTTGAAACGCAATATGTGTATGAAAAACATCTGCGCAAGGAAGGAAAAAGCAGATTCGATTTTGACCGTGAGACACTCTATAAAAATATCTGGGAATTTGTGATGGCAAGTAAACATATCATTAAAGGTCAGATGCGACGCCTTGGCTTTTCACTTGATTGGTCACGTGAAAAATTTACCATGGATCCTGATGGTGTCGCTATCGTGCACGAAACATTCAAAAAGTTATTTGATGCCGGACTCATTTATCGCGCAGAACGGTTGGTTAATTACTGTACACGGGATGGCACTTCATTCTCTGATCTTGAAATCGAAAGCAAAGACATGGAAGGGACGTTGTACTATGTCAAATTTCCTCTCGAAGAAGGTGGCTTCATTACTATTGCAACAACACGTCCTGAAACAATGCTCGGCGATGTTGCGGTGATGGTGCATCCAGAAGATAAGAGATACATGAAACTTATCGGCAAGAATGTTGTACTGCCGATCAGCAATCGCGTTGTACCCATAATCGCAGATACCTATGTAGACAAAAAATTTGGAACAGGTGCAGTGAAAGTGACCCCGGTGCATGATCCAAATGATTTTGAGATCGCAAAGAAACATAAACTTTATTATCCTCCCGTCATTGGTTTCAATGGTCGCATGCAGAATGCAGGTGATTTAAATGGATTAAATGTAAAAGCTGCTCGTGAAGAAGTAGTGAAGCGATTAAAAGAAGCAGGACTTCTTGAAAAAGAGAAACCACATAAGATGGTCGTAAAAACATGTTATCGATGTGGCAACATCCTCGAACCACTTCCACTTGAACAGTGGTATATCAAAGTACAACCTCTTACGACCAAAGCAATTGAAGCAGTCAAAAGTGGCGAGATCAAAATCGTACCAAAACGATTTGAACGTATCCTTATTGCGATTCTTGAGAATTTTATTGACTGGAATATTTCGCGCCAGATTGTGTGGGGTATCCGTATACCGGCATATAAATGTAAAAGTCAGAATAAGTGGTTTGTATCAACCACCACTCCTGTGTCATGTGAGATCTGTAAAGGCGATGATTTTGAACAGGATCCTGACACACTCGATACGTGGTTTTCATCATCACAGTGGCCTTTTGTTACGTTAAAAACACAAGGTGAGGATTTCTATCATTATTTCTATCCGACATCTGTTATGGAAACTGGCCATGATATCTTGCGTGCATGGGTTGCCCGCATGATCATGATGGGTTATTTTGTAACTGAGAAGAAACCGTTTGAAACTGTATTCCTGCACGGAATGGTGCGCGATGGTAAAGGAATGAAAATGAGCAAGAGTAAAGGCAACGTAATCGATCCGTTACTTTTAGTAGATAAATACGGAGCCGACGCACTTCGTGCGGCACTCATCTTTGGTACGAAAGAAGGGGGAGATGTTGTGCTCTCAGAACAGAAAGTAGTAGGCATGCGTAATTTTGCAAATAAAATCTGGAATATCGGTCGCTTTATCTATATAAATAAAGATGCAGCTACGGAAACCAAAATGGAGTTAACACCTGAAAAGAAGAAGGAACTGGCGGCACTCAAGAAAGAATTCACAGCACTGAGTAAAAAATATAGCAAGAAAATGAATGCATTTCAGGTTTCTATGGCTTTTGATGCAACCTATCATTTTCTCTGGCATCGATTTGCCGATTATTATATAGAAACATTTAAAGAAGAACTCCATAGTGGAAATCGTGAGGTATATGACGGTTTGAAAGAAGTATATATGGGTTCACTGAAACAGCTTCATCCGTTTATGCCGTTTGTGACTGAAGCTGTGTGGCAGGTATTTAATGGCAAAGAAAGCTCCATCATGCGTGAGCATTTGTAAACTCACATCTTTCAGTTATAATTAGGAGATAATAAAGTAGTGTATCCAGTCTATAGATTCTGGACGCGCTTCGCTTGCCAGAATGACAGTTATTGTTATTAATTCATTTCTGTTTCTATGAAACGCACTTATCAGCCAAAAAAGCTTAAAAGAATACGTAAACACGGTTTCTTAAGTAGAATGGCAACCAAAAAAGGCACTAAAGTACTTGCACGTCGCCGTGCTAAAGGCCGCGCCCGCTTATCAATCTAACAACATTAATTCGAGTATATGCTGGATCCAAATTTATTTAATACAGTTCTCGTGTTCCCGATTCTGAACTTACTGATGGGGTTTTATAAACTCTTTCTTATTATAAAGTTGCCTGCAGCATTTGGACTTTCGATCATCACCTTGACCGGTGTAGTCCGTCTGATTTTTCATCCGTTTTTCAAACAGCAGATGGAAACAGCACGCAAAATGCAGCAGATCAAACCTCACCTCGATCATCTTTCAAAAAAACATAAGGCAGAACCTAAAAAATTGCAGGAAGAACAAGCCAAGCTCTACAAGCAGGCAGGTATCAACCCGGCAACCGGTTGCTTATTTATGCTTATTCAGATCCCTATCTTTATCGCTCTCTACCGCACCCTCAGTGTTTTCTTTTTGAATACACACGGTGCTGCAACGATTAAAGCTATCAATAATGCATTGTACTTTGATTGGATTAAGATCCAGAATCTTGACTTGTGGTTTTTTGGATTTAATCTGGCGCTCACGCCATCAAAAGCAGGACCCCAGCACTGGTACTATTATGCAATCCCACTGGTTACTGCTTTATTACAGTATTTACAGGTAGTCACATCGACGCCTCCAGCTGCTCCTGCCACTCAGGGTAAAAAAGGTGAAAAAACAAGTACAGGCGAAGATTTCCAGAAAGCAATGAACACACAGATGAAAGTTATATTCCCGCTCATGATCGGCTGGTTCTCGTTTACGCTGCCAGTTGGACTCTCACTCTACTGGAATATCTTTTCGCTGTTCAGTATCATCCAGAATAAACGCATGAATCCTGACGCAAAACTTCTTGATCTACCTCCTATTATTCCGATAGAGGAAAAGGAAGAAAAGAAAGAAGAAAAAAAGTAATCATTACAATTTATCATTTCTCATATGGACAAAAAACAGGCCATTCAATCAGAAGCAGAAATGCTTTTAAAGAAAATTATTAATACCTTTGAACTCTCAGTAGAAGAAGATCATGATATGTATTATGTCACGATCAAAACAGACGAAGAAGCATCGACAGTCATAGGTCGTCATGGTGAAACAATCCGTGCTATCCAGAAAATTCTCGAAGTCATTCTGTACAAATCATTAAACGAATCAGTAAACATCCTGATCAACGTGAATGACTATCGCGAAAAACAGAAAGAGCGTTTGCATCAGATGGCAGCAGAGATGGCTGACAAAACAATCAACTCAAGTAAACCAACGCATGTACGTGGACTTTCATCGTACGAACGAAAGATCATGCATGAATATATCACCGCTGAATATCCGGAACTCACAACGTATTCAATTGGTGAAGGTCGTGAACGCCATTTAGTCATAGATCATAAAAAAGATGGAGAAACTCACTCAGAATTCTCTGAGACATAAGATTAATATTCATGCGGGATTTATTCTCTTGCTCCCGCTGATATTGATATTCGATATCGTTTACTACTGGTCGACCCGCGCGAGTTGTCTGAACTGCGGGTCGATCGGTGAGTTTATGGCAACTTCTTCACTCTCGGCACATCTGGTCGGACAGACATACCTCTTCTTTAAGCGGAAATGAACGGAAATATCTTATAAAAATAATTATTGAGATATAATTATGATATAATTATGATATAATTACTAATCTCTATGTGCTGATCATTATCTATTATGCTGGATAATTTTGCACATAACTGTATTGTAACGAAGGAGTAGGACTGTGGCACATTGTAGGTGTAAAAAAGGATGGTATCGCTGTCCTGCATGTAAAGGAAGCGGTTTCATTCGATTTAGAAATGGAGAGCGTATACCTGTAAGCAGTAACATGTATTACTCAGAGCAGTCACATGTTTACAGGAGAGCTCACGGCAAACGCGAGGAAGATTCATGGGCGAAACTCTGCAAAAAGTGTGACTCTACTGGATGGGTTGCGTGTCGCAATTGCGATCAGTCATCGAGTAATTCGCGTCCAAATTACAATCCACTTCTTCCAGACTTTAATTACGAGGTTGACTGATAAGAATACAAATCAGTATCTCGGCAAGGGAGTGACCAGTGGTCACTCCTTATTCTTTTTATATATTAATATACGATTTGATATCTGAAATGGTATAATATTGTATGGCACCTGAGGATGGAAAAAACAATCGCAGGAGAGGACCTAAGCCAAGAGGTTCTGGAAGACCAGAAGGAGCACCGGCAAGTGCCGTAACTCCGGAACAGGAAGCTGTTGGCAAAAAACAGATAGTCGAAGAGGCCAAAACTAAAATAGATACTGCAAAAACTTCACCCAAGAAAAAAGAAGAAATTACCCAAGTAATTAATAACTTAACTACTCCAAATAATGATGTTAATAAGCATCTTACAGATAAAGCTAATAAAGATGGCTCCTATACAGATGCTGTGCCAGGTAACGCTGTAAAAGGAAAAGAAGATACGTTAAAATACAAAGCATTTCTAATACACGCGACTATTTCTAACGTCATTCATGCTTATAAAGATGACAAGGATTTAATACCTGTTAGTGAGGGTGAACCTTCGCGCTACTTGATAGACAAGCTTGTTGATAAGATAATGGAAAACCCTTCAGAGGATAAAGGGTTAACTGAAAAAAACAGTTCATATATCCAAAGTATTCTTGCTAAAGCTATATCATCATCTCTGAAGATAGACAATATTCTTACAGATGCACTTACTAAGGAACAATGGGACGCTCTTTATCGAATCGATCCTGCTATGTATGACAAAGTCTACACTGCAGTTCTAGAGGCGGCAAAAGATGCTGGTGTCGTAGAAGAAAAAAACAAAGCTTTTGTTGATCAAGATCATATACGTAGAACTGCACCCACTGTTGAAAAAAACGGAAAAAATAAAGATATCACACATACTGCCGAAGAAGTCCAGAAGTTAACTGACCTTAAAACACGTATCTCAGAATTCATAAAGTTGCTGGCAAATATTCCAGCTGCGCAATCATCTGCAAGATTGCTTGTTTCTAACTTTGTGGCGACATATCAGACTGATGAACTTCAAAGGACACGATTCAAAAAATTTGCGTATGCACCTTTACCAAACGTTATTCAAAACGCAGAAGGAAAGTACATTATAGCTGATAAATTCGGTGCGTCTTTAGCTGATACAATCCTTGATGCTGATGGTGAATATAATTACAGCTATGGGTTAGGGCTGGATCAAGCTAAGAATGAGTTTGAAGAGTACATTAAAGTACTTGATAAATCAATGCCAAGTCTGGCAAGAGAAGGAAATGATCGCGATAATAGGGCTCTTGAGGCATATGATATTAAACCCGCAGATTTCCAACCAGTCAACGAAATTACCATTAAATCTGAACTAACCCTGCTAAAGAATGAGAATCAACGTGAAATGTCGCGCAGATTAGCAATAAAAGCACTTCCGCCAGAGCAGCAAAATGCAGCGCTTAAAATTCTAGAAGAAGAGCTTGCTGATGAAAAAAAGAAAATACTATTCTCACAATATTTTGTCAAAAACGAAGCTGGAGCAGTTGTACTTACGGATTTTGGAAAGAGAGAAATGTCGCGCGCTGTATATGTAACGGTCAACAAATTACTAGGTAAAATCACTTCAACGATGAACGTGGAATGGCGAAGTATGTGGGATCCACTTTATGAGGGTAATCTTCAACATCTTATTGAAGATAACTTATTTAAGAATTACCAGTCATCAGAAATTACTAATGCAATAAAGGAACTTGTAGGAACAAATAAAGATCTCGGCGAACGGTCAGTATCGGAGTATGTCGAATTTATGAGAGGTTTACGAGTCCAGTATAGAAACGAAATTAGCACAAGGCAGAATTACTTTGATTTGCGTAACCATATTATAAAAGGTACTGCCAACCCTGAACAGATGGCAGGATTTTCTAAAAACTTTCCTGCAAACACAAAAGAGGCTATGTTTAAAGGTCCTAGTGGCTTGTTGTTTCAGTTGGCATTAAGCGAATTTCAAACAGATCTTCAAGCAAGAATGGCAATGGATAAGAATGCAATTCCCGCAGACATCTTTGGATCCTATTTTGAAGAAAGTGGTGAGATGAAAACACCTGATCTTGAACGAATTCGCAACAAGTTACGCTTGAAAGTAGCACGGATCAAATATCTTGTAGAATCAGAAGACCCTGAACTTCTGAGATTAATGGAAAGTGATCCGCTGATACGTGAACGTTTTTTGAATATTGCAAACACACAGCCTTGGGAGATCGAGCGTGCTCTCATTCTAGCTCCAGGTTTTTCGCTCGTTGATAGTATGCGATCGCTGGAAATTATAGCACAGGGGTCAAGACGATCGGATTTTAAAGGACTTTTTAACTTCGCACAGTATATAACTATCATTGGTAAGTGGAGAGTGGCTCGTGGACGACAGTCTGATAATTCAGGCGGATTTGAAATTGGAGAGCTCTTTGATATAGCTATAAGAACTAATAAAGAACATAAATCTCTTATGCAGCGTATTCAGGAGAAAGGTTGGGTCCCTCGTGAAGTGTATGAATCATCTGATAAAGGTAGACGTAAAAATATTGAGGCAATGGTAGCTGAATTCGATAATCAGTTGCAAGCACTTCAGAATCAGGAGGGTGATTCGTTTGAGAAAAAGTTTGAAGATGCATTTCGTGATTTTGCGCTTCTTGGTTTTTATTCGCGCACTGGATGGCGTATTGAAGGCTTTAATGATTGGTACAAAGATCAACTGAATCCACTGAAAAAAGAAATTGACGCGAATGATGAGCTGGATACGAAAGAAAAAGACAAACGAAAGCATGAGCTTGAAGGAAATAACGAGTTGAAATATTCAATTATCCGTTCACAAGTAGGCGCTGCAGCTTGCTGGTTTTATGACTCAGGCCGTGCAGAGGGAGATGCTAAAGGCTATTTGCTTAAGCAGCTATACGGTGCAGATTATAAAAATAGATTTGATGACGAACAACAAAAGGCGTTATTTACTTCGTATCATGATGGACATGAAAAGGAAAAGAAAGTTATTAAGGCATTAGTGGGAAAAGCAAAACATGTTGAAGCAATGACCGTCGAGGAGTTTATAGAAGAGAAGAGGCTTGCCTATAAGGGTATGAACTTTCAGGCAGTGATGGAAAGATCTCCTTATGATTTTATGATGATAATGAACCAGCTAGAGCCTAAATTGAATCAAATTATTACATCCGGTGTATCTAACGGTCTTCTTAAGTATACGTGCTGGGAATACTATTTTTCTGATATTCCTCCCATGACATTGGAAGATCAGAAAAAGAAAGCTGAGTATATAAGATCACTTGAAGCTAAGTGGGGACATGAAAATTTGAAACATATCGAGAAAATAGCGAGGATATGGCATGATACATATAAAAGTGGACTATTTTATAAACAAGGTGTTAATCCGGACAATATAAAATCGGATGATATATTAAATAACGTAGATACTTCTAAAGCTCAAGCTTCAATGTATGATGTAATGACTTTTGCTTTGACACAGGTAAAGCTCAAACATAAGTCAAGTATGACAGAAGATGATTTTATGCTAAAGCACAAAGAAGACGATACAAAGGAGACAAAAGACTTTGTGGCTCAAAGTGAATTTTTCAAAAATCAATTCCTAGGTGAGAACGGACTGATACCACACTTTAGAAATGAAAACGAAGAATTCGGCGGAAAGAAAGGCGAAGAGATGTATCTGGGAACGAAAGGATTTTTCACACAGTGGAGTAGCGTATGGGAGATGCAGATGGGTAAAAATATGTTTGCAACAACAAACGAGCTCATGGAAGGGTTTATCTTCGATCATATAGATAAATCTGGCCCTGATGTGTTCGTTCGTTTGTGGGGAGATCTGGCAGGATGGAATAAGGCTGTTGATTCGCTCATAACACTTGATAAAAAGTTACTTGATGCAGGAGAATCACATAAACTAGATAAGATTTTTGAAGTACATAAAGAAATCCAGACCTTGGAGGGCATGATCAGTAAGCGTGGGGCACAGAAACATAACCGGCAGATTGCGTTTCTTGTTGCCCGTTATTTTCAGACAGATTGGCATACACGCATTCCTGGAGCTAACCTATTAGGAACATTTATGAAAGGTAAAGATACAGCCCTTTCTACGTTACACGGAGAAATGACATCGCTGACTATGAATAATGGTGCGATTCATGATTATCTGCATCATTTAGTCTCAGAAGGGTTTATTGATGAAGAAGACATGGAGATTATACTCGAAAATGTTGGCGCCGATTTAAAGAAGTTTATGGCAGCCACAGGCGCACCAACGTTAGTATTGGTTGGTGCTGCAGTAATTGCAGGTGCCATACTCATAAAAGTATTGAAAGAGTTTATGGGTTCTAAGAAATAATTTCCTCTTGCGTTTTCATGTATCTTCATGTGTAATAATAGTATGAAAAGACTCCTTTATACTATCTTTATTATCTTTCTTTTCATGGGGTCATTATCATACTCTTCATCAGCAGTGTATGCAGTGGACTTTTGTCCTGAAATAAAAGGTAAGTTTAATCCGGGAGATATTGTATGCGTGGGTGACGGAAGCGGGAACAGACAAATATGCCAGGATGTAAGTGGTGACTGGGTGCCTTACACCCCATCGTGTGGACATGACAATAATTCAACAGTTAATAATGGCGATCTGTGTGATGACGCTAACCCGGCAGTATGTAAGGCAGTGAGCACCCCAACACCAGTACCTACTGGTGCTGCGGGGGATAAAGATTGTATTGTGACTATTATCGGTCCTGATAATATTAATCCACCCGTAACGATGAAATCTGGAACGGCAAAGTGTATTAATAACGTCGCTACAACATGTAATAATGGTAATAAAACCTTTTTTAACTGTACGAATCAGTCGGGAGGATGTCAGGAAATAAACGCAAGTACAGCGACATGCACAGGGCCAACTCCGACTCCTAATCTCGGACCTAATCCTACGGCAACACCGGCACCTGGTTATTGGATACCTCAACCCGGCTATAACTGCGGCCGGATTGTAGGAGATCCGCTGGGTGACGATGTGAGTACGAGTTGCTGTAATTCAGCCATCGCAAGCTGGGGTGAATTTCCTGTTGATGCTGTAGAAATAGGTCCATTTAATGATATTCCCCTATTCGATAAGGTAAAGGCATTTATACTCCAAGGGGTGAGTAGCAGCATAGATAAATTACCACTCCCTATAGACCCTTTTAACATATCAAGCAAAATTCCTTTTAGTGTGAAGAATCTGAAAAAAGCTGTAAATAGTGTACCGGTCTGTTTGCCCGGAGGAAAACCTACGGCTGATCGCAAGGATCCCTCATGTAAATGTGTACAGGATCCAACACAGCCAAATCCTGCACTTACAAATCTAAGCTCCTTATGTGCAAAGTTAATCAATAGTGATGAAAAAGATGAATGCACCTCCTGTGTGTGGGGTAAAGATAATAAATTTGGTGGAGGTATATGGACCGGTCTTGGATGTATTAATGTGTCGGAAAATGGATTTATTAATAGTGCGATAAATATTGGCATAGGATTAGGTGGTGGATTTGCACTTATGTGTATTATCTACGCAGCTTTCCTTTTGCAGACATCAGGCGGTAGCCCTGAAGCCATTAAGAAAGCCCGTGAACTGATGACTTCATGTATTACAGGACTAATACTTATCATATTCTCGGTATTCATTCTCAGAGTCATCGGGTATGATATTTTAAAATTACCTGGGTTTGGTAACTAAACGTTACACGTAACTCAGTCATTCATTTGCGTTTTCTAAAGACCTGACTCCCATTCACTCTGCATATAGATTTACATAACAGTGAAGATATATCTGTACGTGAGGATACGGATACATAATAATGCGTGTTGCTATACATAGAGTTACTTGCGAAGTAATTGTGTTATCCAGTCATACTGACAAACTGACATATTCGCTATATGATGATACTTTTAATGACACTTGAAGTTGGAGAGCTACATTTCATGATGGTATAAACGTAGTTACGTGTGGAAGTAGTAAATTAAGCCACAGTGATATTATAGATCCTGACCAAACTTTGGTGGCTCAGGGATAAGATCCTGTGCAAAAGTAGTAGGCTTGGTTTCAGGCGTATTCGCGGATGATCTGTTACCTGCTCTACGGAAAGGTGCCTGGAAAAATCCCTTCAGATTGTATTTATCCATCAGATTTTTTGTAGCATTGCTTCCTGCAAATGTATTGAGCAAACCGGCACCTCTACTGAAGAGAGATAATCCGCCGCCCAGTCCGGCTGCAGCCCCTCCAAAGAACATACCGAGGCCTGCATTTCCCATACCCGTAGACTTGAGTCCAAGCATGTCCTTTGCCATGCCTATAAGGTCAGGTATCATAAAGAGTAATCCCATGCCTACTACATATACAAATGCACTCTGATTCAGTCCATACAGATAAGGCGGCGCCCAAAATGTCTTTCCGATACCAAATGCCTGGCCTACACCACCCCCTAAGCTTTGATCCACACCGTAGCTGTTTACAAAGATATTGCCTAACATAAACAGGATTGTAACGATGGGGAATGTAAGCACTTCACCAAGTAAGCTGCGGAACCAGCTGGAGAACGCTTTGTTTCCGGGGATTGCTTCAAACAGCATATACATGGGAGCAAAGATGATATACAGCATGATCATAAGATATGACTTGAGAAGCAGGAAAAAGATACGGAAAAAAAGCAATAGTATGGTAATGAATATGAAAAAACCAGCAAGAATAGGAAGAGCTAGAATACCAAAAAGTCCCATAACAAGAATAGTAAATGGTATTCCAACGAGAGGTTTTGGTAAGTTTCCGAGTCCAAAAGTAAATAATGTCACATTGGTAAATAGATCAAATGCTCCTGTTGTACCAAAAAGAGATGTAACATACGATGTTAACACAAGTGATCCGACTCCGCCTAAAATCCATACAAATATTCTTATAGGGCCAGGCAGCAATAATAATATGCTGTTGCCCAGGGTAAAGATATTCACCATCATATCAATAGACCGTGAATCAAGTATGTTGCCCATAAGCAACTTAAATGCACCACTCATTGCGCTACCTCCGCCGCCGGCTGATAAATAATTTGCAAATGACTGATTCGGTAACATACTATCTACAATTACTGAAGGTCCTGCTGTCAGGTGCAGATTCTGCATTTCTCCAATATGTACAGCAAACGTGGGTCCGGCACCCTGAAGAAGTAATGAGATAGATATAGCCATTATTAAATACATAAAATCAATCAGAGCACCTGCTATTGCAAACGAAAACGTAATAAGGAGAAGCGATATGACGATACGAGGAAGCGCGTTTTCGATAGAAATAGCTGTCTGGGCACTAAGCTTCATTCGCATCATGATCATAAATCCAAGCGATATCATGATAACCACAAGAATACCATAAGATATGTTTCTGAATACATTCCACATAGTTCTAAAAGGCTTAAGAGCTGCCATTCCTATTCCTTGCGCAGCATATGATTTAGGAATAAATCCAACCCTTTGTAAAGAGTCATAAGCATAGACGACAGCAGATGATGGAGGGTGTGTGATCATGGCAGTAGTCATTGTGGTCATACCACCCAGCATACTTTTGCCGAAGTTTTTTTCAGCGTCAGCAGGATTATCAGAACAGACTTCACCTATAACTGCACATGTCATGAAACGCATCGTAGCCATTGATATTTTCTGAGCAGGATTCTTTTGAAGATTTTTATCATTGTATAGTTTATAAAGTGCTGCTCGGTTCTCGGCAATTAGGTCAGATGTTTGTTTTGGCTGATTATGGATAATGGAACCAGTGAATATATTGATGACATATATGATGATAGCGATAAACAAGAGAGTTATTGCAGATTTTTTAACGATGCTACGAACTATATTCATCATATGATCTTCATTGTAATTAACTTTCTTACATCATGTCAAATGTTATTTGACCATCCATTCAATAGGATACATATTAGACGGGAATCCCTGCTGTTGTAACTCTGCTATTATCTCTTTCTTTACTACATCTATTGATCTGTTTTTTAAGTAGATCTTAGCTATAAATTTCTGCTGATCCTCATCAAAATAAATAAAATATTCAGTAGTTTTTATAGGAAGTCTATCCTGCCATGGGTACATTTTTTCTGAACTTTCTTTCAAACGGCCTGTATTAATATCAGACTGCTGCTGAGTTTTAATCTGATCATTTAGAGATAATGTTGGGTAAAGTCCCAGGGTAGGAGTTGGTGTGGGACCTGATTTCAATGCATCCTGTGCTCTTTTTGCGGAATAAACATTATACAGAATAATAAGTAACCCGAGCAATATACCGAGGATAATAAGTAGTACTTTAGTATGCTTTTTCATATTTCATTAAAATCTTAACGACATCCAAATGATACATATGGATAATATGTGTTAACAAATTCCCATCCGCTGACTGTAAATACTTTAGTAGAAGTGGGTGCGTTTGATTCGCGTGTTGTTATAGTCCCGTCACCAGTAGTGGGATTGATATCTACACCAACTACCATAGAAGCGTGCTGATGTGTTCCAGGGTATTGAACCGGGACGTGATTAGCATCGAATGTATTAAATTGAAACATTGCACAGCCGGGTTTTATATCAGTCAGGATCTGCTGATGATTTCCATCATAATACTTATAGTACGGCCAATTGTGATTCTGCCAATCCTTCATCTGTATGGTGGTTGCTCTAGACAATCCATAGTCTGTACCATCTGCTAAACCTACAGATCCACGGGTGACATCGGTGCACATCTGTGTCTGAGCATTACTTGTGCCTAAATATTCATCAGTGGTATATCCGTTCTGCGTGTAGGGTCTGACATTTCTACACGCCCACGCTAGCCCTGCATCATCGCAATTAGTGCCTTTTTCTGTTCTATCCCCAATAATATTGGCCGCGGCAGCCATCTGTTCGAGTTTTGTACCGTCCATAGGTATGGAACCTCCACCGGAGCTATTAAGAGGGGACAAATCCGTTTTATTATTATCGAACATCCATAAAGCTGCTGCATGATCTGACAGCTTTTGTGCCCATACCTTACTATAATAATTAGCATCTCCATAACATGGTGTAGAACCCGGTACATTAGATGGATAATCTGGTTGAGCAATATTTTCCAGACATCTACCTACCAGATTGCTTTTACTCACTGCGCTATTTAATCGTATAACCATACCTGGATCTTTTCCTATTAACAAGGTATAAAACTGTATTTTATGATTCCAGAAGTCATTTCCGTCTGAGTTTGCAGGATCAAGGCTTGCATGGTCGGCGATAGTACCTGTATTTACTTCTGCCGGGATAACTAGATTTCCTGTATCATCCACAGCTCCTACCTCCTTAAACAAATCGGAAGATTTTTGTGCATCTGCTATATATTTCCATTTTTCACGTGATGCATATTTACTATTGTCATATACTTTCTGCGCAACTTCCTTATATCTATCGGGACCATACAGATCTAAAAATGTTGATCTGATTGCTCCCACTTTTGCTTGTCCACCTGCTTGGTAACCTGCTATCTGAAAGTTCATGGAAGTACAAATAATAGATGGCTCACTACCATTCTTCGGGCAGTTTATTTCGTAAGGATCTGGATATGCACTCGGGTTACTTTCACTCCATATCCATGCGGTGGTCAGATATCGTAAACATTTATCTCCACAGGTGCGTTCTGCTTTTAACAGTGATCCTGTAGCCCACTCGGCAGATTCTCCCTGGAGTTGTGATAATAATCGTAATGCAGAATCCTGATTTGGTTCAGGTAATGAATACTCCGTGGTGACGAGATGTTTAATGTCAGGGACATCACCACCGGATCGTCCATTATTTGGCGTATCTCCTCCAGAAGAGCCCGAACCACTACAATCAGTAATACCCATAGCCGCAAGAATAGGACATAAAACTGTATAGTCAGTAATAACTGCACGTAAAATATTTGCCAATTGTAGTACGTCATTTACTTCAGCTGCCCGGACATGATGTGCTGAAAATGATGAAATATAAATAAAAATTATGAAAGATGTTAAAAACTGAGCAAGTTTTTTTTTCGTCATGCAATAGGTATTAATATGTAAAGCTATCTTAATTACCAGAATATATTTTATGTTGACAATTGTCAAGACTTTGATAATAATGAAAACATGGCTGGCTTTTTTAATTTTAAAAAGAAACAAGATGACCCTGTGAATGGTTCTCAGCCTTCTGAAGCCTCACAGTCTTATTCTGTTACACAAACAACAACCCAATCGGCGCCGTCCTATCCTCAACCGGTAAGTGCAGTAAGTTACAACGGAATCGGTGCTCCTCCTGTACAATATGTACAGCCTGTAGTAGCACAGCCAATGGCAGTCGCTCAACCTGGTGTGATAGTAGCAACAGCTCCGTCAGCTCCTATGTATAATGTACCACCAGCAGGAGTTCCAGCACAATCAACTACAACAACAGTAACAAAAACAGCAGGGACACCTGTGGTTGCAAATCAACAAGGAACACCTGGCACAGAAGCTCCTAAAACCGGTGCTTTATCATCAAATATTGATGATAAAAAGAGAGAAGAACTCGATGTAATGACTCACTTAACACAGCGATCAAATAGAGTATTCCTTGCTGCTAACAATAAAGCAAAAGAACTTCACTCAATGTATCTGGATAGTGAGCACTTGCTCCACGGCCTTATTACTGATGGAGAAATTTATAAGATGCTGGTTGATTTCAAAATACAACCGCAGGTCATTGAAGCAGAACTTACTAAGTTATACAAACAGGAAGGTAATCCTGCAGGGCCTCAGATTGCTCCCCGTGTTAAGCGTATAGTCGATAATTCGCTCGTAATTGCACGCAAGCTAGGATTTGAATTTATTTCACCCGAACACCTTTTTATGGCACTTTACGATGAAAAAGAAGGGGTTGGTGCTCAAGTACTCATTAAAATGGGTTTGAAGAAAGAAGATCTGAACAAGAAAATTTTTGGTAAAAAAGAAGGTATTGATAAAGTGTCTCAGAAAACAGACGATACAAAAAAAGGTATCATGGAACAGTTTACTATTGACTTAACAGCAAAGGCAGAACAGGGATTACTTGATCCGGTTGTTGAAAGATCAGAAGTAATTGAACGCGTAATCCATATTCTTTCACGACGCAATAAGAACAATCCTGCTCTCGTTGGAGAAGCTGGTGTAGGTAAAACCGCAGTTGTTGAAGGACTTGCACAAAAGATTGTTGCTAAACAGGTTCCTGAATCACTTCTTGGGAAACGCATTCTGGAACTTGACCTTATGGGTATTCTGGCTGGAGCGTCCCACAGAGGAGAGTTTGAAGAACGTATGAAAAATTTGATCGATGATCTAAAAGCAACTGAAGGCAAAGTAATTCTTTTCATCGATGAAATACATACTATAGTAGGTGCAGGTAGTGGTGGAGAAGGCGGCGGCGATGCAGCCAACTTCTTAAAGCCAGCGCTTGCAAGAGGTGAAATGCAGCTCATCGGTGCTACAACACTTACTGAATATCGAAAATATATTGAAAAAGATCCAGCTCTTGAGCGTCGTTTTCAGCCTGTTGTCGTGCCAGAACCAACTGAAGAACAGGCAGTAAAAATGCTTAAAACATCGCGCAATAAATATGAAGCATTCCACAGAGTAAAAATCCCCGATGAAGCGATTGAGGGAGCGGTGAAACTTTCTAAAAGATATATCGGTGATCGATTCCTTCCTGATAAAGCCGTTGACCTTATTGATGAGGCAGCATCTGCAGTACGTCTTCCACTCTTGTCATTACCTGAAGTAATTAAATCTGTTGAAGATCGCTTAGGGCAGCTTACTCAGGAACAGGAAGAGGCAAAAAGATCAGGCGATAGAGTACGTGCTCGTATTCTGAATTCTAAAATCGACGATATTAAAGCCGACTTAAAGACAAAACAGGAAGAATTCAACTTAAAGAAAGGTCAAACTACTACCATGGTCACTATGGATATCATTAAAGATATCGTAGCAAGATGGACTGGGATTCCGGTATCAAAACTAAGTGGATCGGAAACAGAAAAACTTGCAAATCTTGAAAAAATCATGCATGAACGTATGATTGGTCAGGAGCGCGCAGTTACCGCAGTCGCACAGGCTGTACGACGCGGACGTGCGGGACTTAAGTCAACGCAAAGACCAATCGGAAGTTTTGTATTCCTTGGACCTACAGGTGTTGGTAAAACAGAACTCGCTAAAACACTCGCTGATATTCTTTTCGGTCAGGAAGAAGCAATGCTTCGTTTTGATATGACTGAATACATGGAGAAACACGAGATCGCGAAACTGCTTGGTGCACCTCCAGGATATGTAGGTTATGAAGAGGGAGGAAAACTTACCGAAGCCGTTCGTAGAAAACCATACTCAGTAGTTCTGTTTGATGAAGTCGAAAAAGCACATCCTGACATCTTTAATATTCTTCTGCAGATTCTTGATGATGGACGTCTTACGGACAATAAGGGACATACCATTTCTTTCAAAAACACTGTAGTGATATGTACCTCAAACATAGGAAGTAAAGTTATCCAAGATGAGCTCATGAAGAGTGGCAAAGCTGAAGTAGAGGAACCACCGATCGTCTCAACATACACATACACACCATGGGGTCGTGAGATACTAACAATCGGTGCAAAATATTTTCAGAGAGGATCAAAATCAAATGCACAGGGCATCCCATCGACACCGGATGCAGATAAACCATTAATGTTATCAACATATACATTCTCACCACGAGGTCGTGAAATCATCACAATCGGAACATCATTTTATGAACGTGATCTGAAGGTAATGCCAGGTGAAGATGCAAAAGCTGGTAAGAATAACTGGTCGAATAAAAAATTGCCAGATTATTTTGCAGGACAGCAAATTGAGAATGATCAGGTTGACGATAAGACAAAGGACAAGGATGCAAAGACTGTATTCCCGATATCCGGTTTCGACACTCACGCAATCTCGACGAAGGGTGAGGAAATGGTAACAAAAGACAGCACCTTGTTTTATCGTGGATCAACCACCGCAAAAACATGGCAGTCTTTGTCACTCCTGAACTATTTCAAAGATCACATGGTAATTAATGCATTGCCAGATGCACCTGACGAACAGCTGCCGACAGCAAAAATGCAGACACATGCATTCTCGCCGGACGAAAAGGAAATAGTAACCTCAGGAGGTCGATTCTGGAGAAGAAAAGAAGGATCAACAGATTGGGAAACAGGCAAGTTACAGAATTATTTTGCAGGAACTACTGTAGAAAAAGGTATGTTGCCTATAGATCATTGGGACATACATGCATTCACACCAGCAGGAAAAGAATTAATAGTCGTTGGCGATACTGTCTGGTTTAAAGCAACACTGGATTCTGTATGGAAACAGACAAAGCTAACAGAATACTTCGGTACCGATTCACCTGTACCTGTAAAAGCGCCAGTAAAAGTAGCTGAAACACCAAAACAGGACATAAAGACCGATACAAAACCCGCTGATATGGCATCGGAAACATGGGATAAAGGGGTGATGTTTGATTACTTTGAAGGGCAGAAAATCAAACTGACTGAAGATCAGAAAAATACTGATGTAAGTGAACAGGATTTCCCGGTTGATGGTTTCGATTCACATGCAGTTTCACCATCGGGAAAGGAAGTTGTAACAAAGGGAACAAAAGTCTATGTTCGTAATTCAACGACATCAAAAGAATGGAATGAAATGGCTCTGTTCGATTATTTTAAAGATCAGAAGGTAACCAATGCTTTCCCAGATGCACCTGAAGAGCAACTTCCGACAGCGAAGATGAGAACACATTCATTTTCTCCTGAAAAGATTGAATATGTGACTTACAAAGATCGCTTCTGGAAAAGACAGGAAGGCAGTACCGACTGGGAAACAGGCACATTCAAAGACTATTTCGCAGATCAGAAGGTTGATAATGGTACATTACCTACTAATCACTGGGATATACATACATTTAAACCGGATGGTCGAGAAATAATTATTGTTGGTGAAACCATTTTCTATCATGAAAAAGGTAAAAATGAATGGATGCAGAAGTCACTGAAAGAGTATTTCGGTGCTAACTTCCCGCTCGATGCAGAATTAGAGGAGAAGAAGAAGGTTGATGATGAAAACGATGCGAAGAAATATGACACGATAAAAGAAAAAGTCATGTTTGAGCTGAGAAAATTCTTCCGACCGGAACTTATCAACCGTTTCGACGAAGTCATTTTCTTTGAACCTCTAAAGTTCACAGACATGATGAAGATCGTGAGTCTGCAGCTTAAGGGTGTAGGAAAATTACTAGAAGAACAGGATATGGGCTTTACGTACACACCGGCAGCAATTAAAGAAGTAGTGCGATCAGGATTCGACCCGATATTTGGAGCAAGACCGCTGCGACGTGCTATTCAGCGACTTATTGAGAATCCTATCTCAACACTGATCATCGAGCGCAAAGCGATTGCGGGCGATGTTATCGTTGCAGATTTTGACGGAGATAACTTTGTCTTTAATGTGGAGCGAGTCGAAATGGTAGATGCATCAGCTAATGCAAACGGCGACAAAATAAAACACTTTATGTGCGAATCATGTGCAAACACATTCGATACAGAAGTATTGCCAACAGCAACAACTGTCTGTACTAAGTGCGCATCAAAATCGGTTCATGAAGTCGCAGAAGTAAAGAAAGAAAAAATGCCGGGCGATGAGGGGAATTTGAATCAGCCAAAGGGTGAAGATCAGAAAAAACAGGAAACAACAGTTAAATCAGATGAACAACCGAAAAAAACTGAACTTCCTCAACAAGCTGAACCCTTTATGCCTCCCTCAGGCGCAGAAAGTACACCTGACGGCAGCGCGATGCAACCAAAATAAGATATAATTACGTTTATGGAGGTTTTAAATTACACCCGGCTTTCGCGGGAGCGGCTTGAAATCATCTATCAGAAGAAGAAAAGACACCCTCTTATGGATCTTTTTCTGATTGTGCTATCGATCCTCACCGTATGTGTATTATGTATAGTTCTTGTGATGGTATATAAGCGTAATATACAGCCTGCAGGCCAGATCAAGCCGGCACCTACCCGAACGCCCACACCAACATTGACACCGGAACCATCAGATACACCTACACCCATTCCTACTGCATTGCCTGTCTCAATTGCTAGTCAATCAGCAACTCTTTTAAACGGATCATCTTCAGGAATGCTGATCCCACCGAAATAGTTTCGTTTGCAATCATAGAAAAACTGTTTTACTATTTGATATATGAGTCAACATCTACTAGCACAAAACTTCAAAATCAACGGAGTAAGTGTTAGTGGTCCTTTATCTCCCGGTCTAAATACATTAAGTGATGTGATAAATAGAGTAGTAACTACATTTCTGATCCCAATTGCAGCCGTTATTTTGTTCGTCATATTCCTTTGGGGTGGATATGATTTTGTTATCTCACAGGGGAGTCCTGAAAAAATAAAATCAGGAAGAGCAAAGATTACAGCAGGTATAATCGGGTTTATTCTGCTTATTGCCGCGTATGTGATCGTCAAACTACTCGCTGTTATATTCGGACTCGGCGATAATATTATTTAAACTCTTTTATCGCTCTTTCGTAGTTTTCAAGTGTCCCGACATCATACCAGTTTCCTTCGTATACGAATCCGTTCACTTTATTTTCGGCTACAAGTACTTGAATAATATCTTCAAATAAAAATGGCTTCACTGATTTTGGAAAGTAGTTGAAAATGTCAGGATTACACACATAAATACCGCAGTTCACGAGATGACTCTTAATAACATCTATTTCGTCATGCTGATAAAAACCTACCAGTCTTGAGCCATGAAGTCTTAGCTGACCATAGAGTTGTGGTTGATTGACTGTAGTAAGCGCAACAGATACGGTAGCAGTCTCTTTCTGATGAAACTCAATAATATCGCGGAAATTAAAATCCGTAACAATATCTCCATGGAGGAGCAAAAACGGTTCGTGTTTCAGCTCATTTTTTAGCTGAAGAAGTGCTCCGCCAGTGAGGAGAGGTGATTTTTCTTGTACATATGTAATGGTAAGTCCATATTTTTCTCCGTTACCGATCCGTTCTTTTATTTTGTCACCTAGATAGCCGACACATAGATAGATATGTCGTATACCGGTGCTTTTTAAATTCTGAATAAGATATTCAAGAATCGGTTTGCCTTTGACAGGCATGAGTGATTTTGGTACTTCATAGGTATAAGGACGAAGGTTAGTTCCCTGTCCGCCTGCAAGAATTACTGCAGTCGTAATTTTTTGCAAAAAATACTGACTCAATACATTTTCCATTGCATGTGATCTGTTGCGAATGGTATTATGATCTATAAGTGTATCAATCTGTTTCAAGAGGTCTTGGTCTATTGTTATTGTAATCCGGGATCTTCTCATGGGAAAATTGTACCTGACAGCTTGACAATTGTCAAAAAGATGACTATAATAACCAAAAGATATGTGTAGAAAATATTCATTTTTATGCAAGCAATGTAAGCTTATTACGAATGAGTATATGTGTTAGTCCCGCAGATAGGCGGGTTTTTTTTTAGACCAAAATTATGCCATTTACAACACAAGAACCTCCCATAATCCTCTCAGTCGGAGGTAGTCTCATTGTTCCAAATGGCGGAATTGATTCTGAATTTTTGTCTCAACTTCATGCCTTCGTTACTTCCTATGTAAAAAAAGGTAAACGTTTTTTTCTTGTCGCGGGTGGAGGTAGAACTGCTCGTAAATATCGTGATGCCGGAAAGGAAGTGGTTGGAACATTGACTGATGAAGATCTTGACTGGCTCGGTATTCATGCAACCCGCCTCAACGCCCATCTTCTTCGTACTATTTTTAAAGACATTGCTCATCCTCGTATCATCGAAAACTATGACAAAAAACTTTTTAACTGGAAAGAGCCAGTAGTAATAGGGGCAGGCTGGAAACCAGGATGGTCAACTGATTACGATGCAGTCATGCTGGCAAAAGATTATGGTTCGAACCTCATCATCAATATGTCAAATATTGACTGGGTTTATGACAAAGACCCATCTCAGTTTAAAGACGCACAACCAATTAAAAAGCTTACCTGGGAAGAAATGGAACAGTTTGTAGGTACAGAGTGGACTCCAGGCACGAATGCGCCTTTTGATCCGGTAGCCTCCCAACTTGCAAAACGTCTTGGACTTACCGTTATTGTATGTAACGGAAAAGATTTCGATAACATGGAAAAGATAATAGAGTGTGATGCATTTAAAGGTACTGTTATCATGCCATACCGCATTGATGCAAGTTTTTATGATAGAGCATATTATTCAGGTAAAAAAGGTGAGCATCGATTTAGTCAGACAGAGTCGGGAATAGGCAGATTTATTCATAGTACCATTAATCTGTATAGAGCATTCTTAGTTAAGACATTTCTGAATCCAAAAACGGCACTAGATGTAGGATGTGGAACAGGTAACCTTGTAAAATGGCTTCGTTTCTTTGGCATAGATGCACAGGGTGTTGAAATTTCAAATGACGCACTAAATATAGCAGACACTGCTATAAAGCCCTACTTAAAAGAAGGCGATATCATAGAACTTGATTATAAAGACGACGAATTTGATCTGGTTCTCACGTTTGATGTGCTGGAACATGTTGAACGCGGAAAGATTAAGATGGCTATCGCAGAGTCTGTCCGTGTTTCTAAGAAATATGTTCTTCATAAAATCTATACAAGTGAAAATCTATGGATCACATGGCTCCATGCTAGAGATTTCTCACATGTGTCAGTATTTGCAAGGAAGCACTGGCAAAAAATGTTTAACCAGATTGAAAGTGTTTCTCTTCTTCGCAGTTCTTTCTTTAAACTCCCCGCTTTCTTCGAAACTATCTTCCTGCTCAAAAAGAAATCATAAAAACATTCCTGGTTATAAATCGGTATAATTACGTCATCATAAACGTGTGTTATTGTCATGCTGGACTTGTTTCAGCATCTTTACAATTATGTAAGAGATCCCGAAACAAGTTCGGGATGACCGTATTTGATACAACTTTTTATAGAACCTTCTATGCTGTTAACTAAAGTATATCTTTCACATTTTCGAAACTTCGAAAACAGAACGTTTGATATTCATCCGAAAACTACCATGGTAATTGGAGAAAACGCGAGAGGAAAAACGAATCTCCTTGAATCTGTATTTGTAGTGATGAATGGGATCGGATTCAGAGAATCCCGCGAAGAAGAGCTCATTCAGTGGAACGAATCACGAGCCGTTGTTGAGAATGTCTGGCAGAATGATTCGTCGCATTTATTTCAGATCCTAATGACGCGTCGTGAAACTGGGGTCGAGAAAAAATATTTTATAGACAAGACAGCCAGTTCACTTTACCAGTATCGTCAACATCTCGGAAAAGCGGTGCTGTTTGCGCCAGAGCAGATTGATATCGTATCGGGATCGCCCGATGTGCGCCGAGATTATATGAATAAGTTCATAGGTACCTTTGATCCGGAATATAAAAAAAGAGTTCAGCACTACGATACGGCACTAAGAAAGCGTAACAAAATACTTGAAATCTCCCGCGACGATAATGCTTTAGCTGATGAATTGGTTTTCTGGAATCAGTATCTGCATGAACAATCCGCCTATATTACTGCGAAACGCGCTGAATACGTCGAATATCTTAATAATCATATGGCAATCGATAACCGTAATTTCTCAGTAGAATATATTCGAAGTCCGTTTACTCTTGAACGTGCAGCACAGTATTTTCCTAAAGAAAAAATTGTGAGAAAAACGCTTATTGGACCACAAAAAGAAGACTTACGCATTTATCTTGAAAAAAATAATATAAAAACAAATATTCAGTTATATGGTTCACGCAGTGAACAACGACTGGGTGTTTTCTGGCTCAAACTAAATGAACTGAGTATCCTTGAAGAATTATTTCATAAAAAACCTATTCTGTTACTCGATGATGTTTTTTCAGAACTGGATAAATATAACAAAAAACTGACACTTGATCTTGTCACTAATTATCAGACCATTCTGACTACAACAGAAGCAGAGTTACCTGATATCATTCATACAGAACATGCAGTAATTCACATGGAGTAATATGTCAGAATATTATGGTTTTATAGCTATTCGTGATAGTATGAACCTACTTGTTAATGATCTTGCACCAAAACAATAATAAATCAGGTAATATGAATATATGGATCCTTTAGGTAAGTATATAGATATGTGGAATCATCATCCTCGTAATCATGTTATAAAAGGAGTCGTTTATATGTTTGCCGGTATCATTGGTATCGGAGCAGTCATACTTCTTTTTTATACGCCACGTATACAACCTCGTAGGCTAGACAGATTAGTTCCTCCAACCTATGTTTCTCCCACACCTTCACTAGACATACCTGTAGATACGCAGTTCACCACGTATAACGATGTAACACTTAAGGCACAGTTTAGCTATCCATCGACCTGGGTAACTAAAACGGAGGGAGATAGAAATGATTGGCGTGTGATAGTGAGTGATCAGCAGCCGCCTTATTTTGCTGTACAGTTTAGACGCATAAATAATTATATATACAGTGTTGATGAATACATTAATCGCCAGTTTAGACAATTTACGGGTATTCAAATTGTAGATTATGATGTCTCCGGAATTACATACCGCGAAGTTACCGGCGACTTTGGCGTTACGATGTATTACCTTTACACCGCTGAAGATAATGCGATATATGAAATAGCTATTATGTCTGGGCTAAAAGATAAAACAAATCCCACGGTTGCACGCAATTTAAAACTGGCAGATATGATAGTTCGCTCATTTGAATTCCAGTCCACAATAGATACAACAAAAATAAAAGTTGATTTACAACAAATAAGGGCAGCACTGGAAATGTATCTCGTTGATAATGGATCATATCCCGCAACATTATCACAGCTTGCCCCGAAATATATACCTGTCGTACCAGAAAATCCTTATATGTTCTATCATTATGTGTATACTCCATATAACGTAATAACACCAACATATACGATAAAAACCAATTTACCCGACGGAAGTGAATATGAAGTCAGTAATCCGTGACATACATCATACGATATATGTTATTTATGGCTTAGAATGAAAGGGATATAAATTATTTATTCATACTATGGAATTGATTCAAAACAGTGCACTATTAAATTTATCAGGAAAAACAGCTATCGTTACCGGCGGCTCAATTGGCATAGGATTTGCCATTTCGTCACGCCTTGCAGAAGCAGGTGCAAATGTCGTTATAGCAAATCGCAACGAAGTAGAATCAAAAGCTGCAGCAGAAAAAATAACTGCGAAGGGCTGGAAGGCTACTGCTATAAAAATTGATGTATCAATGGAAGAAGATGTTAAACATCTACTTGATCAGACAATTGCACTGTATGGAGCTATCGATATACTTGTAAACAATGCAGGTATTTATCCGAATATACCGTTAGCGCAGATGACACTCGCTGATTTTGATAAAGTGCTTTCAATTAATCTGAAAGGAGTGTTTCTGACTACAAAGTATGCATCAGAACAGATGATAAAGCAGGGAAAGGGTGGCAAGATAATCAATGTTACGTCGATCGATGCTCTTCATCCATCAATGGTAGGACTCGCACACTATGATGCTTCAAAACATGGAGTCTGGGGATTTACGAAAAACATAGCTCTGGAACTTTCAAAACATAAAATATGGGTAAATGCGATTGCTCCAGGCGGCATCATGACGGAAGGCGTCCAAAGATCACAGGGGCCAGCCGCACCAGGTGTCGATATGACAAAAATGATTGAAGGGTTTATGGCAAAGATCCCGATGCATCGTTTCGGTGATCCAGATGATATCGGGAAGGTAGCCTTATTCCTTGCATCAGAAATGTCAACTTATATGACAGGTACTCAGATTGTCGTAGATGGCGGTGTATTATTGTCGTAATATCATTGCCAGTTAATTGGTTCGAGTCCATTTCTTTTCAGATAATCATTACATTTACTGAAGTGATAGTTTCCGAAGAACATGGTTGCCGAATAAGGCGATGGATGTGCTGATGTCAGTACTAAATTCTTTTCACGATTAATGACCTGGCCTTTATTCTGTGCATATTTTCCCCATAACATATAAACGATATGCTCTCTTTTGTCGTTTAGTGCTCTGATAGCAGCGTCAGTGAACTGTTCCCATCCCAGGCCCGCGTGTGAGGCAGGAGTAGCTGCTACCACGGTCAACACGGCGTTCAGCATGAGGACTCCCTGTTTTGCCCAACGTGATAAATCGCCAGATTGAAGTGGTGCAACACCTAAGTCATTTTGTATTTCTTTATAAATATTTTTGAGTGAAGGCGGAAGTGTGATTCCTTCATTTACGGCAAACGAAAGGCCATTAGCCTGTTTTGCACCATGGTAAGGGTCCTGACCTACTATAACTACTTTTACTTTATCAAACGGGCATAAGTCGAATGCTCGAAAAACGTTTGCAGCAGGTGGATATACGATTTTTGACTGATATTGTTCGCGGACAAACGAAGTAAGTTTTTCCCAGTACGGAGTTGTAAATTCATCATGCAGTGCCGATTTCCATGACGGGTCAATTCGAACGTCTTTCATATGCGGAGAAGGTGGGATTCGAACCCACGAGCCACTTGCGCGGCTGGCAGTTTAGT
>CAYMIY010000015.1:0-23988 GCA_964390735.1 uncultured Gammaproteobacteria bacterium
TGAATAGATTCTGGCAGTACGAAACAGGGTATTATGATTTCGGTATTTTTGATCATGCGTTATGGCAGGCCGCCCATTTCAAAGCTCCTATTATTGATCATTTCCTGGTTCCCGGCAAATGGATCTTTGCTGATCATTTTAATCCAAGTATATTTCTTCTCGTTCCGTTTTACTGGATATGGGATAAGAGCGAGGTGCTTCTCATAGCGCAGGATTTGCTGGTTGGAGCAAGTGGGTTTATTTTGTTTCTTATCGGCAAAAAAATTCTCAAAAATCAGTGGATTGCTCTTTCTGTAGTCATTACCTACTTTTTATTTACCGGTCTTCAGAATGCAGTGTTTTCAGATTTTCACGAACTGACTGCTATGACTTTTTTCCTAATGATGCTTTACTGGTGTGTCATAAATGGAAGAAAAAAACTGTATTTTGTATTTCTGATTCTGACACTCGGGTTTAAAGAAAATCTCTTTTTATTAGGTGTAGGGCTATCATTTTTCCTGTACTTCTATAATAGAACATGGCGGAGGGTAGCATACGCCACCCTCTTGATATCTATCATTTGGGGAGTGGCGACTATTAAGTTTATTATTCCTTATTTCTCTGGCGGGATTTATGGATACTACTCTGATTATCCAAAAACGATTCAAGGTATTTTGTCTGCGCTCGTTACACCTTCCGTTAAACTGAGTACTGTGTTTCTCACATTTTTGAGTTTTACTTTTTTGCCGCTTCTAACACCTACCATGTTGCCTATTTTTATACTTAACTTCGTAAGTAGGTTTCTCACCGATGGCTCAACGAGATGGGGGTTGGGATTACACTATAGCGCAGAATTAGCACCCACGTTAGCAGTATCAACCTTATTAGCTTTCCGATTTCTTCAATCTAAAATATCACGGACAGCTCTGGCATTTACTACTGTGCTAATGGTATTTATCAGTTTATTTCTGTACCGGTTTATTCTGCATCCACCGTTTGGTCTTGCGTATAATAAAGCGTTTTACAAGCACACAAAAGATTTTGCCTTTCTTGATGAGCTCATACGGCACGTTCCTCCTACCGGGTCCGTTGCGGCACAGAATAATCTCGATTCGATGTTCCTTCATCGGGAAGTGTGGATACTGGGTGATAACTACCGCGAGCATAAACCTGACTATATAGTGATGGATGTACGAGACGGACAGAATATTAATAATTTTCTAGGCATTGCAGGCTACAAAAAATTACTCCATAATATTCAGGAAGATGGTGACTATAAACTCATCTACAAGAAAGGGGATCAATATATTTTTCAGAGAAGATGACTTACTTTCTGCCAGAATAATTCGACTCCATTTGAACCGATTTCGTGATGATTGTAATCACTGTGTTTTAAGTATGCGGCCTTGTCGAATAATGCCATCTCATAAAAGACTCCTTCGTTATAACACCATGTGATAAACTGGGCAGCTTTTTGCGGATCTGTAGGCAGTGTTATCGCTCGCCATCTGCGTGCATGCGAATGAATAAAATGCTTCAGATCTCCTTCAAGTTTCATGTTATTTTCTGCACAATGATAGAGTTGGTGGAGGGTGGATGCCCAGGGAATGAGATGATGTCTTCTTAAAAATGCCATATTATCATACTCCTGCTGACCTACTGGTTTTGCCAGAAGTAACACTGGCCCACCTCGTTGTTTAGGTTCTGCAAGCACTTTAAAGGCCTGTTCACTAGGTTTGGTAATTTCTATGCCAATAATATGTTTTTTATACAACTGTTCATATGCATCCACAATAGTCCGGTCGTGTGCTGAAGTGATGAGGTCAACATAGGGATGTTGAGTCATCTTATACATAAACTGATCGGTGAAGGGAGCAGTTTTTGCAACTACATGAAACAAAAAGCGAGGAGAGGTAAGGTGTAGTTCTTCAATCAGCGTAGACATATAACCCGTTCCTACGGCAGCGCCAGAAATAGGAATTGTAATATGCAACTGACTGTTATTTGCCGGATCAAGCTGATGTTTTCTGTTTTCAAACTGAGCATCTGATAATTTTTCAGTTAATACGGGGCTGACAGGATAGGGATTCACTTCAAAAGGAGAGATCTGTAAATGTGCGTCGTGACCGTATTTCATCATTAATTTTTTCGTTTGTTCACTGGGTACAAAAATAAGATCTGCGCCCTGGATATACCAGATATGCTGAGGTGTATCATCGGTCACCTGTACTGCGAGGATGATACGAATATCAAGTGCCTTCATCAGTTTTTTCTTGATGGCACCCATTTGCTGTGCCATGCCATAATGAGTTGCAACAACAACAACGGTTTGAGGAAATTCTATGCGCTGCGATGTAACCGTGAGCATCTGTCTATATAAGTTCTTTGTTTGAGTACGAAGAAATAACCGGTAAAAATAGGTAAACACTTCGGTGAGAGCTCCATGTTGGGCCCATTCAAATAGATAGCGCGCTATCGGATGAATACTGGTAAAGCGGTGCGCGAGACGAATGAACGAATCCTGTGAGCCAAGGATAATAGGTTCTACACCTGCAGGTAACCCATGGTACAGAGCATCGGTAACACGAAGATGGCCAAGCCCTGCGGGAGCATAGGTAAATATGACCATTACAGATTTCTGGTGGAGCGGGGATGTTGCCATGATCTACAGTGTAGTGAAATTTATAGCCATTTGCAATATACGGCTAGTTTAAGTACTATTTTTAACACATGTCAGCTATAGAGAGTGAATTCGATAGAAGGAGTGACCAATATCAAAGAGGATTGCATGTTCTTTTTGATGAACCCCAGATGGATCAAAAACAATTTGACCATTTACTAGATATTGCACGATTACTACACACTAATAAATATTGTGCAAAAGATGTTCATGCTGCAAATATTATACGTACACCCATAGGCAAAATATCGTTGTTTGCCCGTAACGCTCTTCCTTTTTCGACTCGCCATCATGGTACAAATTATAAGGCTGAAAATCTTATTGCGCGGGCAGAATTGATACCTTTAGAAGAGCCGGAAAGGCCTATCATTTTAAGTCATTTATATGGACTGCAACCAGGTACCGTAACTGATTGTGGAACTATTTATCAAGCCACAGGAATGCCCTTATGTATTAAGGGACTTGACTTTGAAGATGTACTCGCGGTCGCAAAACGTGAAACATATCCTTTCTGTCCTAACTCAACTGCAGATGGCTGTGCAGAACGAGCACTCATTTGTTGGACACCATATGCCCTCGCTCTGCAGGATGAGTTAAAAGCACAACACCTTATCATAAACAGAATGACATTTGATGATAGTGGAGGACCCGTTGTTACTTATTGGGATGACGAATCGGAAAATCCTAGACGTGAAAGAGTTACAAGTGCTATTAATCCAGCAGATGTACCAGATTTGGCGCAAACATTTGTTTCATCTATAACACCTTGTAAACATTGTGTTGAGCCGATTATTAATCAAGGAGTTAGAGATCTCGTTGTTGGCTCATTTACCAAATACGAGCAGAATGGACAGGTTGTTGTAGATAAATCAGATGTGATGGCTCTGGGCCGAATGGCAGAGAGCGGTATTCGTATATATTGCACGTCTCCTGCTCGACCTGTTCTTAGAAATTAACATATATTCATTTTCACCGAATCCGCGGTTGTCATATCAGTATAAATTATATAAGTATACTTAGTATATTGGTCTCCATTTGTGTACTTTTTCCCTTGGATTAAAGATATTGGGCTGGTAATGAACATCTACAATAATCTTCCTCCATCAATATCGCTCCTTTCTGATATCAGTATTCCAAAACACCGAATGCTTTTGCGGGAGGTACATAAGGAAGCTTAAACATGGAGCCACGCGAATGCACGTTGACTGATAATGAGGACACCTATACATGTAACATAAGTGGATTGGTTACCATCTTAATTTAGTGTTCAGCTGACTCACGTTGGAAACTGTTCGTGATGTTCGATCAGGTGCTGAAGTAGGTACCGCATAGTACACCATGTCAATTCGTTCCCATGGCTAGGAGGCAGGTCCCTGATAAACAATCGGGGATCTTCCCGACCTTCTCCCTGATTGTTTGTCTTACTTTAAACACGTGACAGTAGTCACTGAAAAATAACTCATACTATTTTATATTAGAGGTAGATAAGCCACGAACATTTACAAACAGCAGATAACAAATAAAACCGCTTGAGACGCGGTGGAGATTCATCAGAAGGTAATCTCAATGTATGAGAGATCATGATCTATGGGACGGTAACTCATATTGGTGTTCTTTCATGTACGGAGATCATGGCTCCTCCACCGCATCTCAAGCGGTTTTAGTTTGTAACTTCATGCAAACTTTCTTGTAACATTATTCTTAGTGCTTTTTTGCCTGCTGTTGTTTTGAAATACTTCTCTCTTCGAGTAGCGTCATGTTTTGATAAGTAACATTCACATAGTATTAACGCGAAAGGCCTTCGTAGTTCAGTTGCTTCAGAATAGCCATGGATATGAGCAGTAAGTCGCTGGCTCAGGTTAGTCGTATAGCCGATATAGAAATTGTGATCTTTTAGCGATATAAGAACGTAGACACAGTATTTGAGCTTGTTCATAGTCCAAGTATTATCAAGATACTTAAAGAAATAAATGGAGTATAAGCCACAAAAAAAGCGGATTCTGTGAAGAATCCGCTTTGCAGATAGAAGATCACTACATTTTTTGGCTCTTAATAAAAAGAGTCATCAGGAGCCGTAAAGTAGATCGAAGATCACTTTACGGCCATGTAGCGATCGACTTTGTCGATCTGCTACATGGTCCAGGGACAAGGATTCGAACCTTGGCAGCCCGAAGGCGACAGATTTACAGTCTGTTGCGATTGACCACTCCGCCATCCCTGGATATAAAGTTGTCATCCCGGACTTGATACGGGATCCATGTAAAATACGCAGATCCCCGCCTACGCGGGGATGACACAAGACAAATTATACCATACACTAATTGAAATTTCGAATAGCTTTTTCGCTATCACAGTGCGCGGCAGGTATGATAATATGTAATAAATGACACTGACTGAATTATCGTTCTATGTACGCAAATTTCTGCCTTTTGGAATCATCGGAATACTGATGATGTTCATATTTTTCTATGTCTTTCAACTACTCCTTCTTGTCGGTCCAGCAAAAACTACAACTCAGATCTCATTTAATACGGTGTTTCAGAAAATAAAAGAACCTGATATTGCAGATGCAACACCTTCGAGTAAATTTAAATATGTTCTTGATACGATCGATGGTCAGCCAGTTGTAGCAAGCGCTGCGGGGAGTGTTTACTATTTACCGCCATCAACTACTCGCTTTGGTTATCGAGATAAAGCTATGCTGATGGCAAAGACGTTGGGTATTGATACCGATGCCGCCCGCTATAGTCTTAAAAATGAAACAACTGCTCAGTTTCTCACGGATCTCCAGAGTTTTACCGTAGATATTACTAACTTTAATTTTACCTATCAGTATGATCCGCCAGCGAGCGATCCGATATTCACGGATCTCCAGGTGCCGTCGCCAGAAGCAGCTATCGCAAACGCCAGTGACTTCTTAAAATCAATGGATCGATATCCTGAAGAACTTGCACAGGGAAAAACAAATGTTGTTTATTTACATATTGAACCGGGAACAAAAAATCTCTCAGTTGTTCAGAAACCTGCAGATGCAAACATGATAGAAGTCGATTTCTATCGTCCTGATGTAGATGAGTATCCAATAGTTGCACCTAAATATTTTAATAGCCCTAACTACGTAGTTCTCCTATATAACGCTAAAGATTTTAAAATTCTTCGTGCACAGGTTAAATTTCACGAAAAATCTACTGAGCAGGTAGGTGTTTATCCGCTTCGCTCGGGTGATGATGCGTGGAAAGAATTACAGGATGGAAAAGGTAAGATAGTGGTATCACCGGGAACTGCACCAAATAACACTATCAAGATTAAACAGATGTTTTTGGGTTACTATGATCCTGATAGGTATCAGGATTATCTGGAACCTGTATTCGTATTCTTAGGTGAAGGTAACTTTGCTGCATACGTTCCTGCGGTAAGCAAAGAGTGGCTGACGGAGTAGAACTTATTGATGGAGAATTCTTTTCTTGTCATCCCGAATTTACCTGCCTGCCGGCAGGCAGGTTTCGGGATCCCTTTCTTAAATGCAGAGATCCTGAACCAAGTTCAGGATGACATCTACTTTGGTATATTCACACTCTCGTAATTTATATTATCCTGTATCCATTTGACTGCTGTACGTGTGTCTTCAAATCTATCGAGACTCTTCAAGATCACGATTATATAATCGTGTCCGTTATAGCGATAAAAACTAACGAGGTTTTCGCCAGCATTTTCTGTATATCCTGTTTTGAGACCTCCAATTCCTTGCAACTCTCCAAGGAGCTTGTTAACATTGGCGAGCTGATGAAAGTATTTGAAGTCAACATCCGAGATTGTGATTTCTTTAATCGACACGATTTTGCTCAGATATTTATTTTTTAGAAGTTCACGTGCGGCAAGAGCAAGATCGAATGGCGTAGTGTATTGTCCTACAGCATCCAGTCCTGCAGGGTTTTTAAATTGAGACTGCTTCATACCCAGATCCTGTGCTTTCTGATTCACGAGTTTCATATATTTTTCAATCCCGTAATGTTCTGCAAGCGCATATGCAGCATCATTACCTGAGTAAATCAGCATTCCATATAGTAAATTTTCTACCGTGATTCGTTCTCCAGGCTTAAGTTCCATTACCTGTCCTTCGTTCATTTCATGCTGAATCGTAATAATATCGTCGGGTTTGTAGACATCATAAGCCACCAGTGCGGTTAAGATTTTTGTCGTAGATGCGGGGAGAAGGCGTTCATGAGGATTTTTAGTGAATAATGGTGTGTATGATGTTTTATCGACGATATACATTCCTTCTGCAGATGTATAAGGCATTATCTGATTTTTTACTAATGGCACAGAGTTAATCGTTAATGCTGTGTTTGCTGTACCTTCAGTAAATAAATCGCGCTGGAACGCAAAAATATTAAACAACATGGAATCACCTGGATAAAACAAAAGAAGAAACGTCACCAATATATAAAGAAGAACAAATTTCAGTTTCATGTACTGATTATATACTAGAACATTTTTATTTTGCGATCATTGCAACCGTTTATCTTGTCTTTATTCCCAGTTCTTTCAGTTGACTATCTTCAGCTTCTGACGGAGCATCCATAACCGATATTTTTCCACCAGATGATGCTGGAAATGCGACAACTTCACGAACTGAAGGCTCGCCAAGCGCTGCCATCAAAAAGCGATCAATGCCGGGTGCGATACCTCCGTGTGGAGGAACGCCCATCTTGAATGCAGTCAGCATATGATCGAACTGATGTTTCTGTTCTTCGGTGAAACCGATGAGGGAGAATATCTTGTTCTGTACATCTACCTGGTGAATACGGATACTTCCACCGCCGACTTCGAATCCGTTCAGGACTAAGTCATGCTGGAGTCCACGGATTTTCATCGGATCTGTGTCGAGTAATGGAATATCATCCGGATGGGGAGCGGTGAACATATGGTGTGACGGTGCAAATTTTGCTTTGCCCGAACCATGGAAATAATCGGCTTCTGACTGTTCAGTGAACAGAGGGAAATCGAGCGTCCATGAGAATGCAAGTTCGTTAGGGTCATTTTTGTCTTTTCTGAGATCTGGTTTATCGGTGCCATATTGTTTCATGACATCTGCATGTTTGAGTCTCGGCCATGGGGTGACTGAAATATGTTTTTCAGGCATGAGTTCAGTTACCAGTTTCGTAAACATGTCTTCGATCAGAGTAAGGATATCTTCCTGATTGATGAATGAGAGCTCCATATCAAGCTGTGTGAATTCACCGTATGCACGATCGGCACGTGGATCTTCATCGCGGAAGCAGCGTGCTATCTGAAAATATTTCTCGACTCCTGCTACCATCAATAACTGTTTGTACTGCTGAGGTGACTGAGGAAGTGCATAAAATTTTCCTTTCTGTAAACGAGAAGGAACAAGAAAATCACGTGCACCTTCAGGTGTTGTTTTGGTCAGAATAGGAGTTTCAACTTCCATAAATCCGCGTTCCGCAAGATAGTTGCGAATAAAAAGTGTAGTTTTCGATCGCAACATCAGGTTATTCATCATGCGTGATCTGCGCAGATCAAGATATCTATATTTAAGTCGTGTTTCTTCGTCAATTTCGTATCCATCAGTGTTTATCGGGATGGGAAGGGGTTCAGCTTTATTCAGAATCGTAAGTCCTGTTGCTTCCATCTCAATAGAGCCGGTCTTTATTTTTGGATTTACGAGTTTTTCTGGGCGAGCCTTTATGAGTCCCTTAACGGTGACAACATCTTCTGTTGAAAGCTGTTTGAATTCTTCACCGCCTACAATCTGTAGTATTCCGGTACGGTCACGAAGATCAATGAAGACTATTTTTTTGTGATCGCGTTTTGAGTCGACCCATCCGGTGATTTCCACCTCTTTACCAACTTGTGATACCGTGTCGAGAATACTAAGAGTTTTCATAAGTAAGCCTATTATATCGCTTTCGGATGAGATTGGCAAACTGATGTAACTGCTGTTACGCGGTAGATTCTGCCCCGGCTTTCCCTCCCAAAAAAACTAGCCGTTTGTTTTGGGATCCCTTCCTGCCGCGCCACCTACCGCTCTGTTAGTTGTAATATTTATAAATATATTTCTTGAAAATAATTATCAGCGAAGATATCTATTTTGTGCAAAGCTTGGGATGTCACGCGTTTAATTCTACCTTAGGCGCGTAGGGGACCCACTTCTTTGCGCAAAATACGGTATCGAGCTGCATAATTATTCCGCAATGATATAATATATATTCCTAATTACATAGGAAGAAGTCCAACAAGCCGTGCACGAAGTCGCTCTCGTCCATTCCACCGGTCTATCTCGAGTTGATATGCTATTTGTACGTGCTGGCCGCGTTTGAGTTCGCTGCCGAGTTCAGCCTGTGAAAACGCGATCACTTCAAGAGGCATGCTTTCGCTGGCGGCATCGCCGATATGCAGTTTCAGGTGGTTTTTGAGTTTTCCAAAAAACTGTTTGTCTATTATTGTTGTATCAGATACGAATATCGGGTTTGGGTTGCCGATGCCAAACGGCTCGAGGAGTTCAAGTTTCTGTGCAAGCGGGAGCGTAATCTTTTTGAGGGGGATAAACAGATCAGCGTCAATCGTTTTTTCGAGATCAACATCCGCCATGAGGTCAACAGACTGTTTGCCGATCTCAGTAACAAATGTTTCCAGTGATTCTGATGTGACGGTAAAACCAGCTGCCTGTTTATGACCACCGACTCCGTTTAAATACTGTTTGAGTCCCTGTAAAAACGAGGTAATGTGGAATGTCGGTATAGAACGGGCAGATCCCTTCATAATGCCTTCTGCTTTTGTGATGATGATTGCTGGCCTGCTGTATTTTTCTACTATTTTCGAAGCAACGAGACCAATGATTCCCTCGTGCCATGTTTCAGAAACCAGCACAATGATTGAAGGTGTTGGTTCCATGCCTTCGACCATAACGAGCGCTTCGTCAATAGCTGCTTTTACGAGATCCTGTCTTTTTACATTTAAGGCACCAATAGATGATGCAAGTTCAAACGCTTTCTGCTCGCTGGTGGTGCATAGAAGCCGCAAGGCATCCATCGCATGCTGCAGTCTTCCAATCGCATTGATGCGAGGCGCAATGATAAAACCGATTTCATATGGCGTTATTTTTTTGTCACTGATTCCCGCTTCGTGCAGGATGTGTGTGATCCCGTGCCTTTTTACGCGCGTAAATGCGTCAAGTCCATGTTTTACCAGACTCCGTGAGGCTCCAACGAGGGGCACAAGATCGGCTATCGTTCCGATCGATGCAATCGCCATGTAATCATTTTCAAAATAATGGTCGAGTTTGTCTTCGTTTATGTTTCCTTTTTTAAAATGTGCGGCAACCGCTTTTGCCACAAAATAAGAAACACCGGAACCCGATAATTCGGGTATATGAAATGTGGCCTCTGTTTGGGGTGTAAACTCATTCTTCATGTGATGGTCTGTTATGACCACCGGGATCCCGATAGAGCGTGCATAATCGATTTTATCGGCAGCAGCGATACCGTGGTCTACGCTTATGATGAGTGATGGATTAAATTTTGCTTTTACATTATCGATTCCTTTCACTGAAAATCCATAACCTTCCGTTATGCGGTGTGGCACATACGGCATCACGTTGAAGCCCAGTAAGTGAAGTGTTTCCCACATCACAGTTCCACCGGTAATACCGTCTGCGTCATAATCGGTATAGACTATGATGTTCTGTTCTTTCTCTTTGATCTCAGTCAGTAGTTTTATGAAATGATTGATCTCTTTTTTAAATCCAAAATCTGAAACGTCAATTTCGAGTGGGCTTTTCGGGTGGAGAAAGGTTTCGACATCAGTGATGCCCCTATTTTTTAGAATAAGATCAATAATAGCCTGTGACGGCATTTTAGCATCGAGCGTGATGGTGTCTTTATACGTTATTTTCATATCATTCGAGCATTTTTTCTTCTTTTATTTCGGAAGAAAGCATATGCGTAGACTGGATTTTCTGACCCAGTGATCCAAAAATTTTGGAAACATTTGCAGACTGATTATACGCGTTTGTTACGTGTTTGTTCATCAAACTGATTGCTTCATCGGCTTTTTCATAATCTTTTTGCATGGCATGAAGTATGTTGAGTATCTCACGTGCCTGTGTCTGAATTTTCTGTCCCTGGAATGACATCAGGATTGCTTTGAGGTATGCATAAAAACTCATTGGTGAAACGGGGAGTACGCGGGCAGAACCTGCGTAGTCATAGAGATCAGGACTGTTTACGATTTCATAATAAATAGATTCAGCCGGTATGTACATAAGCGCATAATCAACGGTTCCTTCGGAGTTCAGAATGTATTTGCGCGAAATATCCTGTATATGTTTTTTGACATCGCGCTCAAACTCTTTTCTGATCTTGAGTTTTTCATCGTCGTTAATGGCATTCACGAGTTTTCTGAAATTTTCGAGAGGGAATTTTGAATCGACTGGGATAAGTCCCTGTGAGGTTTTGATGAGAGCGTCGACTTTTTCGCCTGATTTGAATGTGAACTGGAGTGCGTATGAATTTTGAGGTAGGTGCTGTGCGAGCAGATCACTTAAGATTTGCTCACCGATATTACCCCGAAGTTTCGGTGATGCAATAAAATCCTGAACATCTTTCATCGAGCGGCCGATCTCGGCAAATTCGCCGATACTTTTCTGGACTTCTGACATGACTGAATATGCTTTATCGAGTCGTGAATTAAACACATCCATGTTCTGGTTAAGTTTTCTGTCCGTTTGAAACGTAGTGGTCTGAACCTGTCTACCGATCTCTTTGAGCCATGTAACGAGCTCATCATTGCCTTTATTATTACTCTCCATGCGTGAAAGCCAATAACGGAGCGTTGCAAGTATGATTGCAGTTGCTATAACTATGGTGAAGATAAATGGCAGTAATTCCACACTCTTATTATACAGTAAAGTGCTGATTGCGATCGAGCCAAGCTCGATCGCAATCAGCGATGGTTGATTAGTTCTGGTTGCTGGGGCGCTTGCGGCCCCACGCTTTCTTGGGCTCGTCGTTTTGGCGACCTTTGAAATGTGCCTTCTGAGCACGATTGTTGATCTGCTGGCAGAGGGTCGAGGGGTCTACTCCCCGTTTAGGTGTAATGTGGCGACGGCCGCCGCTGCCTCTCACCTCGTATCCAAGCTGGTGGGCCACCCGTGCCTCCTCGTCGTTCTCGATCCAGATTATCCCTGTGAATTCCTTTTTCTTGGATTCAGGGTATACCTTATTCTGGTTCGTGTTGCGTTGCATCCGGGCCATACAATCCTCCTTTTTACCCACTACGATATCTCATACGGATTATAGGATGGATATTATTATATCATGAGAGAGACTTAGGTTACAGTAATCCGCCGCTGCGGAAGATTTTTGGCTTGAGCCAATCCTGGGGAGTTTCTGACTGTTGATTGTCATCAATAGCTTCAGGTGCTTCCTGTACCTTCTGCAGGTTCTGAGGAGGTTGTGGTGCCTGAGGTGCATGTGCCTGTGGAGCCTGAGTTGGCTGCTGTGGCTGATTATTCTGCCTGCCCGCCGAAGCATCCTGTGATGCGTAGGAGGGTGTATTCTGAGTTTGCTGTGCCTGTGGAGCAGGTTTACTCATCTGAGGTTCTGCCTGAGCTGGCTGCTGATTTTGTGCCTGCTGAGGCTGGTTATTTTGTTTACCCGCCGAAGTCTCGCTCTGCGAGACGTAGGAGGGCTGTGGTTGCTGTTTCTGAGCCTGTTGAGGCTGCTGTGTGGGAATCTGGTGCGCCTGAACCTGCTGAGCATTCTGCTGTGTATTATGAGCGGGTTGAGCCTGTGGACGAGCTACAGGAGGTCTACTTTGCTGCTGTTGAGGCTGTGACTGATTATTCTGCTGTGCAGGCTGTGATTTAACCGGGGGCTTTTTCTGAGCTCCTAGCTTCAGAAGCTGTGCTGCAGCTTCAAATGTGCCTGGGACGACTGAATAAGAGGTAAAATAATTAGTTGCTGCGGTTAATCCGGTATACATATTCGTAGCCATATCGCGATCAATCTCAATCTGCATGGCTGTAAGCACTTTCAATACAAGTTCAGATGTAGAAGAACTGGTCTTGCTTACGAAATTAACGGTACCAAACATATTATTTACCAGATGACGATCGATATTAATTACTGTTTTTCCTTCAAATTCTGCCTGATTTTCAGTATAGATCTGGCCCAAAGCGTTATAGCTAGGAGAATCCACTACTATAATGAAGTCAACTTTACCGCCTGCATAGCTATATTCGACTTTCTGAGCATCTAGCTTAGGCTGGCCCTGGCGTGGGGTAATAATCAGGTTAAAGGTTGTTCCCTGGATATTATAGTCTACTTTATCAATAGAACCATCAGTATAGGGGAATGAGATAACCAGATTATCGCCTTTGGTAAGGAATGAGTTTTCGATTTTGTCAGCACCGGTTACATCGGCATTTACGGGGGTAGAACAGGCGACAGTTATGTTTTTACCTGCTTTAGTAAGGCCTAAATATAGGCTAGTTGCAGAAGCAACTGCATCGGTAGTTGGATTGGCTGGTAAAATGATGATACCAGAGCCTCCCTTCTGAATATATTCAACGATTTGTGGAATTGTGTTTTCTGTCGGATTCATATTACTATAAGACAGATTTTACCACATCGCCCACCCGCAAGTCAAGCGCAGGTGAAAAGATCATTCCTGCGTCCATATCTTTCTTTACTTCGTTTATTGATTTTGCTCTATGCTTCAGAGAAATAAGTTTAGTCTTGGAGAACTTTTTATCGTCACGATAGACGTCTATGGAGTCTCCCAGGTTCATTTTACCTTTGGTAACCTTCACTCCGAAGATCTTTTCTCCTTCAATCATAAAGGTTGCGACGACCTTCGCTTCACCCTTCAGATTCTTTTCTTTTTCCTCTTTTTCCTGAATTAATCGTGAGACTTCTGTGAGTTCATCAAGCAGTTCATAGATTATATTATAGGTTTTTATGATTACTTTTTCCTGTTTGGCAAGTTCTACAACTTCGTTATCACTCTTGACTGAAAAGCCGATAATGATAGCTTTTGTTGTTTTAGCCAGGAATACGTCTGATCGATGCACATCGCCGACACCAGCCAGGATAATATCTATACCATCGTTTTTGGAAAGTGAGTACTGGATAGCATCGAGTGATCCCTGTGAATCGGTCTTAATGATTGCTGCAAGCTTCTTTTCCTGCACAGGAGCTACGAGGAAGGAGGCTACATCACCAATTTTCTTTACTGTTGATGGTCCTGCAACTTCAGCTTTCGCTTCGGGCTCGGTTGTCTGGATAATGGTACCAACATCCGGAATCTGTTCAAATCCAATTATTTCAAACGGAGTGGATGGCTGTACTTCGCGTACTGATTCACCGAGATCATTGATGAGAGCACGTATTTTGCATTTCTGTTTGTCTGCATATACGGTATCACCAACTTTAAGCGTGCCTTCTTTGATTACTGCAGAAGCTACGGCACCACGTTTATCTTTCTTTGTTTCGATAATATAGGCAAGAGCAGGCTTGGCAGGATCAAACGATAAATTAAGGTCTGCAGCCATGAGAAGAAGCGATTCAAGAAGCTCGGGGACACCTTTACCGGTCTTGGCTGAGATCTCGACAACCGGGATCGTACCACCTTTGTCTTCCGTCATTACTTCGTGCTTCAGAAGATCATTCTTTACCTTGTTAGGATTCGCTTCAGGCAGATCAATCTTATTCAAAGCGACGATATAAGGAATTTTAGCGTTTTTGATATGTGAGATAGACTCCACAGTCTGAGGACGGAGAGAATCTTTGGCATCGATAACCAGAATGGCAATATCAGCCACATTGGCACCTCGGGAGCGGAGCATAGTAAATGCTTCGTGTCCTGGGGTATCAATAAATGTTATTTTGTCTGTAGAATAGCCTTTTATATTGGTCGGAAGTTCATATGCACCAATACGCTGGGTAATGCCACCATGTTCACGCGCAGCAATACGGCTCTTGCGTAATGTATCAAGAAGCGTTGTTTTGCCGTGATCGACATGTCCTAATATAGTAATTACTGGAGGTCTCGCTGCCATAATCTAAATTTGTGACTGAAAATTGGTATTTATTCTCCGGCCGCCTTCTCTTCAGTTAAAGGAGGGGTTGTTTCGGCAGGCATTTCTTCAGGCTTGGCATCTGGTGACTCGGTCTGAACGATGTCTATTTCATAGTTAGTCAGTCGGGAAGCCAGGTTTACATTAATGCCATTCTTACCGATAGCAAGAGGGGCCTGTGATTCATCAACTATAACTTTTGCTTTTTTCTCTTTTTCGTCGAGTTCTACAGATATTATTTTGGCTGGTGACAAAGCTGCAGAAAGGAAGATCGATGCATCTTTATTCCACTGAATAATATCGATTTTTTCGAAACCACCCAGTTCTTCGGTAACGGTCTCTACACGTACTCCTTTCTGGCCTACGCATGCGCCTACGGGGTCAACGCCGCCTTGTGAACTGTAAACGGCGATCTTTGCGCGTTCTCCTGGTTCACGGACGATTTTCTTTATTTCTACTGTTCCACTTGAGATTTCCGGTACTTCACGCTTGAATAATTCAGCAATAAGCTGAGGTTCGGTCCGTGAGAGGAGGATCTTTGAATGACCAAACTTATCTTCTGCAATTTCCTTCAGATAGAAAATAAGCATGGTGTTAACCATATATTTTTCATTTTTGATCTGTTCTTCCTTAGGAAGGAGTGCCTCAGTCTTGCCTATGTCAACATATGCATTATATCCATCATAGCGGATAACACGTCCTTTAATGATATTGCCCATCTGTTCTTTGTAGTGTGAGATTACTGTTTTCTTTTCTGCCTCACGGATTTTCTGTAATATGACCTGGCGTGCTGTCTGTGCAGCGATACGACCAAAGCCTGGAGGAGTAATATCCTTATTATTCTTAAGCATTTTTGTTTCACCATTGTCGCGATTTACATGGACCTGAACGTCTTCTTCGAATTTATCCGGATATTCTTTTTTGAATGCAGCGAGGATTGCAGCTTCGATAGAAACCACAACATCATCAGCAGAAATTCCGCGTTCAGTAGCGACCTGGTTAAGTGCGAGAGCGAACTCACTTTTTACAATTGCCATATCATTCCATTTTATCACAAATAGGAGAAAAATCAATCAGGATACGGCTAAAGATCATTCACTTTTTTCTTCTGCTGCAGGAGCGGCTGCTTCTTCAGCACCCTCTTCAGTAGCTTTTTCAGTTATGACTTCTGGAGCTGTGGTGGTTGTTTCAGGTATGACACTTTCTTCTTTGTGTGCTGTTACTGATACAACTACAGTTTCAGGTTCAGTAATAACGACGTAGTCTGGGTTTACAGGAATATCTTTTACAGTGATTTCATCACCGATTTCCTTGAGTGTACTTATGTCAATTTCGATGTGTCCAGGAATCTTTTCTGGTAATGCTTCGATGTCGAGATGATCATTCTGTGTGATAAGAACACCATTGAGCTGGTTAACAGCTACAGATTCACCAAAGAAGTGAACTGGTACAGTGGTTACGATTTTCTGTGTAAGGTCGATCTTGCGGAAATCTACGTGAAGCAGGAATCCGTTTACTGGATGCTTCTGAATATCCTTAATTAGTGTTGGAATACTATCTTTTTCTACGTTGATGTATACGATGCCTGTTTCATGAGCAACTTTGTAAGCATTCATGAAATCTTTTACCGATACGGTTATTGATTTTGATTCAAATTTTGGTCCGAAAACGTTTGCAGGAATAAGACCCTGTTTACGAAGTGCATTTACTTTCTTTCCGGTAATTGTGCGCATTTCTGCGGTAAGTATTGTTTTTTCTTGTGTGGTTTTTGCTGTTTTTGCCATAGTTATTCTTTTAATAATTCGATATAAAAAATTTTATCCGATTTAATTGAAGTATTATACTCGATAGTATTTCCGTTCACAAGTGGAGAAAAATTCTGATTTACGACATATATGTTTTTAGGAAGCGATAATGTCACATTGAAGTCATAATTAGGTGATCCGATCTGTTTCTGAACGATAAGCTGATAGACACCCTGACCGTTTGTGAGTCTGCTACTTAGCTGATACTCGACTGTTATCTCTGCCATCGCCTGAGGTGCTATTTCAGTGTAAAATCCTACGGTCTGATGCGACGTATTTGTAATATCGTATTTATCCACAAGTACGCCATTTTTGGTTACGCGCTTTACATTTGCATTGTTAGGGAGAGCTATCTGCATGTAATTCTTATATGATCCGCCGGGGAATGAATCAGACGGTGAATCATTTTTAACTGTCATAATGAGTTTATTATGTGTAGCACCCGAAGAATCGAGAGATACTGCCAGTTTCACTGACTTGCTTACATAAAAGTTCGCTTTGTTTACCCCCAGGTTTGCATCGTATGGCAGTAGGTAATCTACCAGACAGTTTGTGTTTGACGAAGTACAACTTGGACTGATGATACGGCCTGACCAATACTGTCCATTCATCGTATTCTCAACTTTGCTGTCCTCAAAGTAAGCAACAATCTGCTTTTCATCGAGTGATTTCTCAAGCATCTGAAACAGTTTAGGACCGGCACTATCTTCTATCCGGATGATAAGCTGATCCATGACCGCTGACAGGAATCGCTTTTTCTGTGTTGAGCCAGGGAAAAATCCTTTTTCGGCATAGAGTTGTGCCTTGAGATAAAAATTATCGCGATTTACTACTTCATTAAAATCAGGGACATACAGATCTCCCGTAGCCTCCAACATATTCTGGATGGCTGTCGTCGTAATCAAGATACCGCCGTCAAAATCATTCATACTCATCTCCCGCTGGAGAAAAAAGGTTGCCTGCTTGTAGTTTTCGTAGAAATCAGGTGAAAATGCCGAATCGCGGAGAAACCAGTGAGGTTGATGGAGGTAGTCACGTATAGGGGCAGGAGGCTCGATATGTGCCTTGAGCTGACCATCTGCATCGTATACATCATACACCCGGAGATCACCGATACTATAGTTATGAGTGTTGAGAATGCCAAACGATCCGATAAATCCTCCGCCTGGTCGCAGTTCCATATTGTTAGCAAACATAAGAAGATACTTTTTTGAACCACCTTTTGCAAATATGGTATCCATGTGAGGTAGTATCTTCCTGCCCGTATCAATTGCTGTTATGCCATCTTTCAACTGTTCTTTATATTTTTTCAGTTGAGGCATATCAGGGAGTTTTTGATAGAGATACGATAGATCCTGTGAGAGATCATCGAGCTGGGATGTTAGGGTTTTTTGTTGTTCATATAACAGTGATTGCTCCTCGGGACTTTTATTTTTTTTGAGAAGCAAACCTATATATTGTTTTGAGGTCTGTGTTATTACCGGCAGCTCCGACATAACTGTGGTAGCAGAATCGTCCATCTGCAACAGATTATCAGGATAGGATGCAAGTGATAGTATGAGGAGAACCGGTCGTGCAAAAGTGTATAAGCTTTTTGTCGTGTTAATATAATCCTGAGCGTGCGACGTATTGGTAAGCATGCCCGTAAAATCGTTGTCCTTGAGATTCTTAAAACTTTTATACAGATAGTAGTTACCTATACCAAGCGGTATGAGAAACAACGTGTGCACGATAAGGACAAGGAAAAGTACGGCAGCGATGATAATCTTTGGCCTGAATAGATTCTTCTTGATAATAAATGTTTCCTCTTTGGCCTTAGGCAGCTCTTTTTTCTCAATTTTTTTATGAATATGGAAAGTCAGAAGTGTTTCACCTGTTGTAGTAAACGAAAACCAGAGAATCTTCTCGAGATCATCATCATGTACTTCCTCATAACTATATAAATGTATTATTTTTGTGTGACGGATGCCTAAATGCCTCAAAAGATGATTATATTCCTGTGTGCGTTTCGGATTGCCAGCGTAGAGAAAGATGCCTCTGATCTTGTCATGCATCATGACTTTGTCGAATATTTTTTTTGATTCATCGACAAAAAAACAGCTGTCAAACTGATCAAGATTGTGGGGGAGCGCAGGCGAAATAAATACCTCGTTATCATATTTGATGAAAGCTTCTTTGAGCTGACGGGTTATAGGATGCCCCGACCGGTCAACGATCAGTATTTTGCGTTTAGTTTGTGTTGTTTCGACCGTGAAGTTCATAGTGCGGATACGATATTGTATAATTTTCTCATGTCCAATAGCAAGATAATACCTTTTAATGAGCTCGAACAGCTGAAAATACAGCAGATAGATAATCAGGGCGTGCTAATCGGCGGATGTTTTGATATACTGCATTACGGTCACCTGACTTTTTTTCAGAAGGCTGCCAGTTTAGGAAAGCATCTTATAATTGCACTTGAGTCTGATGAGTTTATAACGAAGCGCAAGAAAAGACAGCCTTTTCATACTCAGCAGCATAGAGCAGAAATGCTTGCAGCACTTACTATAGTAGATGCAGTTATCCTGCTGCCATTTTTACAGACTGATGCTGATTATTTTGATCTTGTCAAAAAGATCAAACCTTCAGTAATAGCAGTCACCGGAGGAGATGCATACCTGAAGCAGAAACAGGAACAGGCAGCTCAAATCGGAGCCACTGTCCATGAAGTTACTGAATTATTAAAACCATTTTCGACATCACAAATACTAGACTATGCGACTATTCTTAGGGATTGAACTCCCACCAAAAGCAAAACGATTACTTGAAAAGCAACTCACTGAATACAAAATGGAGTATCGCGATATCAACTGGATTCCAGAAGATAATCTGCATATAACACTCCACTTCTTCGGTGAAGTCGATGAAGCTGATCTGGGGGTAGTAAAAGAGAAACTCGAAAGTGTTTTATATGACACTCATGCATTTTATCTGTTTTCACTTGGTACTGACTTGAGTATCAACAAATTTAATCTGCGTCTGTTTGTAGAAATTAAGCGGGATAAGAAAATGGATGAACTCGTTGATCGTGTCAACGAATTATTCCCGATCACAAAGAAAAATGAATTTTCACCTCATATCTCACTCGCAAAATACAGAATTCCTTCAAAGCAGCAATACTATCTTATGAAGAAGAAGCTTCAGCGAACACGTGTAGATATCGAAATTCCTGTACTGTCCGTATTTCTCTACAATAGTGATATTCGAGGAAAAGTACCCGTATACACAAAACTTGCCGAATTTCCCCTTATTCAAGGAAAATAACGGCAAGTCTTCTGTTTTTTTTCAAAAATTATGCGGTTTCAGCTGGTTTCTTACCAATACGGAATGTTCCTGTTCCACATACTGGACATACACCTTTCATAGCTGGTTTACCGTTTTTAGGAAGGGTTACTTCTGTTACTGCAGAATATTCTAAATCTCTTTTTGCTCTGCACTTAACGCAATACATTGTTATTACCATTTTTCAACACCTCCTTTCCGATTTTAAGATTTGTAATCTTAAAACTTCAAGAACTTCAGATAATTATTCATCGTAGCAAAATAGAGCAAAAATTCAACTCCAAATATCAGGGCCACCAGAAGTAAACTCTTCCGGAAGTCCTTGAAAAAATAGTCCCGGAGCATTGAGTCCTCCTGAACTACGGATTTGGCTTTCTGCTTTATTTGTGTTGTGATGAGAGGTGTTTTGACCTCAGGATCGACGATCAAGTAGGATTTTCGTTCTGAAGCAGCAAGTTTTTGTTTTAATGTTTTTTTAGGCATAAGTCAGGTTTAATTATGATCTGATAAGTATTGTAACCTTATTGACTAACATTTGTAAAGTGGTTAAAATGGTGTACTATATCATAAACCATATCATTTATTTAAAAATCAAAACTTATGTTGAATAAAAATGTAGTTATAACTTCAGTACTTGTATACGCTGCTGCTACTCTTACATCCTTCTGGTTTTTCACAAAAAATGCCGATTTCACCGCTTCACTCGCTAACTATCGCATACTCAATAATAATACTGAAACTACCGCAAACTCAGTTAAAACAGCTGATGGTACCGATAGTACAGCAGATGCGGCAGCAGCAAAAGAACCTAAGACAGAAGAATGCCCAATCAACGGAGCTATGTATGGCAAGACACAAAGACAGAGATGGGAGATGCGTCGACCACTTGGTGTTATGGTAGAGAATCACACAGAAGCAAGACCACAGTCAGGTCTCTCAAGTGCAGATGTTGTTTATGAAGCAGTCGCAGAAGGAGGTATCACACGATTCCTGAACGTATTTTACTGCCAGGATGCTCCGTATGTCGGACCTATCCGATCAGCACGCATCTATTTCTTAAAACTTCTCCAGGGTTATGGTGAGTATCCATTATATGCACACGTAGGAGGTGCCAATACCGATGGACCTGCCGATGCTCTTGGCGAAATCGAAGATCTGGGGTGGAGTCAGTATAACGATCTGAATCAGTTCTCAGTTCCATTTCCAACATTTTATCGCGATTATGATCGACTTCCTAATCGTGCCACCGAACATACCGTATATAGTTCAACATCAAAGCTCTGGGATTTCGCAGCAGCAAAAAGAAAGCTTACGAATGTTGATGAAAAAGGTGCAAAATGGGATAAGAATTTCAAAAAATGGGCATTTAAAGACGACGCCAAAACAGAAGATCGTGGTACTGTTGCAAAGATTGACTTTGGATTCTGGGCACAGTTCGCTTCTGATTATGGTGTAGTCTGGAATTATGATAAAGCAACAAACAGTTATAATAGAACGAACGGTGGGGCACCTCATCTCGATAAAAATACGGGCAAACCTCTCAATGCAAAGAATGTAATAGTCGTCTTTGCAAAAGAATCGGTAGCAAATGATGGATATGATCATGGACAGCATCTTCTTTACAAGATTGTAGGCACAGGCGATGCTCTTATTTTCCAGGATGGAAAAGTGATCAAGGGCGGATGGAGTAAAAGAACAGAAGAGGACCAGATGACATTCACCGATGCTTCAGGTAAGGAAGCACCTCTGGTAAGAGGTAAAGTGTTTGTCGAAATTCTCCCAACAGGCAACAACGTAACTTATTAAGATGTCAGAGTTATATTGAACCTGTCTGATAGGGAAGTGTTATATTGACATTTATTTCGGAAATTATTATCATGTTGAGTTCGATCATCCCTTCGAAAGCCAGAAGGAAAATTTTAGAGCTGTTTTTTCATCATCCCGAAGAACACTATTATTTACGAAAAATAGTGCGGGATGTCGACGAAGAAGTGAACGCAGTGAAGCGCGAACTCGATATTTTGTTTGATGCGAAACTTCTTCATAAGGAGCGACGTTTAAACAAAATTTTCTATACGCTTAACAAGAATTACATTTATTACGATGAATTTCTGCGCATATTTGCGAAGTCGACACCTGTCGTGAAAAGTCTGATGGAGAATCTGCCGAAGATCGGAAAAGTGAAATTTATTGCGGTTTCAATAAAATACGCAAAAAAATCACCGATTAAGGAAGATGAAATCTATATACTGATAGTCGGAACAATTGTTGTGCCTGAAGTTGCGGCGATTGTCGAGAACCATCAGAAAGATTTTGGTCGCGAGATCAATTTCACTGTTATGCCGGAAGAGGAATTTGTATTCCGTAAAAAGAATAACGATCCGTTTATCTGGCGTTTCCTGAAGCAACCTAAAATTATGCTAGTTGGCAACGAAGACGAACTCTTAAAATGAAAATAATCAAATATTTCGCTATCCTGTTCATCGCATTCCTCATCCTGTGGATCGACTCTCCTGAAAACCTGCCTGTTAAATTTAATATCGGTAAAAAAAAGATTGCATTTACGATCAATCCACCGAAACTGAATTTCAAAATAGGTGATACGACCATTCAGAGAGAGTTCACCACAAAACTGGGACTCGATCTGAAAGGCGGAAGTCATCTCGTATTTGATACAGATACATCGAAAGTAAAAAATGAAGACTTGCAGGATGCTCTGAGCTCTTCACGCGACATCATCGAGCGTCGCGTAAATCTCTTTGGTGTTTCTGAGCCAGTCGTTCAAACAATCAAATCAGGAAAATCATATCGCATCAGTGTCGATATGCCGGGAGTCGAAAATGTTGCAGATGCAGTCAGACTCATTGGCCAGACCGCTCAGCTTTCTTTTAAAGAACAGGGTCCACTGACTCCAGAGCAAGCAACTTCATCGGCATTTGTTATGCCTGCGCAGGACACAGGCCTTACCGGAAAAGATGTAAAGAAAGCAACCGTAACCTATGATTCTCAGACAGGGAAACCACAAGTTGCTCTTTCATTCAGTTCAAACGGCGCAAAGATGTTCGCTGAAATCACTGGTCGTAACATTCAAAAACCAGTTGGTATTTATATTGACCAATACATTATCTCTGCACCTATCGTGCAACAGACCATCGCAGACGGCAATGCGGTCATTAACGGCAATTTTACCGTTGATGAAGCAAAGAAGCTTGCAATCGCCATTAATTCGGGTGCACTTCCACTGCCAATCAAATTAATCGAGCAGAGAAGTATCGGACCAACGCTCGGGGGTACCGAAGTACGCAAGAGTGTATTTGCAGGTATAGTCGGACTTTCAATGGTTCTCTTTTTCATGATCGCCTATTACGGATCACTCGGTGTGATCGCTTCTATGGCACTCATCATTTATGGTCTCATTTCATTTGCAATCTTCCGTGCAATTCCGGTCGTACTCACGTTACCGGGTGTTGCAGGTTTCATCCTTTCTATCGGTATGGCCGTTGATACCAACATTCTTATTTTTGAACGTATCAAAGAAGAACTCCGCAAAGGTAAAAAGCCGGAGATCGCCATTCGTCTCGGATTCGGTCGCGCTATCGATGCTATTAAAGATGCAAATATAACAACATTAATCGTCGCATTCATTCTGTTTAATCCGTTGAACTGGGAATTCCTTCCTCAGTTCGGTCTGGTCCGCGGATTTGCACTCACACTCGCCATCGGAGTAGGAACCAGTTTGTTTACTGGTGTTGTTATTACAAGGCGCTTAATTGATTTGTTTTATAAGACATAACTATGATTAATTTCTGGAAATACCGTGCTGTTTATTTTTCGATCTCGGCGATCGTGATTCTCGCTGGTCTCGTATCTATCTTTACTTATGGATACAGATATTCGATCGACTTTGTGGGCGGTACGAATCTTGAATATCGATTTAATAAGCCGGTCTCCGAAAAAAAACTAGCTCCTGTATTTAAGTCAGATAAAGTTGAAGTGATCGATATGCGCGATGAAGGCGCCAATACATTCCTTATCCGCACCAAAGCAATAGATGAGCAGAAAGAAAAAACACTCCGTGGTGATATCGAAGCAGAAACAGGTAC
>CAYMIY010000016.1:0-3993 GCA_964390735.1 uncultured Gammaproteobacteria bacterium
TTGATCTCGCCTTTTTCGACGCCATAGTCAAAGAGTGCCTTGGTGACCATCACATCGTCGAGACAGTATGACTTAAGTTCATCAAGTTTTCCTTCGCGGTAATAGTCTATAGCCATCAATCCATGGCCTGATTTTTTTTTGCCGAGCGTTCCCCAGATCACGTCATTGAGGGCTAACCGACGGCCGATTTTTTCACGGATGTCTTCCAGAATATCAAACTGAGAGAAGTTCAGTGTGTCGCCCGGATAGTACGCCTGCAGAACGGGAATATCGAAACTGCGCGAGTTGTACCCGATGATGTATGAGGCATTTTCCAGAATCGGAAATAACTGCGGAATCTCGTTCTCCATAAACGTCTTACCTTTCTGATCTGCGTAGTCGTAGATGACTGCGACTGAGATGCCGAGTTTGCGATGATCATTAAACTCACGGAAGGTATGTTTTGTTTCCAAATCAAGAATAACAGGGAATTTTTTCATAGTGCGTACACGTTCTTAATTAATCTGTAATGGCTTTTCCTTGAAGATCTCCATCTCAAGAGCAGTCGATTCGGTATCGGCATTCTCAGACTTAATACTGATTGAATTCAGTTCTGTCTGAAAGCTTTTGTACATACCGTCAAATACGCGCATAAATGTTGACTTATCTTCCTGACTCAAACTATCGGCATTGGCCTGAAAGAATTCATCCATCTTGCCCAGACTCCAGAGAATCTCCATAAAATGATGATTGTTGATATTCAGGACAGACAGATCGCCGTGCACGGGTTTTACTTTAAAACGCATCATGCGGACTTCGTCATACATTTCTTTTTCGGGAGGTTTGTTATTCAGGATGGTATTCTGAAAGGTCGACATCATCTCGACTACATCCATTTTATTTTTCTTGTCCATAAGCTATAATAAGGAAATGTTAAGACAGAAGATCCAAAGCGACCAACTCGCCGCTATGAAAGCCGGTGAAAAGGAACGCCTCGAAACCCTCCGTTATATTGTAGCAAAAATGAAGTACAAGGAGATCGAGAAAAAAGCCGAACTCAGCGATGAAGAAGTCGTCGAGATCATACGAAAACAGCAAAAAGAACTCACCGAATCAATAACTGCATTTGAAAAAGGCAATCGTCCTGATCTGGTAGAACCGAGTAAAAGACAGCTTGAGATCATCACGGCTTACATGCCTCCTGAAATGAGTGATGAAGATTTAGCAAAAGCAATAGCCGAGCTCAAAGAAAAGAATGCTGAACTGATTGCGAAAAATCCAAAAGCAATTTACGGAATAGCCATCAAAGAGCTCAAAAGCAAAGCAGATCCATCACGCATCACGAAACTTCTCAACGCTTGAATGTCATCCCCTACCTGATCGGGTACCTGCCGGCAGGTAGGTCAGCAGATTCCCGCCTTCGCGGGAATGACAGCTTGGCCAATGCTATAATTGTGGTAGTATGTCACTCAAAAAGATCCCGCTTATTCTATTGCTGTTATTCTTCCTCTCTGCATTAACCAAGAACTTCTTTGAGTACAAAAAAAACATCAAGTTCTACGAAGATTACAAAACGTCATACGAAAAAGAAAAAAAGAGAAACATCCAACTCAAAACTCAGGTACTCAAAAACAGCGATCCGGCAGAAGTAGAAAAAACAATACGAAACAAACTCAATCTTCTCAAACCAAATGAGATCGCCGTCATCATACCGAATCCAACACCCACTCCGGTTGTCATTACGCCCTCCCCGGCGCCGGTATATGAACAGTGGGTAAACGTTTTTGTGAAGTAATATGTGTTTGTTGTGCCATTCCTAAAAGATAGCCTTTTATCTTTCTCAAAAAGTCCATGCTTTTTTTAACTCTAATTCTTACGACACCGTGATATTCACTCTCATTCTCATATTTCTTTTTCCAAGAAACGTTCTGAAAAAATGGTTTTGAGAATATGTTTTTATCAAGTCCTAACTCAGAGCTCCAAAATTGCTCAATAAAATCAATACGGTCTTTGTATGATTCGTTAACCGTAATTCTAATAAGCAGATCCTCTTTATTAATACTAAAACATCTACTTAGCCACATAATAAAAAATTTAGCCATATCTTTATCACTTGTAGCTAGACCTACTTGATGATCCTTCTTGAATCCTTCACCCCAGTAAAGTGCTATTCCTGTGATAAATATATCGCGTGTCGAAAGTTGACCTAACTCAGATATACCCTCCTTAAGAAGACTATCTATCTTTTGATTTAACCATGCTCTTTGACCTAACATATACGAAGCTTTCTTACCAAAGAATGGATCTCTGCTTCTTTGACTTAAGTTTGCGATTTGTTCTGGAGAAAGCTCTATATTATGACACCACGTACTAACACTTCCCACAGATACGTAAAGCTTTTTCGCTATAACTTTAATACTTTCACCATCTCTACGCATTGCTCTTGCCTGTATTTTTTTATCTGATTTTGCCATAGTATGAGACCTATTGTCCAGTATAGCATATTCAGTTTTGACTTTTAATAAAGTGTTGTGTATACTCACATTAAATTGCGGGGTAGTGTACGGTTGCACAGGAGGCTCAATAATGGGCTCATAACTAAGTAATTTATTATGATAATCGGCTATAACGGTGAAACCCTACCATTTCGATGGGGGCAATACCGTGGGAACCTTTTTAGGATTCTTCGTATCTAATCAGGACTCCGTAGAGACTACACGCCGACTCCAACGTAAAGGTGGATGAAGATATAGTCCTACCCTCTAAGTAATTGGAGAAGGTGCATAATCTCCTAGGCCGGGTTCAACTCCCGGCCCCGCAACATAAGAAAATAAGATTGTTAAACTGTTATACTGTTATATTGTTACGATATAACAATTTAGCAACCTGCCTGCCGGCAGGCAGGTATAACAATTATTATTTTGCATCTCTCTCATGACCGACCCTTTGGTGTCTGTAATAATTCCCGTGTATAACGAGGAACATAACATCGATCCTCTCCTGAAACGATTACTTCCTATTCTGAGCAAATACAGTTATGAAGTCATATTCGTAAATGATGGATCGCGAGACAAAACTCTTGAGCACTTAAAAAAACATACGTCAAATCCCGCTATTAAAGTAGTCACCTTCTATCGCAATTTTGGCCATCAGGTAGCACTTACCTGCGGATATATTCATGCAAAGGGTGATTGTGTCATCAGCATAGATGCAGATCTCCAAGACACTCCGGAGATCATCACTGATATGATAGAAAAATGGCAAAAAGGCGCCATGATTGTATACGCAAAACGCGAAAAGAGAGAAGGCGAAGGATTCATGAAGAAATGGTCAGCACACATGTTCTATAAATTCATCAACTTCCTTTCTGATGTTCCGATCCCACAGGAAGTGGGCGATTTCCGATTACTTGACCGCAAAGTAGTCGATTTCCTGAACTCACTCCCCGAGCAGTCCCGATTCCTTCGCGGACTCGTTGCATGGGGCGGATATCCAACTGAATATGTGTACTTTACCCGTGAACGCAGACATACCGGAAAAACACATTACACCTTATCACGCATGATCAACCTGGCGCTGGATGGCATCACCTCATTCTCGACAAAACCACTCCGCCTGGCATCGTATTTAGGATTTACGGCAGCAGCAGTCGGATTCCTTGGCGTGATCTATGGACTTGTAGGGCGCATATTTCTGGAACAGTACTGGGTAACAGGCTGGACCGCACTCTTTGTCGGTATCATGTTTCTGGGAGGCGTGCAGCTTATTACAATTGGCATTATTGGAGAATATATGAGTAAAATATTCAAAGAAGTTCAACACAGACCCCCGTTTATTATTCGTGAAACAGAAAATATATGAAAATTGTAGGAATGCTCATACTGGCATGCGGTTTTGCGTTCCTTCTGTTTGTTGTCTACGCTTTTATCAAAAACAACAATAACATCATTTCTCCCATACCAGAAGAAAAGGGTGTAAAGGTAATCTTCGTATCTCCTACTCCGTAAGTTACGG
>CAYMIY010000016.1:4093-23632 GCA_964390735.1 uncultured Gammaproteobacteria bacterium
CCAGAAGAAAAGGGTGTAAAGGTAATCTTCGTATCTCCTACTCCGTAAGTTACGGTCCTCCGATCGTGAAGTTGAATAGATTGAACGAGCTCCCGTCGAGAAACAGGAACTGGATCGTTTTGAGGATGAGAAATGCACTTAAATAGAGCACAAATCCAAAGAGCGCAAAGCGAAGTGTCGTCTGTGCTTTTTTTACTTTGTCAGGACTGCCAAATGACGTAAGATAATTATATCCCCCTACGATAAACATAACGAACAAAACAAGAATAATAAAATACGACGACAAAGATAACAAATTTCCATATACAAGTTCCAGACATTTTAGTGTAGGCACTCCAGTCGGCGTGCCATCATCAGTACACTGAGCCCACGTTGTAATAGGCGCAGGTGATCCTGCTGCATATACAGGAACAATGATACTAAATGTGAAGTACTGATTGAGGTTGTGCAGTGATTTTCTGATGTTTTCTGAAGATAGTATATTCATATCGTGTGAGGAACTGAAACCCCGTCTGGCTCCGCCAGACGGGGTTTTGAGATATTAACAAGGTTGGACTGTGTTAGCTGAACCTGGAATGATACTTGGGATCGTGAGAGGACATGCAATTCCGAAGCAGATATTGCAATGGAATACGACTTTTTCAAGTGTCCAGATAATACTAAGTACGACTACGATAAGGACTACGCCTACTACTGCTGCTACGATCTTTTCTCGTGCTTTTTCGACACCTTCTTTACTACCTCCTGATGTTACCCAACCGAGGGCTCCAAGGAGCAAGAAGAACAAGGCAAGAAGACCTGCCATGACAAAGAAAAAGCGAATGACGAACGTAAGGATTTCACCTATACTGGGTATGTTCCATCCGAGACTTACTGATAATTCAGCACTTGTTGCGCCAGCGGCATAAACAGGAGCCATAAGTGCATATGCTGCTTTTGATGAATGCTTGGTGATAAAATTCTGTATCTTACGCATAAAATGTATTTAGGAAATTAATAATTAATTGATAATAATTGCCCCACTAATTAGATTAATGCTAAGACACTTTAAAATGTTTGTCAAGTGTGAATTTCTCATCACAGCCTGCTTTTTTAAGCTAAGCATCCAGACAAATGAATGCATAACTAAAGAGACGGTAGACAGTATATAATCTTATATCAACCATGAAACGATATCTTTCCTTACTAGGCGTAATTATTTCAATTTTTCTTCTAGGCTTTTTATGTTACCTTCCCGCTTTAAAAGCTCCTTTTTTTGTAGATGATTTCGGGTTGGTTGTGAATAATACCATTATACGATCACTTCATAATATTCATATATTTTTTGGCGGCGGCACTTTTTATGGAGGGAATAGTGTTAAACTTGTCGGAAGTTTTTATCGACCGCTAACGGTACTGTATTACGCAGTTATATATCATTTTTTTGGAAATAGCCCATTTCACTTTCATATAATCTATATTATCTTCCACATCATCAACACCCTACTTGTTCTGTATGTTCTCCGGAGATTCCTCAAAAATACAGTGTTATCTTACCTACTCTCTCTCATTTTTCTCGTACATCCCATACAGGTAGAAACAGTTACCTATATCTCAACTCATGATATGCTCCCGTTTATGTTTGGCATGCTTGCATTCATTGCAGTCATGAATAATATAGTTTTTATAGTTCCTCTCATCCTCCTCACAATCGCACTGTTATGCAAAGAATCGACCATTATATTCTTCGGCATACTTGTCATCTATACATACTTGTTTCGCAGAAAAAAAGTTGTTCTCCATACCCTGCTTCTTGGCGCTCTCTTTATTGGATATAGTTTATTTCGATGTAAGGTAGGACATATATGTGCAACCGCGGGTGATAACAGTGCACTAACGAATGCACCCATTGCCGCATACCTTCTCAATCTGCCCGCAATAATCTTCTTCTATATAAAAACATTCTTCTACCCCGCCGTTCTTGCTCATGGACAGCACTGGTTTATCAGAAAGATGACTTATAACGATTTTGTTGTACCACTTATAGGTGATTTCATAACCGGATTACTCCTGTCGGTTGGATTACTCGTAGTATTTGCGCGTCATTACAAAAACACTCATACACACGCACCCCACAAACTATATGTGTTTTTCTGTTTGTGGCTCATCTGCGGCATGCTCCTCTACATGCATTTTGTGCCAGTCGACTTCACCGTTGCTGAGCACTGGTTTTACCTACCCATGGTCGGGCTCCTCGGACTCATAGGTGTTCTCATACAGGAGCTTTCTGACAAAAAGCGCATAATCGTTTATGTGTTCCTTGTTATAGCAATCATTGCTCTTGGCGCACGAACCTATTACCGGAATATAGACTGGCAGGATCAATATGGATTGCTTCTCAAAGATTACCCGCACTCACCGGATTCATATGATATTGAAAGCAATATCGGATATGAACTGAGCCATCGAGGCAAGATGAAAGAAGCAATAGTCTACTTTAAAAAAGCTACGGAAAGTGCTCCAACTTATCCTATCGGGTGGTACAACTTAGGAACGGCATATGAAAGCCTTGGAGACTATTCAACTGCACTAAAGTATTATGCCATCGCACAGAAGGGACAGGGATTTTATCTTGCTTATGAACGATACATTTATGTACTCATCGAACTAAATCGACAGGATGAAGCTAAACAGTTTCTTATCAAGACAGCTATTCCTAAATTTCCACATAACGAAAAATTCAAAGAAATACTCAAGCAAGCCGATACTGCAAAGCCTCGGCAATAAAGGTGTCCTCTATTTCGTCAGCCTCAGCAAGGTCTGCAATTGTCTGTGCAACTTTAATAATTTTGAAATAGGATCGTGCCGATAGTGATAGTTTGGTGAGTGCCTGTTTTAATATCGCATTCGCCTTATCTGTGAGATGGCAATAGGTACGGACATGGCGCGAGTTCATCATCCCATTACATGCTATATATTCTTCAGCTAGTCGTTTCTTTTGAATTTCACGAGCTTTAGTCACTCGCTCACGTATTGCATTGCTCGACTCAGGCATAAACGTATTATTGGTGAGAGATTCATCACTTACAGGTAAAATATCGATATGCAGATCGATACGATCGATGAGAGGTCCTGACAATTTTTTGCGATATTTCATAACTGACATAGGCAGGCATTTGCAGGCTTTCTGTGGATGGCCGAGATATCCGCATGGGCATGGATTTGATGCCGCGATAAGAATAAAGCGGCACGGAAATGTAACACTCCCCGCCGCACGTGCAACCGTAACTTCACCATCTTCAAGAGGCTGTCTCAATGATTCAAGAACTGATAACGGAAATTCGGGGAATTCATCGAGAAACAATACACCATGATGTGCAAGCGAAATCTCACCGGGTGACGGATTCGTTCCTCCGCCAATCAGACCAACTTTTGAAGTTGTATGATGAGGCGAACGATATGGAGGTCGTGTGATCAAGGTCTGTGAATGAAGTAATCCCGCAATAGAGTAGATACGTGTCACATCGAGGACATCATCATGTTCTAGTGACGGAAGGATTGAGGGAAATGCGCGCGATAGCATCGTTTTACCTACTCCGGGAGGACCTTTCAGATGAATATTATGATACCCTGCTGCAGCAATTTCAAACGCACGTTTTGCAATTTCCTGCCCTTTCACATCAGCAAAATCGAATGGAGAAGCTATTGATGATACCTGGTCTATCGGCAACGGCGCTTGCGGCTGTATGAGTTCAGTATTATTGAGATGAAGAATAAGTGCATTAAGTGAAGATACCGGAATTACCGTCACTCCTTCTACAAGTGCTGCTTCAGATGCGTTCATTGCCGGCACGTACATGGTCTGTATGTTCTGTTTTTTGGCAAGCATCGCAAATGCAATAAGTCCGGGAACACGACGTAGATTTCCTTCTAGAGACAGTTCTCCAATAAAGAGCGCATGTTCGAGAGATTCGTGAGAGATAAAACCACTTGAAGCAAGGATACCGACTGCTATAGGGAGGTCAAAACCTGAGCCGGTTTTAGGAATGTCTGCAGGCGCCAGATTTACAGTGATACGAGAATCTGGCATTTCAAATCCTGCGTTCACAATGGCTGTTCGTACACGATCTTTGGCTTCATCAATAGCCTTACCCGCCAGTCCGACAATGGTAAGGCCAGGAAATCCACGGCCCGATACATCAACTTCAACATCAACAAGCATGCCATCGAGGCCAACTGCGACTGAGCTATTAACGTGAGTGAGCATATAGCCATCGTAATCCATGAAGATCTGGATTACGATGGACTATAAACTACACTTTCTTTCTTTTAAGGACGTAGACTCCCATGATCAAACCTGATATACCAAGTAGCAAGAGTACGATGACTATAACCATCAAATAGTTTGATGATGATACCATCCCGGTAAGTGAATTCTCATTACCTTTCATCCCTGTCTTTGTCCCTGTCGGGCTTACAGGTGCAGTAGGAGCTGCCGTAATCGTTTCGCCTTTACTATTTTTATATGCGTACGGGTCAATATTATTCTTTTGCATTTCTTCCGCATTCACTGCAAGGAATTCTGCTGTCTGTACCTCACCTGTTGTTCCTGTTGATGACGTATATTTGAGACTATAAGGCATAAATGGCAGATATTCAGAACTGATTCTGAAATGTCCATTCTCATCTGTTTTTGTGACGTACGATGGTTTTTGTGAGAACTTAAGATATACACCCACAGTAGCATTTTTCAGAACTAATCCATTACTATCCATCGCATGTCCTTCTACATAGTTAAGAATAGGCTCAAATCCTACACTTGTTTCTGTTTCCTGTGCCTCAACTTTCCAGTGAAATCCCGTTATAGTGTAAACGGCCTTTGCAATGGAATTAAACATCTTCCCTGACAATGAAAGCCCAGGTGCTGTAAGGTCTACTTTTTCAATGGTAATCTTTCCGAATCGTTCAAGTGGTCTGAGTTGTGACTGATCAACTTCAAATTTAAATGACCCGTTTCTGGTTGCTGATACGGTCTGGAGCAGACGAATCGGTGATGCAGCCTGCGCATTTACTGCAGTCACCGGAACCGTATACACTTTGATCTTTGCAAATGGATGTGACACCCGGCCTTCAACTGTAAGGATACTACTATACTTATCTTTTAGTTGATAATAATACTCCATAAGCTTTACTGGATAGCGTTTCCCTATTCCAGCAGGAACGGGATCAAGTGGTATATCGCGATGTGCAATCTGTCCTGTTTGTTCTATTACATAGTTGCGTCCATCATTTGGCATTCCAGGCATCGCCGTTACATTCGTATCAGTAGCAAAGGCTGGATAAATATCGGAATATATTTTTGAATAATTGTTCGATAAGTTTTCAAAAGATGCGGGGAACGTATATAATCCTCTACTCACTTTTAACAGATAACTGCCATCGGGTACTACATAACTAAACATGCCATCCTCTTCTGTTCTCTGAATTGGATCAATGCCAATTGTATTAGATCCTCCAACCGGCACATATCCTGCATCTGTTTTTTCCAGCAATGTTACATTGGCATTTGGTATAGGTTCAAGACTCTGGCTATCAAATATGGTTCCGTAGGGATCATAGCGTTCTGACACACAATCTGCTGATGAATTTTCAAGATCAAAAGTCGCTTGCTGCTGTCCACCATCCTTGCCGGACTGGAAACTAGGCGAGATATAGTTCATGGCCAAAAATTTGTGCAGGGTCATTTTAGATTGACTCTGCCACTCAGCTGTCTTAATCTGTAATCCACCTTCATTATCTGACATAGTTGGATTATCAGTAGATGTTTTACCATCTGTCAGGAAAAAACCTTGGAATTGATATTTGACTAGGTTAGCCAATTTAGTTAAATTGTCGCTTCCCTGAAATATAACTGCGTCTTGTGCCGGTTTTCCAGTTGTACATACCTGTCCTTCTGGAGTAGAAACACATTCCACAATGTATGTAGGGCTGTTAGGTACCAACTTTGCTTCGGGCTTTGTTGTTAAAAGAGTTCTGTGAGGTTTTACACCCAGCCCTGAACATTTTGCACCTGCTTGTGAACACAACTGAGTTTTTAAGCAAACCCATCTTTCATTTTTAGCTACTGTATCAGAAGGATCAGATGTGGGAGTAAGGGTAATAGCAAAAGTGGGAAAAGAGAATATTAATGCACTTAGTATCACTAATGAAGAATAAAAAATAGTTTTTTTCATATACCTTCAAATTACTAAAATGCACTGCTGTTGTCAACCGATGATCCTAATTACAATATGATCGTTGGACTTGATTTCTATGTTTTTGTATATTGTATATATAAATATGTACTCCCGATTTTCAAAGTATCTTGTCGTTGTTTTTTCTTTGCTTATCGGTGTGGCTTTTTTTCTTTCTGTACATCCGAAAGTTGAAGCATATCAATACTATAAATTTGATATCGATCCGATCCCCTGCGGATGTCGTAAAGAACTTCAGGACGTCTACTCGCAGATTCGTGATAAGGACAATGTTGCACACAGCTGCGTAACTTCATACGAAGAATTTCTTGTCGATCCGTCGCACAGACATTTCTGGGTAGAAGATCCGGAAATAACTGCGCAGGGAAAAGCAGACGAGCGCGCAAGACAGTTTATATACTGGGTCCTGAACAAGAATGCTATCGATGATCATCCGGCAATTAGAGCAATATGGAATTTTACCCGTAACATAGCATATTTTTTTGTTGTAATTCTAGCTGTAGTGATCGGCATGGGTTTTATTATCGGGCAACGCACGAACTTTGAGATCAAGATTAAAGTATGGCCCGCTATCTGGAAAATATTACTTGCGCTTCTTTACATCACGTTTTCGGCAACGCTTGTTCTACTCATGATTCAGTTATCTGAACTTCTCATGAGATTCTTTATCGATACGCTCGGAGGAAAGGATCTCTTTAATATTTACTTCTCTAATAATAGCAGTAATGAAAAGAGCTACACCGAATTCATAGGATGTCGTGATATCAATATTCGTTCCCAGGAAGGCGCAAATACAGAAATCATGATGCTCAAGCTCACCAATATCACCTATTATGTTATGGGATCTATGATACTTCTTCGAAAAATCTTGCTGTGGTTCCTGCTATTCGTATCACCATTCCTTGCCATACTCATGCCGTTCGTCTTTATACGAAACATTGGATGGATCTGGATCGGTGTATTCTTCCAGTGGCTTTTTTACGGTCCTCTGTTTGCTCTCTTCCTTGCCGCGTTATCAAAAATTTGGAAGAGCGGTATACCGTTTACCTTTGATTTTTCCCGCGTAAACAATTTCACCACAGGAGGATATGTATATCCAACTGCAATCAACATTTTATACGGGGGTCCAGCACAAAAACTTCAGATTCTGAACAACGGCAATTATGTTGATACTTTCGTAGAATATGTAATCACGCTGCTCATGTTATGGGCAGTAACATTTTTTCCATGGTGGTTGCTCCGTATTTTCCGTGATTACTGCTGTGAGATTCTTGCCGGAATGAACAACGTACTTGTTTCGATGTACGACCAGCTGCGCACGTCGTTCCCACCTGCACCTCCTATTATGCCTGTTACACCAACGGCTACCACCATTAAAACAGGGACAGCTAGACCTCTTCAGGAACCAGTCGATCAGTTCAAGCCTACGGCAATTGATCGTCGAGGAGGGAGTGAACGAACGATTCCAGTACGCATCGAGACTATTGAGGAAATTAAACGTGCAAAAACAGAGCAGATCGTACAGTCACTTAATATTTCTGCCACAAAACTTACTGATATTGCCCGCTATGAAACAAATAACAATATGAAAGAATCGGTCACAAAGAACATTCAGTACCTCACAAATCCAGTAAAAGCTGAAACACCTGCCGAACGTCAGAAATATATGAATATTCGCACTGAGCTCTTCAGCCGTGCAATTAAGGAGGATACGATTGCACGAGCAATATTGTCATCTACATCCACATCGCAGATTGAACAGATCAGAAAGAAGGAGGAAATCCTTAAATCAACACCTCAGCAACAGCCAGCAATTGATGTGATCTCCAAGAATACATCAATAGAGAAAAACAAAATAACGTCAGTCACATCGACATATATGAATACCATAGCTAACAATTCATCGATGGTTAATACGATCTCACAGCGCACACAGTTACCTGCACAACAGGTACAGACCATACTTACGACTTATTCTCAAAATATTAACCAGCCAACAACACAGGTTATCAATAATATATCTAAGCAGACACATATTTCGAAAGAAAAAGTCCGTGATGTACTGAAACAGACCAACGTCATGACACAGCAGTCGAGTACCATAAATCAGATTGCAAATACTCAACAGATTTCGAATGAAACCATTCAGAAGATATTACAAACATTACCTGTCGAAGCGACATCCCAGTCAACCTCAATATCGGTAAGCAAAGTTTCAACTAATGAAGCAGTCATCAATAATATCTCACAGACAACCCAAATCCCTCAACAGCAGGTTCAGAGTATATTGAATACATACAATCAGAATATTTCCCAACCGGTAACTCAGAACGTAGCAGAAATATCTAAACAGACACAGATCTCACAGGAAAAAGTAACTGAAGTAATTCGTCGCGCAGCCGAGCAGACTGAGTCTGCGCAACAGATTTCGAATCTTGCTACAAGCCAGACAAACGTAAGTCATGTAGATAATAAACAGGCAATCACAAAAGTCATATCATACAGCACGAACATGACCGAACAGAAGGCTTCAACAATCACCAATACTCTGCTCAAGAGTATCGCATCGAACGAGTCTGTCATTGAAAATGTACAGCAGCAGACAGGTGTTGATAAAACAAAGATCAAATCAATACTCACGTCGTATAGTCAGAACATGAATCAGCCTGTTTCTGTGATGACAGAAAATATTTCAAGGACAAGTGGCGTCGAAAAAGAAAAAGTTAATCAGGTACTGAAACAGGTAGTCAAAACAGTTAACTCTGACTTCCTTGCTTCAAAAGACGTCATTAAGGATGTTGCACAGAAAGAAAATATCAAAGTGGAAGAAGTACAGAAAGTAGTGGATGCACAGGTGCCTGTTGTCGCAGAACCAGAAAAACATATCGAAAAAACCATTGCGATCCCGGCATCTATCTCCATTGAAGACTATGAAGAAGTAAAGAAAATGTGGACCCAACAATATGAAAAGGGTGAAGTACCTGTTCAGGAAAATATTGCATCGCGTGAAGAATGGGTCGACCAGGATATTATTCTTATCACCAATACACTGAATAAGATGCTTGCTCCAGATGAAACACTCCGTCGTGAAGGGCTTGATGATCTTGGTTTCATTCTTCCTATCTTTATGATCAACAATATAAAGGGCGAGGAACTGCTGGTCTATCTGAAAGCAAAACTTGAAGCTGCTAAGGCAGTAAAAACAGAAATCGAAAAAGAAAAGGAACTTAAAGAAAAACTAAAAAATAACACCGAGGATGAAGATGACTTAGTTGAACTCAAGAAAACAAAGAAAGAAGAGCAAAACAAAGAGCTTCATATGGAGGTTGAGGAACCTGATCATGAAGGAAAGAAAGCAGATTCAAAAGAATTGACTGATGATGTGCCTTCAGAACCTGGCCAACCAACTGATAACCAGTCAAAAGATCCCTCGCTCATAAATAATTTCGATGATGGTATAGACTAATAAATCACTTGACTCGACTAACTCATATAATATAATGTAACTATTACTAATTTTGTATGAGTATATGTTAAGCACACTAATAATATCAGTAAGAGAATTTTTAGAAGCATTTCTTATTATTGGTGTTTTCTTTGGCATATCACGTAAATTAGAACTCAAAAGAGAAAAGGAAATTATCTTTGCTGCAGTTACAGGGACACTCATCGCACTTCTCCTTCCTATTGCAGTCTTCACAGTTGGAGATCGTATTCACTTTCTTATCAATGAAGAGAATGAAGAATTAATGGCTGGATATCTTATGATTTTTTCTGGTTTTTTTATAGCATATGTGGTCTTTTCGCTTCACAATATGTTCTCACTAAAGCGAAGCCAACATATTATTCAAGCTCATCAAAAACTCCAGAATAATGTGTTTGATATATCTATCTTCCTTACTATTGTGTTTTTTATCATAAGAGAGGGCTTTGAGATTGCATTATTTACTGCCACAACATCCCTATTTTCCACTTTTTTGCAAAATCTTATTGGTCTTATACTAGGGTTTGTGATTTCAGGAACATTAGGCGCGCTAACATGTTTGGCATATGTTAAGTTCTCTATCGGGAAAATTTTCAAAATAACCGAGTATATGATTGTTCTTTTGGGTGCGTCGTTTGTTAATAACGGAATTGGCGAACTTGCTGAAGTCTATTTTAAGACAGATATATCTCATATTCTCCCCTTGTCTTTTGGATTTCTACCTGATTCGGAATCTATTGAGGGAGGATTTATAAAAACGATGTTTGGTATCCAGCAGCAATTCAGTTTTGTAAGACTCGCAATAATGCTCACTTATATCTCTGTAGTCTACCTCCTTTTCCTCAGGAAACACAAGACTCATCACGCCTGAAATAGACGCTACTTCTGGTACAATTAAGCAGTATGGACTACTACACAAAAACGATAACCATAGCAAAAGTTAACGAACAGGACGAAATCATAGGAGAGATTGAACGCTGGGAAGCTCACCGCAAAGGGATTCTGCACCGGGGTTTTACTGTCATATTAACGTATGGAGATCTGTATATCTGTCAATTAAGAAAACATCCGGTATTTAATGGAGTCATCGATTTTGCAGCATCATCACACCAGATCTACTCACAGGGTGTCATGCAGGATAGTACTGAAGCAATTCACAAAACTCTTGAACGCGAATGGCAGATGAAACCTGAAGATCTCTCAAGCGAAATTACACTCGCAGGCAAAGTACAGTACAAATCATTTGATGGAACATATACAGAGAATGAGTTGTGTCATTTCTTCCAGGCAACTGTCACAAAGCTTCCGTCGTTTAATAATGAATTTGCTTATGGGTATGGCCTCTTTACGCGTGAAGAATTGACATCTGAAAAATCTCCATTTAGGAAAGTGCTGGCTCCTTGGGTTACGGCCTGTTTAGATGTTCGTATCGTTTAGTTTTGCTTTCCGATCATCTTTGCGAAACCACACATAGTAGATCACAGGAACAAAGAACAACATGATTGCTCCTGAGAAAGTCAGTCCTGCAATAATTGCGCCTCCAAGACCTCTCCATAATGGATCTGAGATCGTAATCGGAATAAGACCAAGGATCGTAGTGATAGATGTAAGTAAAATAGGCTCTAAACGGCTTTCTGCAGCGTCAGCAATCGCATGTTCGAGATCCATACCTTCTCTACGGTTTCGATTGATTTTGTCTACGATAAACATAGCATTCGTTACAACGATACCAAACAATGCAAGCACACCGATAAGTGCCGGGAATGACAATGGTGTTCCGGTCAAAGCAAATACAATAAATACACCTGAAATAGCAAGAGGAATAAGCATCAGGACAATGGCTGCTTGACGATATGATCCAAACTGCACGACCATTGTGATCAGAATAAGAATAAATGAAAGTCCCATAGCCTGAAAAATAGAAGCCACTGATTTTGCGTTCTCTTCGTTTACACCACCTGTCTGCCATGAATAGCCTGCTGGCAGATTTAACTTTGTATCTGCAAATGCTTCCATATTTTTATTGAGCTCGGCGATATTAAATCCGGGCTGCACTGTTGCAGAGACAGAGATAGTTCGTTTTCCTCCTTCACGAGTGATAACGGTCGGGTTATTTTCGAGTTTAATGGTACCCAGTGCAGATATCGGATACGTCACACCAGTGTTGTTACTCACAGTCAATGCATTAAGCTCTTCAGGTGTTGCAGAACTTCGATCCATACGCATGTTAATTTCCTTTTGTTTATTATCAAATTTAATTTTATCGAGAGTGAATCCACTGGCATAGGTACGCATCGCAAGAGCAACCTGGTCCACACTCACCCCTGCGGCAGACAATTTATCATTATCAGGAACAAACACCAGTTTACTTGTGCCTGGCTTTAATGATTTGGTCACATCAGTAATACCTCTCTGTTTTTGAAGATATGAGACGATATCGTCTGCATAATGATCCAGGACAGTAAGATCATCACCCAGTAACTTAATCTGTATGTCCGAACCGGCTGGTGGTCCACCACTCTCTTCTTGCACGCTTATGGTAGAGGTTGAATAGGCCTTATATTTATTTCTCAGATTCTGGGCAATATCTATTGATGAGGTAGAACGCTGTTCTTTAGGTACAAGTTCAAGAACGATAGAGGCAGCTCCTCCTGCTGAACTTGATCCCTGTCCGTTAAAGGTCTTTCCGACATCAATAAACACATTCTTCACATACTGAATCTTGCGAACTTCGTTTGCGATGTGCAGTGCTTCTTTCTCAACTTTGTCGTTATTTGTGCCAGATGGTAATTCGATATTCATATACAAAATATCTGCATCTGCTTTTGGAAAGAATTCACTTTTTACAAAACCTAGAGGTAATAACAGATATGCAAACAATGCAAACGTTATGACTGCAATAAGTGTATTTCTTCTTCCATGTTTCGAGGTCAGAACACGTGTAATGAGGCGACGGTACACAAGGCCTAATTTCTCAGAATTAATGATGCCGTGTACTAAGTATGGTTTTATTCGTGATGACACATTGCCTATTGCTGTTACCTGTTTCTGAGCACTCTCAACAAGAGCATTGCGTACTTTTGTATACACAAAAATAAGTAAACCTATGGCGATCAAGATAAATGGCAAAAATATATTCTTTGGCAATATGGCGATAAGAACACCGCCAACAAGCAGTACACTGATTACCTGTAGCATGATTCGTACTCGTGGAGCTATTGCAGGCTTTAAAAAGACTATAAGCAGAGGTAATGTTACGGTAACTGCAAAGAATGTTGATGAGATCATCGTTGCGGTAACTACGATAGGTATTGGCTTGATAAACTCGCCGATAATTCCAGTGGACAACAGTAATGGCAGATATGCCCAGATTGTTGTTATAGTTGTTGACCATATCGGTACGATAAAGTCACGCCATACCAGAAGACCTGTCTCTTGTGGCGTAAATCTATTGGTTCTATAGTAGGTTGTCATTGATGATACGGTCACGATGGTATCATCAATAGATGTTCCCAGAGCAAGAAGGAATGCGAACAGAGATATAAAATTGATTGTCATTCCAAACATATTCATGAATATGAGACTCGAAAGAAAGGTAAGCGGAATAGTAAATGATGCCAATAATGCTTGTCTAAGTCCGAGGAACAAAAATAAGTTTATAAATACCAGTAAGATTGTTGAACCGAAATCACCAAGAAGATCGGTATATCTTTTTTTGATGTCACTACCTGCGTTGGTTATATTAGTAACTTTAAACTGATCTCCATAGGGAGCAACGACTTCGTTTACTTTCTTTTCTACGATAGAAGCTGTGTCATCAATGTTGGATGATGATGATTTAAATACATTGAAGGTTACTGATTGCTGAGGCTCGTGATTAGGAGCGGCAATAAACGATTTGCTTTGGCCATCCCTGGATGTTTCATACACGGAAGCGATATCACCTAGCTGTACTGAATTTCCTTGTGTTGTAATGCGTATATGGCGGATATCATCAATGGTCGTGATGGCTGGATCAATAGTAAGAGTAAATAGTGATGATGAACCGTCAAGATTACCTGCAGGATATGATGATGCAGCTTTTTTAACAGCTGCCGATAACAAAGCGGGATTAATGCCATATTCATGTACTTTTGCCGGATCGATAAGAACCGTTACTTCCTGTGTATCAAAACCTGACATATCTACACTGCTTACCTGATGAATGTCTTTGATTTTATCTTTCAGCATATCCGCAAATCGCATAAGAGAACCAACATCACCTTTTGATGATAATGAGAATGTCCATACTGGCTGATTTTCGAAATCAAGTGCAATTACTTTAGGTGCCTGTGCATCTTCAGGAAGTGTCACTGCATCCAGTTTTGCCTGCACGTCATCCCGAGCTTTGTCGCGATTTGCCGTAGATACAAACTGCATGGTGATAACAGATACATTTTCATTTGAAACTGATGTGATCGTATCAAGCTTATCCATGCCAAGAAGAACATCTTCTTCAGGACGTGTGATGAGTGACTCTACATCTTCAGGTCCTGCACCAGGCAATACGGTCGATATAACTACAATAGGTATTTTGACTTCAGGATTTAGTCTACGAGGAAGAGCAAATATACTTACGACACCGAGTGCTACAACGGTAAGAATCAATAACAAGACCAGGCGGAAATTAACCACCCATTTAGCATGAAGACTGTTCCAGAGCTTGGGATCAAACTCGAGCTGGTCAAGATATGATTTAAAGTTCTGCATGATTATTGAGTAGTAATATGGTCGCCATTAATAATATTTCTGTTTACGATAATACTGTCGCCTGCATGTAATCCACTTTCAACCTGTACATAACTTCCGTACACTTTGCCAAGAACTACTTTTTTAGTTTTAGCGATTCCCTTTTCATTTACATATACATAGGCAGCATCACGACTCTGGTATACCGATTCAATAGGTACAAATGGGACGGTTGCTGAGGTGTCAGGATATCCAATGGGCAGTTCTACATCTACATATCCCTTATCAGTTACTGCAGATGCATATTCACTGGGAATAGAATATTTGATTGCATATAATGAGCCCTGAACAGCTTCTGTTGAGACAAATGAAGGTACGACAGCAAGTGTTTTACTTCCAAGCTTAATGGAACTGGTTTCAAATTTAGAAATGGTCCGCGCGATTTGCTGGGGAGCATAGACTACAACATCCAGATCTCCTCCATCACCTGCAATGGAAATAAGTGCTGTGCCCGGTGAAACATACTGCCCAAGGCGTACATAGATGCGCTGAACAACACCTGAGAATGGAGCTACCGGATGCATGGTAGATTCATTGACCTGTGCTATCTGCAACTGAATTCTACTGATTTCTTTACTCAGGTCGAGGGCTTTTGCCTGTAAATCGAGCTGTCTTTGTGTAATATCTCTCTGGAGATCTGCAAGTTTTGTCGGAGGATTGTCAGAATTTACCTGATATTTTGCACCGCGAAGTCCGCTTTGCAGCTGATTTATGGCAGAAACATACTGACTTTTCATCTGCTTTGCCGCAAGTATCTGCTGGTCATTTGATCCATTATTATTACTTGAACTTAGGTTATTTATATTCGCATCAAGAGAATCTACGATACTTGAGTTAAGAGATATAAGAGATTCTGTATCGGCTATTGATGCATCGGTTATTTTACGAAGCTCTTCCACATTTGAACGGTTTTTCTCAGCTGAATCACGCTGTTTATTGATAAGATCTTTCTGTGTATCATAGGTATCCAGTACATTCTGATACTGTAACGCTGCCTGCTGACGAAGGAGAGAGAACGTATTTCCACCTTGATAATTATTAGTCATCCAGATAAGGTTGGTGCCTCGGCCAATCTCCTGTCCTTCAGACACATTGATTTCCTGGATAACGCCTCCCATAAGGGAGTTAACCGTTATATTAGCTGATTTTTCGACCTGTCCCTGAAGATGTACGGTGGGCGCAGTACCAATATAGTACACATTAACACTCTTAACGGGTACATGGGTGTCTTTTTTTACTGCTGCAGGCTTTCGTATGAAATTACTGAGTGCTATAAGGACTAATAAAACAACAATCATTATGAAAAAGCTTCTCAGCGGAGCACGCTCAATGCGGGCAGTAATGTATTTATACGTAGCACGAAGCTTATTTTTTGTTGAGGTTAGTATGTCTTTTATACGCATATTCATCCCCGAATTATAGCAGATTATAGGCTAATTGTCAAGATACTTAGATATACTAACTAGTTATTATTTCCTATTGACAAAGTGAACGATTGTTTACTACACTGTAGTTATGAAAACGAATCATCTTGAAGCAGTAAAGGCATTTTATAAAAAGAACCGCAGACTCCCGTCTTATTCTGAGATGCTTGTTCTGTGCGGGTTTGCATCGAAAAATGCCGTGTATAAGCTGGTTCAGAAATGGCTCGAAGAAGGTCTCGTCAAAAAAGTAAATAATAAACTAGCGCCTACTTCCCGCTTCTTTGCTCTTCCGCTTCTTGGCATTATTAAGGCAGGCTACCCGATTCTTGCTGAGGAAAATAAGCAATACCTGACCATTGAAGAATATCTTATTGACGATCCCCAGGCATCATTTCTCTTAAAAGTTTCTGGGGATTCTATGATCGATGTAGGTATATTTGAAGGAGACATCGTTGTTGTAGAAAAGAAAAAAGAAGCAAATGCCGGCGACATCGTGCTTGCAGAGATTGATCGAGAGTGGACACTCAAAATACTTCGCAAAAACAAACAGCGCTTATACCTTGAAGCAGCAAATCCAAAATATCCACCTTTTATACCGAAACACGAGTTAAAAATCTATGGTGTCATTAAAGCCGTAGTACGTAAGTTTAATTAACGTAGATTCTTAGTTGCAATATAACTACTGCAGAAAATGAGCACGAGTACTGCTCCTACATGAAACGGTGTCAGATGTATAAGGGTAAGCACTCCTTTAAGTTCAGGCACTGCCCAGTTATGATACAGATTGATAAAATGAATGAGCGAAATGAGTGTTAAGGCTGCAATCTGTTTACGACTATGTAACGCAATAGGTATTGCAAAAACGAGAGCCTGAAGTAAATGCCTTTCATGGATTTTCGTAAAGAACATAAAAACAGTCGCCCCTACTATATATAAGACGGTAAGAATAAACAGTGGTGTTATTTGTTTATTTCGTGCTTTGATATATGTGATAAGCAGTACAACTGAACTGATAATATACCCCCACAATCGATATGATAATCCATATAGCTTTGTAGTATCCAAAATGTCTTTCCATCCCGTCACAAGGGACCAGAAATTAAATGAGTAGTTACTCACATAGGGAAGTCCCGAAACCAGTATCATCTTGTTCCAGTACGTGATAAAAGGATAGACAAGAGAGAGGTGTGGAGAAAACGGAATAAAGAGCAACCAGAATGTACATATGCATATTAGCACTGATAGAATCATTTTTTTATATCCATACATATATGCTATTGCGCCAAATATAAAGGGAATGAAGATGACTACACTTTGTTTACTGAGTATCGCGAGTGCGAATAATACTGATGACAGAATGAATCTCTTCCTGAACAATAAGTAATAACACCCGGCAATAAAAAAGACGAGCGGGAGCGAATCAATCTGGCCCCATAGTGCAGAGTTATAAAAAAACGCAGGATTGAGCAGCACAAAACCAGCTGCGATCAATGGCGCTTTACGTGAATGAGGATATAGTTTCTTTGCGATTAAATAGAGATAATATGCAATGCCGATGTCTGAAATAACTGCTGGCAGTTTCACGATGGCAGCATATACACGATAGATATCAAAGTAATGCATAATGGACGAAGGGAACGCGCTGATATGAGTATTGAGATACCAGCATATATTAAAAAGAAGTGTATTTAACAGATTTCCTGCGGTGAAAAGATAAATTGCTACGGGTGGATAATTAGGATAAATAGTTGAATATCGTTCTATCGATTTATGATCATAGAAACCTGCGATACCATATTTGAGTGCCTCACGCCCCCATCCCATGTGGCTATTTACGTCAAAACTATAATCATAAAACAGCAGTGACATACGGATGATGAATCCAATGACAAATAGCAAGAGTAAAGGATTTTTTAATTTCATTTATTCTCAAGCAGACTAATTATCTTATCAAGCTTGTCTATTTCAATGCGAGAGAGTGCTTTTTGAAGCATCTCAATTTCTGATTTTGCCTTTATATTAGTTTCGTAATCGGCTTCTGCCTGAATTCTATCGCGCTCCGCCTGTCTATTTTGCGCCATCATAATGATAGGTGCGGCGTATGCGGCTTGAACTGAAAAAAGAAGATTAAGCAGAATGAATGGATAGGGATCCCAGTGAGCAACCAGTGCTACTATGTTTAGCGTTATCCAACACATAACTGCAATCGTCTGAATAATGATAAACGTCCAGCTACCCATACCTGTTGCAACCCGATCAGCGATCTTCTGTCCAAACGTAAGTTGATCGGAATGTTTCTGATGCCAGTTTTTGTTGTTCATATATATTAGGATATCATAATCCATAGACACCAAGTCTGACTCGCTGCCTATACCATTGTTCTGTGTAAATGGTTTTGATTGTACGATCGCAGATGTTCTACGCTCAGCTATTATACACATTCATCTATATATTTACGTTCTGTATCTGGAGATATTACTGTAAGGCTCTAAATTGACATCCACAGCTTTGTTGAGTATAATGACCTTATGACTTTCAATAAGGGAATTGATCATATAAGTGCGCTTTTTTCTCTTTTTTTTGCCAGTTTCATTTCGTTTTACCTGATTACGATATATCCGAATCCACAGCATCCGGTAAATGCGTGTACGCTAAACGCATGTGCGTTAAGTAAGCCATTAAGGACTCCGCATGCTGTATCGATCGCACAAACGAAAACAGATAAGGTGTCGGTAACGCCAACTCCGGCATATATTGCTCTTATACCGACTCTTACCCGAACGCCTGAACCTACACATCAGGAAATAACTCCGTCACCTACATCTGGTCCACAGCCGGCACCTGCAACAGAGCCAACTCATCAGACAGCTCAAGATGAACAAAATACTAGTTCAGCACCTGTTTCAACACCACCTGACCAACCACATCCCGTTACTGACATCCTGACTCCTCTCACAGGCCTCGTAACGAAAACAACAGATCTCTTACGATAATATAATTTATTTCTTTTCTTTTGCCGAAGGCCACTCTTTCACTTCTGTATTAGAGAAAAACATGAAGTTGATAGTAGTAAACAGTAAGAATATAATTGCACTTCCTCCATACAACAGTATCTGAGGAACAATTTTTTGTCCAAGTGTTTGTTGCACGCTTTCATCAGAAGAATAAACTATCGTAAATGGCTGCTTAGCCAAGGTAAGGTACTGTGCAGATCTATACACATTTCCTTTTTTTGTAGCAAGTATGTTATCTGTTGTAGCGCCCGTATCAATATTCTTAAGATCTGTTCTGCCGTTATAAATTGCTGCCGTAATACCCGAATTCTGGGTGTCAGATAGCTGATCAAACAATATATCAGGATCTAGGAGTACCGCGATAAATCCTTTTAGCTCCAATCCTTTACTCGTTTGCCGAAATACAGGATTATAAACTGTGATCCTGCTGGCATTAAGAATGATATGATTAGGTGTCGCTCGTGGTTCTCTTAACACAACGGATTCTCGCATAAGTTCAGCCTGTTTTGGATCTGATGCAAGATTATATCCAAACAGTGACTTATTTTCTTCAAACGGAACAATGTAGTTAATAGCATATGCATTTTTTTCATCAC
>CAYMIY010000017.1:0-2595 GCA_964390735.1 uncultured Gammaproteobacteria bacterium
ATCAAACCTACTCGTTGTTAAAGAACATTAGATTGCTCCTTCGTATTATGGCAGTGCCATAGCGATTGAACAATCTACCATAGTTATAGTACTTGCTATAAGATAATGTCAATAGGGAGAGACATGGGTAATAGTTGATATGCACAATAACTAAACGTTCGTACGATTTAAGGTATATTCAGCTAGATTGTTATGGAAGTGTCGCAATACACTCGCCGGCTACAGCTTCGCAAGTAGCACCATCAGGCACGGCCAAAGCTGGGCAACCCAGATTGATATCAGCCGGAACGCACGAGGCACCACACCACTGGCATGATGTAATGAGGGTAGGTGTAGGTATGGGTGTGTCCGAGGGACTTAAAGCGGGTGTGGGAGTGGCTGTAACCCCCTCTGTGGGCGAAACTGCCGATTCTTCCAGATACCCTTGTCTCCAGATTTCGAAGTCAATAAAATCCACTTTCTGATCTTCTGTATAGTTGAAATTTGCATCAGTTTTGGTATCTTCTCCCATGAACTCATTTCTCCATATCTCAAAATCAATAAAGTCTACATTACCATCACAGTTTGCGTCACCTTTCGATCTTGTAATGCACATATTGCCGGGTGTTGCTGAGGGATTACTGGAAATCTTGGTGCCTGTAAGAGTTGTACTCAAGAATAAATGAGAAAAATGAACTTTATTATTAGGTATATCTGCATTGATATCTATATCTGAGGTACTATATGTTTGCCCTATTAGAGTAGAAAAATAAGTGGTAGGATCTGTATATGTAACCCAATCTCCCGGTGTACTCCCATTATAAGTTCTCATTTCGGATACATACCACCTTCCACCTTCTGCCTTTAAGTACATATAAAATCGCATGGGTATGCCATTATCAGTCCATTCAACTTCCAGGCTCGTATACCCTGGATTACCTTGGTCGGAGCGCACAGATACCATTGGAGTAATTCCTCTACCAGGTACAAATGTTACGCCATTTGCCACGACATAAAAATTATCAGCTTTCAAAGATACCGTATCTGTATTCCAGCTCACACTATGCCAAGAACTTGTTGGAACAGGTGTAGGTGTTCGATTTGGCGGAGGCGTTTCAAGGGGTCCAAACAGTATTTTTAGTACCGGTTTATCTGCTGATTCCCGTGAATATACTGCCACATTATTCGTCTTTGTCGAACTAAATGCGATGGTCATCAGGCCACCGGTATGCGCACTCACCGCAGATGTGATATCAGAGGTATTCATTGAATTAATAGCACCGGCAGTAAATGTGCCAATAGGTGTGCCCAAAGCGGGCTTATTACTGAAATTCATTGCCGTTTCAATCCATGCATTGTCTTCCACATTACTTACCGTTTGCACATCAGTAGAATCGTTCTGTACTTTTGTGTACAGTATCGCAGAAGCAATTGGTTTTCCTGCTGTAGCGGACAAATCGAATTTTAAGTATGAAATCTTTTCAGGACTTCCTACTGAATATAATATGGTTTTAGTACCGTAATTTGTCGAAGGTGTATCCGACTGGACATAGGTATCTGCAATAGGTGAAAGTGAAATCACATCACCCGTAGGAGGGGTTGCTATAACGGTGGGTTGCGCTGTGGGTGCAGCGCTTGTGGTAGGTGTAGGCGTCTTCGTTGGTGTCGCTGTTGTGGTGGTATCGTTATATTCCACAATCAGTACAGGACGATCAGATGTTGTTGACGTCTCTTTTGATTTAAATCCGAATCCGTCACTAGTAGTCATGTCGATATTAAAAGCAAATTTCTGCCCGAGTTTTGACTTCACTGTCGATGTCATATCGATAAGTTGAGTTGATCCGGAAGGACCTCCCATAGCGGTTGCAAACGCTGATGAAGCTTTTGAAGGGCGATTATTATAGTTAATTCCTGTTTCAAGCCATGCGGTATCGCTTACAAGTTTATAGTTTTGTTGCGAAGTGGATGTATTATCAACTTTTATTTTGAGCTTTGCCGACACAACACTTTTTCCTGCAAGTGATGATAGGTCAAACTTCATGTAAATTTCCTCATATGTTCCGCCACCATCAACTTCAAGTGATGTTGTCTTCGCATAGTTTGTAGTGGGTGAAGATTTACTTACTTTTGTGTCGTCGCTAGGGCTTAGGTTGACAATTGTCGAAGCAGATACACGCGAAGATATGAGGGTTACAAATACAAAAAGAAAGCTACAGAGAGCTAACTTATATATCACATTCTTTATTGAGATTGACTGTTTCATGATGTTGTTGTGCCGAATATGTCGACCGATTACATTCATTGTAGAAGATAATGAAAGTATATGTCAAGAACATATCATAATAGTCTATGGTCTACGGTCTATAGTCTATAGACTAATCGTGCTCCTCCTTCGAGATTGCTGTTTTTTATATGATGAAAAGAAAATGATTCTGAAGGTATATGGAAATCGGAGAGCTGTGCGTACACTGCTTGCACATACTGAGGTATATCCCAGAATATACTACCTTCCACAACAAATGAAATATGGTCTTTCCCTTTATATGTGATCATGCCTGCAATTTGGGCGGCAAATAAAGAAGCCGATCTGTGAACAAGTTGTGTTACGAGTTCATA
>CAYMIY010000017.1:2695-21144 GCA_964390735.1 uncultured Gammaproteobacteria bacterium
TTTGGGCGGCAAATAAAGAAGCCGATCTGTGAACAAGTTGTGTTACGAGTTCATACCGCTCTTTATCTGAGGGGTCTATTGCCGATAGCTCTGTACTCATCTGGATTTTTGGCGCATCAGGATTAATCTTACTTAGATAATAATTATAATGTTGATAGAGATATGCTCCTGAAACTTCTTTTTCAAACAGATGTTTACCCGGATTCGTTGATATAGAATCAACATATCTGCCGCTTTCGGTAGGTGTCAGTTTGTCGAAATTACCTGATTCCAGATTAACGATAGAATGTTCAGTTGTAAAAAATCCCATATTCGTTCCTGTTCCTACAATGCCGCCAACTATCTTATCCCATGGAGCAACTTCAAGACCAGAAAGTGCCAGACAGATCGTATCGTTTGCAGTAACTACGTTAAGAGTACGATTATATTTCTTACTAAACATTTCTTCTATTGATAACCCAACAGATTCTCCTACAAGTCCGCGGAAAACGTGTTCCTTAGTAGGCCTGACAAGTATGCCATCGGTATATCCGTTTCGTAATACAGGCTGCAAAGGATACGCAAAATTTAATGCAAGAACCGTTGTATCTGCTTTAATATGTTTCTCTATAAATGCAAGAAAATGTTCTTTTGAATCAAATAAGGGTATCGAAACAATATCGTAATCAGTAAATTCGTATATTTTATCATGCTTCTGTACGTATGCAGTTTTACAAAGTGTGCCGCCGATGCTCATGACCTGGACTATATCATCTGGTGTTTGTAAATTGCGTTGAGATAGAGGATTTTCAAGAAAAGCCAGGCTTGTATCTTTTCCTGCGGCAGCAGAATGAAGTTCAGATGTAAATGATTCAGAGATCCGCGAAAGGTCCTGTTGAGAATACTGAGGAATAGTCATGTTACTGAATTAAACTCTCATAATCATGCGATGGTTTTGGAACTCCCATCAGCTGTAATACGGTTCCCGCGATCTTACTGAGCCCATTATCCGGATTCTGATCAAGAACGAGGTGTTTGTTTGCAGTATCGTGAGGATCATAGATGATAAACGGCACAGGGTTCATTGTATGAGCCGTGTGTGGTTGCCTTGTTGTTAAGTCATACATGATATCAGCATTGCCATGATCTGCCGTGATGCAACAAATATATTTTGCAGCAATCAGAATATCGCACAGTTTTTTGAGTTGAGAATCTACGGTTTCGACTCCTGTTACAGCCGCTTTAAAATTGCCTGTATGACCGACCATATCTGGATTCGCAAAGTTAACGAGTATGAAATCCGGATACGCGGTTTTTACAGACTGTTCTACATTATGTTCAATCTCAGCAGCTTTCATTTCCGGCATGACATCGTGTTTAACCTTATTACTTTCAGCAAGACTTCGCACTTCACCTTCAAAGACAACTTCAACGCCTCCGTTAAAAAAGTATGTAACATGGGGAAATTTTTCAGTTTCCGCTGCACGTAATTGTGTCAGCCCATGATTGCTTAGCACTTCTCCCAATGTATTTGAAACAGACTGCTTATTAAATATCACTTCATATGGATACGATTTATCATAACGGGTCATTGTAATAAAGGGAGAATTCGGTAGTCTTTGATGGAGTCCCGTAATGAGCTGTTTCATGCGATCTGCTCGGAAGTTAAAAAAGAACAACGCATCTCCATCTTCAAGCCCTCGAAATGATTTATCAATACGCACAGGTTCAATAAATTCATCGGTTATTTCTTTTGCATAACTTTCACCAAAAGCCTGTTCAAGAGCAGTGAATGAATCATCGCCACCTTTCTGATGTGCTTCATCAGTAGGGGACGTTAAGAGATCAAGCGCTTTATCGGTGCGATCTTTGTTATTATCTCTATCCATTGCATAGAATCGCCCCGCAAGTGTTGCCACGGTGCCGAACTTTTTCTCGCGAATGTGCTCAGTTAACTTTTTTGCAAACTCAATACCTGATTGAGGGGGAGTATCTCGACCATCGCTAATAAAGTGAATAACAGGAGGAAGTGTGCGTTGCTCCTGCATAATATCAAGAAGCGCAATCAGATGATTTATGTGACTATGTACGCCACTTGTTGATACCATACCCACAATGTGTATAGGTTGCTGTCGCGCAAGTTCGATAAGCGATCTGAACGATCCAAAATTTAACACACTATCATCTCCGACCAGTTGAGTGAGGCTGCGTGTTATACGAGGAAGTTCCTGATAGAGTACGCGACCAGCTCCAATTGTGAGATGTCCCACTTCCGATCCGCCGATCTGCCCTTCAGGCAATCCAACGTACTGCCCACTTGCCTGAAGCTTTGTATGTGGATAGTTTTTGATAAGGTAATCATAAAATGGAGTTTCGGCCATAAAAATAGCGTTATTGGGTTGTTGTTCGCCCAACCCCCATCCATCCATAATAATAAGAGCAAGCTTACGCATAGTGATTTCGATTTAATACCCCGTAATCTGTTCAATTTCCAGCAATCTATTATATTTGCACAGTCTATCTGATCGGGACATAGAACCTGCCTTTATAAAATCAGAGCCTGATCCGTACGCAAGGTCGGCAATAAATGGATCTTCTGTTTCCCCTGATCTGTGTGAAATAAGTGATTTCCAGCTGGCTTTTCGTGCCATTTTAATCGCATTAATGGTTTCTATAACAGTACCAATCTGGTTCAGCTTAATGAGGACGGCACTTGTGGCCTGCATATCTACTCCTTTTTGAATGCGTTCTGTGTTAGTTACATATAAATCGTCACCGACAGTTATATAGTTTCCTGCAGACCGTGAAGTGAAATCTTTAAAGTTATCCCAATCATCTTCTGCAAATGGATCTTCATACGATAATATAGAATACTTTTCTTCAAGAGATAAATAATAATCTGCCAGTTCCTTGCCTGTAAGATTCTGTCCTGTTTTTTTGAGCATATACATGCCTGTTTCCTTGTTGTAAAACTCGGTAGCAGCAACGTCAAGGGCAAGGTTAAAATCATCTTTATCATGATAACCCACTTCATCAGCCGAACTAAGAATAAGCTCTATTACCTGTTCATTAGATGCAAGAAGAGGCGAATAGCCACCTTCATCTCCGACAAGAGTAGATAACTTCTTTTTTTTCAATTGGCTGCCTAGCGAATGAAAAATTTCAGACGCCATTCGTATACTTTCACTAGGGCGATCAGTTGTCGGGATTATCATAAACTCCTGAATATCAAAATTCCATCCTGCATGTTTACCTCCATTTACCACATTTACCATAATACGAGGAAACGTCGGGGCATATTCTTTAAAATAATATTCATGAATAAATTTCCATAAAGGAATGTCCTGAGAAGCTGCAGCAGAACGAGCAACTGCCATCGATACGGCAAGAATAGCATTCGCTCCCAAATTTGATTTATTTGATGTGCCATCAAGTTCAATCATGACCTTATCAAGTTCATCAGGGCTATCTACCGTTTTTCCTACAAGAGCTTTTGCAATTGTCGTGTTTACATGGTCAACTGCCTTTTGCACACCAAGACCTCCATATCTTGAGTCATCTCCATCACGTAACTCAACCGCCTCATGTGCACCGGTTGATGCACCGGACGGAACTGATGCTGCATATGTTACATTATTATCAAGTTTTACATATGCACGAACTGTAGGGTTTCCTCGAGAGTCGAGCACTTCGAGTGCTTTTATTGCTGTAATTTTCATATGCTTTTATCATACCACAGCTAACGCCATTCATAAACCCATGAGCTTTCTTGTCGTTTATAGTCCATTGCTGAGTGTATAAAATGTCACTAAAGTAATATGATGGACGATGAATGGTATTATTTTTTACTCTCTTCTTTTATGGGCATAGGTCCCATGAAATTTATTCTTTTACTTAACAGATTTAAATCAATAAAGCATATTTGTGACGCATCAATATCAGACATGAGTGAAGTAATTAGTGTAAAGATAGCTGCAGAGTTCTGTGCATATAAAATGAAGCAGCAAACGTATGATGAGTATTGTGCGATGAAGCAAAGTCAGATAGAAATCATATATCCGGGTAAGCCGAATTACCCCGAGATCTTAATGCACATCTCCGATCCACCTATTTGTTTGTATGTAAAAGGTGATGTTAGTACATTTCCCTGGAATGATAAGTGCTCTGTTGGAGTAGTGGGAACGCGTACTCCTACCACGTATGGTGTACGCATGGCGCGTGAAATTAGCCGGGAATTATGTTTGCATAAAATCATAATTATATCGGGTATGGCTCGGGGAATAGACACCGTAGCTCATACTTCAGCACTCGAATATAATGGCAGAACAGTTGCGGTATTAGGGTGTGGGGTGGATATTATGTATCCTCCTTCGAATAAACAGTTATATCAACGATTATTAGAAACAGGAAACATTATTATCTCTGAATTCCCGCCAGGCAGGACAGTACTTAAAGGATACTTCGTTTCCCGTAATCGTATTATCTCAGGGTTATCGAGGAGCGTGGTAGTTGTTGAAGGAGCGAAACAATCTGGCGCACTTATCACAGCTCGTTATGCCGCAGAGCAAGGACGTGACGTATATGCTGTTCCCGGACCTGTTGGATCCGAAGTATCTGAAGGTCCTCATATACTCATAAAAGAAGGGGCAAAAATCTGCACAGATCCAAAAGATATACTTGGTGATCTACCAAAGATATCTCAAAATTCTCATTCACAACCAGATCTTGAACCTGAAGAGTTAGCTATTTTTAAAGCAATCAGACATGAAGCATGCGATCTTAATACACTTTCCTATAGAACGCAAATGACAGTTGCGGTATTACTTCCTCTTATTTCTGATCTCGAGTTAAAAGGGTATGTTATGAAAACATCAGATGGGAGATACAATATCTCATCCTAATATTATTCATCAAGTTTTGTATTTCGTCTGAGATATTTAGGATCATTATTTACAGGTGTTGCGAGAAATGTTTCAATACATTTTTTTATTGTTTCGAAGTTCATATACTCAGCGGGAAGTGCAATCATATTTATATGATCGTGTTCGCGGCCGTGCTGAATCTGATCTTCATTTATAGCAAGCGCACATCTGATTCCTCTAAACCGGTTAGCTGCCATAGCAACACCAATACCAGAACCACATAACACAATCCCTCTGTTTTCATTCACATCCTGCAGGACGGCAGATGCAACTTTTTTTGAGAAATCGACATAATCATCAGTGGCCTCATATGTATGAGGTCCCATATCTTCTACCGGGATATGTTCCTGTTGAAGATACTCAACAATTTTATTTTTTAGTTCAAAACCTCTGTGGTCAGCACCGATAAATAGTTTCATAGCTTCATTATAATAGTTATAATACGATAACCATTATAATCGTTCCCTAACCATATTTCATGATCGATACACATTGTCATCTTAATTTTTCTAAGTTCAAAAAAAATCTCCAGCTTATTATTGATGAAGCACATGATGTCGGAGTTACGGAAATTATTGTTCCTGGTACCGATGTAAAACATTCACGTAAAGCGATAGAAATTGCGAATCAGTACGATCATATATATGCCGCAGTCGGCATTCATCCACATGAGGCACACAGTGATGAACATAGAACGTGGAACATGGAGCACATTTTGATTGAATTAGACACGATGGTGAAACAATCCAAAGTTGTGGCAATTGGAGAAGTGGGAATGGATTATCATAGCAGCAACGAACATATAGTTACGGATGATAATAAGGAGGCACAAAAATCATTATTTGCAGCACAGGTTTCATTAGCAATCACCCATAACAAAAGTTTAATTATCCACAATCGTGAGTCTAAGCATGACCTATTACCATTACTTCATGATAAGTGGTGCTCAGGGTTAGAATATAAAGCTGTTTTTCACTGTTGCGAACCGGACGCGGAATTACTTTCGTTTGCCAAGGAGCATAAGATGTTTATAGGATTTGACGGTGATATTACGTATTATGAAGAAAAAAGAGCATTTATAAAGCAGGTTCCCCTCGACATGATAGTACTCGAAACGGATGCTCCTTTTTTACTTCCTGAACCGTTTAGATCTCGCAAAGAATATCCGAATAAACCGTACCACATACCATTTATCGCACAACAAATTGCAGATCTTCACGAAATATCAGTGGAGAAACTTGATGAAATAACCACACAGAACGCAAAAAGATTATTCAACTTACCACAGGAATAAAGTCAAAATGACGCTTATGATAAACCCTACTTGAAGCGAGTGCATAAAAATACCAATAACCCCACCGAGTACAAAAAGCGATACCATCAGAAAGATTTTAAATTCTTTTGTTATAGCTATCGCGAAATGAATGAGCATAATATATACGGTTGAGGCGATAATATACATGATGATATCCATATCCTGGTAATCTTCTTGAGGTTGATCGTCCGGATAGGGAATAGTAACATTGGCGGCTGTTCGTGTTGGTGCTGGTGTGTTGGTCGCTGGAGCACCTGCAAATTGATTTATAAAAGTCAGACGAGCAATCGTGAGAGGCTCCACATTCACATTCAGTGCGCCTGATGAGGTGGCTATCTCATTGATCGGGACAAATGCGGCATCAGTAAAAGCAGTAGCTTTTAATTTTGAAATACCAACCTGTTTTGGACCTGAATTAAAAAATCCACTGAGGTTTATAGTTGTATTTGCCGCTTCAGATTCATGACGGTTGATAAGAAATAGAAGAAGACTATTACCCTGTTTAAATGCATATGCTGACATGTATGGAGCAGCTGCAGCAGCAATACATCCTTCTCCATTCGTACAGCTGGTATCAGGAGAGATAGCAAGTGAAGGACCTGCAACTATAGTGTCATACATCGTGCCTCCGGCGGCAACAGACGATAATGCAAACGCTGCACCAGCTGGAGTGAACTGACTTGTTCCCTGGAACAGACTACATCCATTTCCAGCACTCAACCAGTCAGTAGAGGTAAAATCATGATAATTAGCCATGGCAACACCATTTTTTGCCATCTCCATGAGCATTCCCATAACGTACATACCATGCTCGATGGTATTTGTAGCCGTGTTACCAGGCGGTGTTCCCCAGCAAGGCAAATTCCACTCTGTAGATACATATTTTTTTGGTGCATAGTCAGCCGTTAGCTGCTGGAGAAGTGGTCCGTAGTTTGTCATGGGATAGTATGCGTTTTGTCCATTAAACGGGGGGTTGTGAGTGATGGTCGCATACGGGTGATCAGTTACATAATCAAAACAGGGCCCCGTAGAGCACGTGCTTGCAAATAACTGCTTAACCATGGCTGTCCATGCCGTATTTCTTGTCTGAAGATTGACCTGTCCTGAGCCAAATCCAATAATACCAATTTTGATGGTCGGATCTATTGTTTTTATAGCCTTGGCATACTGAACTGCAAGTGTTGCATATTTCAGCGGATCCCAATTAAACCACTGTTCGTTGCCTAACTCTACATGGTGTATCTGTCCTTTATATTTCGTTATGAGCTTTTGAGTCTTTGCTAACGTACCTGGTTCAAGTGTTTTTGCACCACAATAATTAGTGACAGATCCATCATCGATGTTTATCTGATATATCAGGTCACCGTTTATCTGATTAGCTACGGTGAACGCATCATCAACACTCAAGATTTTTCTATCTGTTATAGTCCCGTCAGGCTTAATGAAATGAACGCGTGATTGTTCCCAATCGTATACGTCTGCAGTGCATCCTCCAGGGAAACGCATGATTGTTGGTCCGAGTTCTGCAAGTTTTGCAGCATCCATACTTGCAAGAAACTCAGCTGCAGAAGTGTAGAGTGAATACCCTTCATAATTTACACCCCATATAAATGGAGATACAGGAATACCCGTAGTTTGTGTTACCGTAACAGATTCTGTAATAGCATATACCTGAGGGGCAGTAAAAAAGACGCTTAAAATAAGTAGTAGTGCAAAAAATAATCTCGTAATCTTATGAAATTGCAGGGTCATCAAAATCATTATAGCAGTCCTGTAAGAGATTGTTTGAACTCGGCAACAGTGAATCGTTTTGCTGATTCATATCCTGCTTCAGCTAGTTCATTTCGCATAAAGTTATCTGTAGATATCATATGAATTGCTTTCGCTATTGAATGATGATCTGAGGGATCAGCAAAAACGGCATTTCCCTCCGAAATTTCTCTAAAAACGGGAATATCAGATAAGATTGATGGCGTATTAAGTGCAGCAGCTTCACCAAATGAATATCCAAAACCTTCATCACGAGAGACAAGAATATTAGCAGTTGCATAGGTATAAAGTGCAAGCAACGTAATATCGTCAACGAAGCCTGTCTTAATAAATCGTTTATCTTGCTGTATTTCGTCCATAAAGCCTATATATTCCCGATGTTCAGGGTGCGTACGATGTGTTCGTAAATGAGATCCATTCGTGAAGACATTACCAACTATCACACATGTTATATTGGCTTCTTTTATTGCTCCTGCCATCGCAATAAGGTTCTTATTCCATGTTGCATCACCTACATAAATTAAATACGGCTTATCGGGAATACCACATTGCTTTAGTATTTCTTCACGTGGAGGCAAAGCAGGAGGATGAAAGAAATGATCATGTACCGGCGGGTAGGCGATATGAATATTCTGTCCAGGAACGTTGAGAATGTGTGTAATATCATGTTTACTTGCTTCAGAATCGGTTATGACTCCATCGTACATCCGCAGTGTCATTTTGTTACTGATTATGCGGAATGTCCCTCGTATGCCTGCTGGAAACTTGTGAGGATATTTGAGAGGAATAAGATCATGGATGACTGCAATCTGTTTCCTGGCTATGCGCTTAGTGATCAGAGGAGGTTTTAAAAATTCAAAAAAAGGATTAATAAATATACTTTCATACGTCACTTTCGTAACATCAGATACAAAGGTTGCATCAGGAAAGGCTAATTTCAGGACCTGAAGGTATCTACCTGCCCCCCGGACATTACCCAATTTGTCAGATGCAGTAGGGTCATAGATATAAAGAGGAGTATTCATAGATTGCAAATGTACCAATCTGCTTGATACAATTTTAATAAATTATACTATGTCTGAAGATTATAATGCGGCACAATACGATTTTGCAAATTTAGATAAATTATTGGCTGAGCTTGATAAGCTTGAACTAACTGATCATAGGTATGCCGACTATACTCCTATCGATGGTGTTGATGTGCAGCAGGAAGGTATGCGTAGAGAAGACCTAATGACATTATTACGAGGAAGATTTTCAGACAAAGTTGAACAATCTTATTCAGATAACGAGAAATATATAAGACGAGAGGGAATGGCGATAACTGCCGATCTTGCTGCAGGATATCATCGATTAGTTACTGGTAAAAAGTCATCGAGCGATGATATATATGACCATTTATTGCGAGAGGATCGTTTTTTACTATCGTTACAGACAGTATATCTTGAAATAGGTAGACTCACCCGTGGTGAAAAACGTATTGTTGCATCTGATGCTGTTGCTATGTATGGACTATGTGTAAATGGCGGTATAGATGATTTATATGAAAGATATAAGCGCACAGTAGGAAAAACTGAAAAAGCAGAAGAATTTGAAAAAGATGTTCTAGAAACAAAAGTAAGCTTAGCTATGCAATTTCTGTCAGAAATTCATCGAAAAAATAAAGAAGCTGACTTTATTCAACACGATCCAATAACATTTGGTATGGAGGTGGAATTTACAGATCCTATTTTCACACTTCTGGAATTATATTTCATGGATCGCAAGGCGATGACTAGTGCTCAGTTGGACATGGTTAATAAGCTGGATCAAATCCCCGAATGGTCGAAATATATGCAAGAAGGCAGTTTTACATCTCTTGTGTTACTACCTCACATTCCTGTAGTTGCTGTCCTGGGAGAAGTATATAATCACGGGATGGCGTCTCACACCTTTAAAAAAGATATGAAAAGTACTCTTGAAGTAATATCAAAGCCAGCAGCATCACCACGTACTGTGCTAAGAGAGATACTTACTATGCGGAAAATGGGCGGTTTAAAAGGGAGTTGGTCTGTACATGAGACATTAGGTGGTGTTGATCTAACTCCAGAACATACAGAGATCATGGATATAACAGTATTAGCTTCTGCTGCCGGATTTCTTTTTTGGGATGAAATACCTCCCAATAAAATTGAAGGAGTAAAAAATGGACAAAATGTTATTATGGAACATTATGGTAAACTAGGGGCATATTACGACGAAGGATTATATTTTCCGTTTCATAAAAAAAGAGAGGGGGATATGGTAGAAAATTATGGAAATGGTAGTGCACCTGCTGTGGAACGAAGATCTATGCCTCGCTTTAAGGAAGGATCATATGCTTCACTTGTTCGTGACGCTACATTTTCCTATTTGGCTGGATATGCTATACGTGCTATACAGAAAGATGTTGACAATAGATCAGAACAGGATTGTTTATTAGTTACTGCGTGGGAAGAACTGCAGCGAGAATGGCAGCATCTTGTTCAGGGAGTTAACCTAAGAATACCCACAAATGAAGAATGCTATATACGCCATAATATGGGTGATGATTTTGTGAATTCTTCTAAAGAGTATAAAGGGAAAACATATTATGAAAAATTTCTCACGCGTGTAGTCCTGGAATCTCAACAGAACGCGCAATTTAGATCTGAAGCAAAAAAAATAGTAACTACGTATTCAAAAAGAGTTAAAGCTATAATCGGATATTAATTTGTATAATATCAGTATTATGGAAAAAACACTTCTATCTCACTCACAGGTCGAAGAACTTGTGAGAAATAACAAATATCTTGTTACAGATGCTAATAAATATCTTGCTCGTTGCATAGATGGTCGTTATGAAAATGCTGAAACACTTGCTCCGCTTGCAATCGCAGGTGGTGATGCCGGGCAGCTAGCAATACTACTTGCCGCTTCACAGGTATATGCATTTGATGTCGACATTAAGAAATCAGCAGAAGTCCTTGCTGAACTCGTTGGCGGGGCTCAGCATCTCGGATTACATACTGATGCTCACGCAGATGGATCTGTGGTATGTGCGGGATGTGGACACATGAGATTAATGAGAGCAAATCCGTCAGCCTACAATATTTCTCCGGATCAGATAACTTTGCTTGATGAACTTATCGGTGATCTCGAAAAAAAAGGAGCGAAGGAAATAAAGCTCGAGGGCGATCATATTGAGGGAGCAGTCCTTTTTGTAGAAGGTAATTTTGGCGTGTTCCCAAGATATCAGATGCTCACTGATGATGGTACAAAGACCGTAGAGGTATTCATTCATCATCGAACTCTCGTAAATCAAAGACAGAAACTGTTTGCAGAAAAATTGATAGAAGCAAACACTGTTACTCTTGCAGGTGGTCTTGATGCTGAATATCTATATGAAGTATTGTCAGAACTGGCAGATGATCATCTGCTTGAAACTGCAGGAAAATTGGCTCATGGGCTTCCAATGTATGGCATTGAATTTAATGATAATGGTGGATTTAAACTTAATGATCTGGGACCAGTAATAGGGTTGCTTGAAAAGGATGTGAGCTGATTCTTTTGACATCAGGTAACATATAGCACTAATAGATCTATTTTATTGAGCATCTGTTAGAAGAACTCTATAGGATCAATCTCTATCTGGTTATCTTTGCGTTCTGCTGTGGGATCCATACACTATTATAACTTGATTTTAACCATTAGTCTTACTCTTTGTTGATAGATAAATAAATCTTTCATATACCTATTTATGATACAGTATGTTATAATTATATCTATAAAATAGCGCGTGCTATTTGTGAACTAAGCGGAGGTTGTCTGTGAAGAGGAACAACGCACCTATGTTTGCCGGATTCTGCGTGCTGGCGACCGTACAAGCCATGGGGTTGCGCGGGTGGATTCCAATTCCCACATGGCTTGTGTGGGTAATCTGGACAATCCTTGGCCTTATGGTGGTCGTGTGGTTGGCCACCGGCCAGATCAAGGTAACCCAGGCCATGAAGACCGCCTTTTTCTGGTTGTGGACGGCAGGGGTGGTGGTCGGGCTGTTCTGGCTGTTCACCACCTTCAGCTTGGTCTTTGAGACCGGGGCGGTGGCATTTGGCTTGGCGGTGCTCACTTTGTGGGTGCGCGTCATTACGATGTCCGACAAGATCGGCGGCGATCTGAAAACCGCCTATGATCATATGACGGAGGCGTTGAAATCGCAGCAGGTCTTTACGTTCGACGAGATCGAAGAACTGCTTGCGAGCAAGATGTCGATTCCAGACATACAAGCTCGTCATTTGAAATTCGGGGTTATTAGTCAGCTGTCGGCCAAAAATAAGGCAAGGGTCGACCGTGCCCAAAAGAAGATCACGCGCATATAACACAGTCCCAGTCGGCGGCATTGCCGCCGACTGGGAATACTACTTGCAAAAAAAAAACATCTTCTATATAGTTTTGTCATATGAAAATGAATATAAAATTAGTGGATAACACGTTACCTCTTCCTGCATATCAGACAAAAGGTTCTGTAGCTTTTGACCTGTATGCGCGAACCGACATGGTGATCAAACCGTTTACATCAACCATAATTCCCTCAAACCTCATCGTAAAAATCCCTGAAGGGTACTTTCTCATGCTCGCATCACGCAGTTCATTACCTCTTAAAAAGAGCCTCATGATAGCAAACGGCGTAGGCGTGATCGACGAAGATTACTGTGGCGATAAAGATGAGATAGGGGTACAGGTACTTAACTTTTCTCAATCTGATGTCGAAGTAAAAAAAGGTGAGCGTATTGCACAAGCTATCTTAGTAAAAATAGCGAAGGTAGACGAATTTGTGACTGTCGAATCGATGAATACCGAGTCACGCGGCGGGTTTGGTTCTACGGGTAAGTGATGGTCGACCGCTTCTATATAGTTACGCACACTTTGTGTCCTTGCTTAGTATCTTTGTTAAATGCTAGAATGCTCGTAATCTGTCATGCTGAACTTGGTTCAGCATCCGTTTTTATAAATAATACCCAAACAAGCCATGCCTGCCGGCAGGCAGGTTCGGGATGACAGGGGAATTTATGGCATATACTGCAGACGAGAAAAAAATCCTCACGCGTTATTTCACCAGTGCCGAAGCCGATATTTTCGGACTCACTGATATCCCTGAAGCAATTAAAGGGACTCTTTTCTCCAGATACAGTAGGACTGCAAAAGATCTTCGTAGGCTATTTCTTGATGAATTCGTACAGCAGAAAGAACTTGCTCATATCTTCAAAAATGATGGCAAAAAGCCAACAGGTTCTTTAGATGTTGCACGCGCTGAAGATTTTTATGAGCGCATCCTTGTAGGGTACGGCGATGATTCTGTAGCAGAACTGGGAGGAGCTCATGTTGCTCTTGAGAATATTTCGATGCTCGCGACCAAGAGTGTAGAGGAACACAGGTTGGGGCTATCACCCCTTGAAAAATCAACACGCTACGTTTATTTTGATAAAAAAATTGATGGCGAATATCTGTACTATCGCGATCCAAAGATAATGAAATCAAAACATAAAGCCGCCTACATTAAGGCATGTGATCATCTGTTCGATGCATATACGGACATTGTTCGCAATATTCAGCCGGTACTCAAGAAAGTATATCCCGGTGACGATAACGATACAGCCTATAAATTCTCCATTCGCGCGAAAGCCTGTGATATTGCGCGTGGACTTCTTCCGCTGTCAGCACTTACGAATATGGGAGTGTACGGCAATGGCCGTGCGTTTGAATATCTTTTGACAACTCTGCTTGCAGATCCATTGTCTGAAGTGCGTGATATGGCAGGAATCCTGAATGATAGTCTCCGCCAGGTTATTCCGGCTTTTGTAAAACGTGCAACAAATGAACGGGGAGTCAAGTATCGTTCATATCTTGAAAAATCAGAAAAGGATCTGCGTGATCTTATTGGTGCCAGTCACCAGTCAGATCAGAAAGTCTATCATGATTCGTCTGTAAAACTTGTTGAGTATGACAAAGATGCCATTGAAAAAATAATTGCAGGACTCATATACAACCACACAAATATTTCATACAATGAGGCTTACAAACAAGCTAAATCACTATCTACAACTAAGAAGGAAAAATACCTGAAAGCACTTCGTGTGCATCGTGAAAACAGACATCACAAAACACCACGCCCAGTCGAAGAACCAGTTGTAGCTTTCGATATCGTAGCCGACTGGGGAGTATACAAAGATCTCATGCGTCATCGTGTGTTAACTCGCCACCGCCAGTTGTTCACAAATGATCTTGGCTACTTACTGCCTCGTGAAATCGAGATGACCGGATTCACCAAAACATACTGCGATGCAATGGATGAAGCTGCAGAAGTATACGCGAAAATAAAGCAAACTATGCCTTATGAAGCACAGTATATGGTAACTCACGGATCATATAACCGTTTTTATCTCAAGATGAATGTTCGTGAAGTCGGACATTTAGTTGAACTGCGAAGCACTCCGCAGGGTCATCCAACATATCGCAAGGTTGCACAGGATATGGCAAATGAACTTGGAAAGAAGCTTCCACTCATCCAGAAATATCTCATGCCGTTTGTGGATTATAATGATTACGAGCTCGAAAGACTGTCAGCGTTCAAAAAAGTTGCAGCCAAGGCAGAGAAGATGGGTATTAAAGCATTTGAGGAGTAAATTGACAATTGTTTCATTGATCCATGGCTTCATTGTTAAGAAACCATGGGACAATGGAACCATGAAACAATGTATTTATGTTAAAGATCTATTTTACCGCGTCAACCAGTGTTCAGCCCGAAATTATTGAAAGATATAAACAGATATATAAGGTGCTGAAAGAACAACGGGTTGAATTGTTGTCCGGTAAACAGGTAGTAAATCCGAAGCTGTTGGGTGCTGACAAAAAGTTAACACCCGAGGAGATTTTTATCCGTCAAAAAGGATTTATCGACGCTTCAGATCTCATTGTTGCTGAAGTGACCAGGGCTTCACACGGCGTAGGTGGCGAGATTGCCTATGCACTTTCAAAAGGTATTCCGGTACTTGCGCTTATCCATGCTGGCGATGAGGATTTAATGTCCCCAATGATAGCAGGAAATCCATCAGACAGGTTATTCCTTGACTATTATACCGTTGACAATGTAGGGTACAAGATCAAGGAATTTGTACAGCACATTATTTCCCTAAAAAAACGTAAAGGTAAGTTTATTGTCATCGATGGTGGTGATGGTTCAGGGAAGACCACTCAGGCTAGTATGCTGGTTGCTTACTTAAAGAAAAGTAAAATTCCCGTTAAGTATTTTGACTTTCCTCAGTATTATCAGTCATTTCATGGTAAAACAGTGGCAAAGTTTTTACGGGGTGAGTTTGGGGATATCAAACAGGTGTCACCATACTTAGCTTCACTTGCATACGCTCTTGATCGTGCCTCAGTGAAACACGAAATGGAGGATGTGCTTAAAAAAGGTGGCTATATTATTGCGAATCGGTATATGAGTTCAAACCTTGCACATCAGGGAGCAAAGTTTGCAGAAGGCAAAGAGCGTGAAGACTATATTAAATGGGTAACTGAACTTGAATACAAAGTTCATAAAATTCCAGAGGAAGATCTCGTGATTTATCTCTATGTTCCATGGGAAATCAGTGCACAGCTTGTAAAAAAACGAGGGGGTAGAAAATATCTCAAAGGCGAGACAGAAGATATCCATGAAAAAGATGCACATCATAAGATCGATGCACAGGACATGTATGTGTCACTCGCAAAACGATATCCTCACTGGGTAATGGTAAACTGCATAAAAGACGGTGCCATGAAAACGGTAGACGAGATCCATGCGGATATTCTGCGGTTATTGAAAGAAAAACGAATTATATAATTGTTTCATAGTTCCATTGTCCCATGGTTTCTTAACAGTGGAGCAATGAACCAATGGAACAATGATGGGTAATTCTTCTTGACAAGAAGCCTCAAGTGATTTATGATCAGGCTATGACAACACATAGTAAAACCTTTCAACCACACCTTGATAAATTAGATGCTCTTCTTGATGAATATCTCGTAAAGAAAGCACCAGAGATTCCAACTAAATGGAAAGAAACCATTGTTGCTGTTTCACCATGGGCAACACTGATTATTATGATCATAGCCTTACCAGCTTTATTTGCACTTCTTGGTTTAGGTGTAGCTGTTTCTCCGTATGCCATGATGAGTGGCAATAGTGGTTGGAGTTTTGGATTTATTATATCTCTCCTGTTACTAGCCGTATCACTCGTGCTTGAAGCGATGGCTATCCCAGGATTATTCAAAAGATCAGCAAAAGGTTGGAAGCTTGTATATTACGCAACTCTTGTATCGTTTGTTTCGGGGTTATTTAACGGCAATGTAATCGGCAACTTAGTAGGGACCATCATTGGACTCTATATTCTTTTCCAGGTAAGAGAATATTACAAGTAACGAATTGTTAAATTGTTCCATGGCTTCATTGTCCCACTGAGGCCTGCCCCTAACGAAGTCGTAGACGGAGTGGGGTCATCTTTGCGCCATGCTTGCCGGCAGGCAGGAAAGCGGGGATCCAGACAAACAGGGCGGAGGAAACTTCGCTCTTTTTTTGTGCATCAGACTCAATAAATATGTCATGCTGAATTTATTTCAGCATCTCTTGCTTAATAACCTCTAATCATCTGGCGAAGCCAGATAAGTAAAGGTTATGCCCCCTACCTAGCTGGTAGGGGGCGGCTCTGGAGTGCTGGTCGCGCCTAGCCGTGGGGCAGGCGCGAACTTGGGGTAGGGCCAGCCAGCCGGTTGGGAGTCGGCGTGGGTGTCGACGCGCGACCGGCTTTGGTTACATTCATGGGGCCGTTTTCGACAGACCCCACGACGACATTTGACCCAGTGGACACATAGAGTTGTGCCCACTCCAAGGCCTTCGCGTCGGCCTGTGCTACCGAGTAGCACTGGTCGACGTAAAACCACCCGTCAGCGAACACGTCGCTGGACGGGGTTTTGGCCCGGAATGCCTGGATCGACACCGTGGTGTCGTCCAGTCTCCGGAGGCCTACGTACAAACCGCCCTGGGCGGTCCCAAGGACCTGCCCACAAGGCGGCTCCTTCCGAGCCGCAGGCGGCGTGTTTGGCGAAGCCAGCGCCCGTGTGGCCAACGCAGCCCCCAGAAGCAGGGCTGCGGCGAGTGCGAAAATAAACCTAGACATCCTGCACCTCCTAGTGCATAAGCCGGCTGTCCCCAAACGGGATGCCCTTGCCATACAGAAAATAAATATATTGCTTCATGGTTCCATTGTTCCATGGTTTTTAACAACCTGCCTGCCGGCAGGCAGGTGAAGCAATGAATCAATGAAACCTTTTCTTTCCTATATGGTAAAGGCATCCGTGCCTACATACTCCAGAGTGTAAAAGTGCTTTTCAAAGCTAAGTAGCTCAGAAACTGAACAGTTAGCTTTGAAAGAACTTGATGTATAAGCTGCAAGCCTATACATCTTATAGTATAGAGCTTTTCCTCTACTTATGTCAATAGGTGTTTGTCCTTATAGTCTATTTTATGTGCGTACAAAAGCTACATGTTAGGCTAAAAATACACATTTCAAGGCCTGGTAGCTGTAGTTTTTATAGCCCATAGTCACATTCGCTATAGCAGATTGCGCATATGGCTTGATAGCTATCACTTCATTTTGAAACATAGGAAGTATATAATGTTCTTCATATGGATCGTATCAAAAAAGCACGCGCAGCGTATATAAATAGAGACCTGCATGAAACCAAAAAGCATCATACACCTGAAGCTATAAAAGCATCATTATCAGGTCATAACGAACATCATAAAACAGATTTTAATTTACCTGAAATAATTCTTGGGGGACAGGATGGACTGGTTAATGTACTAGGAGTGATCCTAGGTGTGGCTGCGGCTACGTCATCTACACAAATTGTGCTTGTAGCAGGTATGGCGGCAGCATTCGCAGAAAGTATTTCTATGGCAGCAGTCGCATATACATCTAAAATTGCCGAAGCAGATTATTATCAGTCAGAATATGAACGCGAGAAATGGGAGATAGAACATGAACCAGACGGAGAAAAAGAAGAGGTAAGAGCGTTATATGAGTTGTATGGTTTTAAGGGAGAAATACTTGAACAAATTGTTAAGACTATTACAGGAAACAAAGACGTATGGTTGCGGGTGATGATGGAGCAGGAACTGAAACTGGAACCAATTGAACACAAGGATGCGATCCCTGCTGCAGTAATCGTCGGACTTTCTGCACTTGTTGGATCATTTATCCCATTAACAGCATATTTCTTCATGCCTATATTTCCAGCAACAGTACTTGGACTCATTATTTCCGCAGTAACTTTGTTCGGTGTGGGTTATTACAAAGCAAAGAAAACACTCGGAAGAAATCTGATTAAGCAAGGCATAGAAATGATGGTGATTGGTATGGTGTCGG
>CAYMIY010000018.1:0-21141 GCA_964390735.1 uncultured Gammaproteobacteria bacterium
GCTGGGTTGCCAAAGGCAATCAGGTTACCCTGTTCTGTGGAAATGATGGCCATGCGTACCGCTATGAGGCAATCGATGGCGTCCAGATCATACGCCGTGGCGGCTTCTATTTTGTATACGTATGGGCATTTCTGTATTACATTCTGCGTCTTCGCGGCCGATATGATGTAATCATCGACTGTGAAAACGGCATCCCCTTCTTCACACCACTTTATGCAAAGGAAAAAGTAATATTACTGATTCATCATGTCCATCAGGATGTATTTACGCGAACACTGAAACCTCCTTTTTCATGGTTAGCTTCATTTCTTGAACTGAAATTAATGCCATATGCATATAAGCAAACACATACGATGACAGTTTCACCATCTTCTAGTCGTGAAATTCTTGAATATGGACTAACCAGAGTGAAACCATCAATCGTGTATAATGGTGTCGATCTCTCTACGTATATTCCTGGCAAAAAAGCAAACAAACCTACCGCACTATATCTGGGCAGACTGAAATATTACAAGAGTGTACATGTATTCCTGAAAGCTGCAGCACAAGTTCTCAAGAAGATTCCCGATGCCCAGTTTATCGTCGCAGGTGATGGTGAAGAAATCACCAAACTACGTCACCTCGCATCACGACTCGGCATAATGTCATCTGTTACGTTTACAGGCAAAGTACAAGAAGATGAGAAAATTGCGTTGTATCAGCAGGCATGGGTATTCGTAAATCCTTCATTTATGGAAGGATGGGGTATCACTTCGATCGAAGCAAATGCATGCGGAACCCCCGTTGTAGCTTCTGATGTTCCTGGTCTGCGTGATTCTGTACGCGAGGAATCAGGTATCCTCGTACCTTTCGGTGAAGTAGATCAGTTTGCCGATGCGATCATCGAACTACTTACAAATAAGAAAAAAAGAACTGAATTATCTGAGACAGCACAGAAGTGGGCTTCTCGATTTGATTGGAATAAAAGTGCAGCAAAAGGATTAGAAGTTATCGAGAAAGTTCTCACGGAAACATATGAAAAAACTGAGTAAACGAATACATGTGGTAACGCGCTACTTCTATCCTGTATCAGGTAATCTGGAGGATAAGCTCTTGGAAATGTATTCTCATTTCGTCAACGAAGGATGGGAAGTCATTGTGCACACATCTAATGACACATTAGCTCATAAGCGTTTTTTGTCGCCGAGAAAAATGTATAACGGTATAACAATTCGCAGATATAAATCGCATTTCTGGGGTTTCATTCCTCGTATCAAATGGCATAAGGCAGATATTGTTGTACTACATGGCCATAATCCGGTAGCCAATACCTATCTTATGCTATCTACCTATCTCAAAGAACTCACAGGTAAGAAAAAATTTGCAATCATTATTTCTCTCAACCAGACACTCGCAAAATCATCAATGCTGATAAATGCAGTAGCAGACGCCGTGATTGCAGATTTTGAAGAAGTCAAACACCTGCTTTCATTGGGTATAAAGCACGATAAAATAACGGTACTTCAGCAAACAGATACACTCAAACAGATCGAAACACTTTTCACGACACTTATGAATACTGTTCGTGGCAAGCCTATGTATTCACAGAAAAAAACTGTTATTAATTCAGGATCATTCTGGAAATCTATTCAGATGGCCGGACGCAAAAACTAATATGCATATTGCTTATCTCGATTTCGACGACATTACAAATCCATTGTTAGCAGCAGGACAGGCACGCGCAACTGTTGAAATGGGAAAACGACTTGTTGCCATGGGTAATACCGTGACTGTTTACTGCTCACGCTTTCCGGGGTACAAGGACCGCACAGAAAATGGCATTACCTACAAACACATCGGTATAGGAACAGGAAATATCCGCCTAAACAATGCGTTGTATATTCTGTTGCTACCTTTTTATGTTCCCGGAATCAAAGCAGATGTGATCATTGAATGTTTTACCGCGCCGATCTCAACACTGTTTTCTCCTTTATTTACCAAAATACCTGTTGTAGGTATTCCAACTCAGTTTGGCGCAAAATATTACACACTCACCTATCACTTACCTTTTGATCTTGTCGAGCGTTTTGGGGCTCGTTTCTACAAATATTTTATTCCCTATACTGATGATATTGATGTTCGATTCAAAGAAATGAATCCGAAGGTCATAAGCACCGTCATTCCTAATGGTGTAGGTGATGAATTTTTCCAGATCGAACAGAAAAAACCAAAGTATATTCTCTACCTTGGGCGCTTTGATCTGGGTCAGAAAGGTGTAGACCTACTTCTGAAAGCTTATGCGAAAGTGAGCGATACCATCCGGTACCCTCTCGTGATTGCGGGGCATGGCCCAGATGAAGAAAAGATTCGTGAGATCATTAAACAGGAACATCTTGAAAACAAGGTCACCATCGCAGGCGCTGCCTACGGTGAGAAAAAAATGAAATTACTTGCCGAAGCCTTGTATGTAGCATTCCCTTCACGTCATGACGATCTGCCATTGTTCTCACTCGAAGCAATCGCATCTGGTTTGCCTCTTATCTCTTTTGATATTGATGGACTAATGTGGACCGATGAGTCATTTTCTATGAAAGCTCCGTGTTATGATATCGATGCCTATGCAAAAGTACTGCTGGAGGCCGCAACAACTGACCGCATTCACAAGATGCGTACCAGTGCACGCGAAAAAGCTGTACGCTTTAAGTGGGACACCGTGGCAGCGGGCTATGATAAATTTCTTCGCTATGTAGTGAAGAACGAACAAAAACATGACAAAAGCTGAGATCAAACGAACCAAACTGTCCTATATCGTCCACTTACCTCATATCACTGATGAGGCATCATTATGTTTTGGCGAGGCCGAAAGACACATGCCATTTCCGATAAGACGTGTATATTATATCTCCAAAGTACTTGATAATTCAGTACGCGGGAAACACGCACATAAAGAAACACTTCAAATGTTATTTTGTATCCAGGGATCTATAACAATCCTTCTGGATAACGGAAAGGAAAAAGAGATTCTTGAGCTTAAAGAACCTAATCAGGGTGTTTTTCTTGATAAAATGATGTGGCACGAAATGTCAGACTTTAAAAAAGATACTATTCTGTTAGTATTTGCTTCAGATTATTATGACGAAGCGGATTACATACGTAACTATACCGATTTTATAAATTCAGTAAAACATAAAAAATATGGTACTCATGAATGATTTTAAAAAGGAATATCAGGCAATAAAACCTGAAATTGACAGTGCTATCGGCACCATGCTCGAAAGTGGATGGTATATTCTCGGCGATATCAGCAAGACGTTTGAAAAGAATTTCGCTCAGTATATTGGATCAAAGTACACAATCGGCGTCGCAAACGGACTGGAAGCTCTTCAGATTTCTCTGATGGCACTCGGTATTGGTGCGGGAGACGAAGTAATCACTGTTTCAAACAGTGCTGTTGCAACGGCTCTTGCCATAACAAACACGGGTGCAGTTCCTGTATATGTCGATGTCGATGATTACTTTCATATGGATCTCGAGAAGCTCGAAGCTGCTATCACTCCAAAAACAAAAGCAATTATTCCCGTACACCTCTTTGGTCAGCTCGTAGATATAGAAGGCGTAATGGAAATTGCTAAAAAGCACAATCTACAGGTAGTAGAAGATGCATGTCAGGCACACGGTGCAGCATTAAACGGTAAAAAAGCAGGATCATTTGGTGTTATGGGATGCTTCAGTTTCTATCCAACCAAGAACCTCGGTGGATACGGTGATGGCGGTGCTATCACAACCGATTCTGAAGAATTATACGAACAGTGTATGATGCTCCGTAACTATGGACAGAAAACACGATATATCCACTTAATGAAAGGTATGAATAGTCGTCTTGATGAAATTCAGGCAGCTATTCTGAATGTGAAACTTCCCAAACTTGACGGATTCGTTGCAAATCGCAATAAGGTTGCAGCAATGTATCTGGAATTACTGAAGGATGTCAAACAGATCACCCTTCCCAAAGTACGCGAAGGTCATACTCATGCATTTCATCTCTTTGCCATATTGGCAGAGAATCGTGATGGTCTCATGAAATTCCTTAATGAAAATGGCGTACAATCTCTGGTACACTATCCCATCCCGATTCATAAACAGAAATGTTATGAAGAATATAATGATCAGAAATTAGAGCGTACCGAAATGCTCGCTGAACAGTTATTATCGATCCCGATTCACCCGTTCATGGACGAATCAGAAGCAACATTGGTTGCAGACAAGATTAAGGAATTTTATAAGGGATAATACGTCATTCTGGGGACTCTCCGCATATATGCGGAGAGGACTCCAGAATCCCAGTAAATTGATCCTGGACATGCGGTAACTTGCCAGGATGACATTAATATGCAAAATAAGTTTTCCATTTACAATCTGTTGCTCACGCGCTTATCGCGTAAAAAGTCCAGTTGGACGCGTCCAAAGCGTGTAACATGGCCTAAACGTATTGGTGCATATCGATTTGTCAGGTCTGTACTCGAAGATAGAGTACTTGCCGCGTTTTTTTTCGCAGAATATCAGGACGATCATGGCAATATAGCACGGGCTAAATACTGGACAGGAATACAGAAAACATTTGATTATTATTCTCTTCAAAATGAAATAGCAGTCTACGGAGAATTTAAAAAACTATACGATTATCATGGAGATGAAATTCGCGCTTCATATCCAGATATTAATATACCTAAACTTGTGGGTACACGTGAAACTTCAGATAGCCTGATCATGCTTGTTGAAAAAGTGCAGGGTACTGATCTGGGTGTCAGAACACTTAATGAACGCATTAAGACATATGAAGAGCTTTTGGCTTACTTCCGTTACATTGAGTCAAACTATGGCGCAGAATTTGCCAAAGTGCTTGAAGAGCGAACACCCATTACAACAATTATTGTAAATACCGTGGCAACTATCCGTGCAATGGCACGCTACCCTCGCCATTTTTTCCTCTTTCTACAGGCACTGTATGTATTCGCCAAATGCATGTCAGACCTGATGCACTCCCGATATGAACAGGCATTTGTTCATCGAAGTCTGGAGGATCATAATATTCTCGTTAATGGTGATCGCATAAACCTTATCGATTTTCAACTTACCGTTCGCGCACATCCTATGCTCGATATTGTTCAGTTACTTCTCTTTTCATGGGATGATCAGCAGTTCTGCAGATCGATGCTCGCAACAGATATTCTTGCACCGCTGCGTGAGAATGATCATGATTTGAAGGTATATAAGGCTTATGCTATTTACAACGCCATGCACCAGCTCGCGACATCAGGACAATGGTACTATGAACGCAATCTTTCCTATCTACATCATGCGTTAGGGATAGACCGCGAAGGGATGATGCGCTACTACACACAGTACGCCTCAGTATCACAGACCCAGAATCTCATAAGCGTGACTGTCGGAATACCTGCTCATAACGAAGAAGCAAATATCGCCAACATGCTCCGAAGTATCATTTCACAACGAGGCAATTTTCATCTGGACAAAATTATAGTAGCTCTTGACGGGTGCAATGACAGGACGGAAGAAATCGTAACTGCTTTTATGCAGAGTGAACCACGTGTAGAGATGATCTGCGATCATCAGCGCCGAGGGAAAGTATCACGCTTGAATGAGATATACAAGAAGATGGATTCAGACGTATTAGTTACTCTTGATGCCGATATCGCACCTGCAAGTGAATCTATGATCGAACAGATGATCAAACATTTCCGATCATCAGATCGTGTCGTAGTAGCAGGTAATGGCCTCCCCTACAGTCCGGAGACATTTGCACAGCGCATCATCAACCGCTGGTATATGCTCTGGTTTCACATTCGCAATAACTTCCGACATGGAGATACGATCCATAACATGCATGGGAATGCGACTGCAATAAGTCGATCTATGGCAAAAGCAATAGTATATCCTCCCGAAATCGTAGCAGATGAAAACTTCATGTACTTAAGTGCAAAAAAAATGGGTTACACATTTATCTATGAAAAATCAGCGCTATTCTACTTGAGAACACCAGATAACTTTGGCGAATTCTTTATCCAGACTTCCCGTTTTCACACTGAGCGCGACGCTCTTGAAACATATTTCGGTAAGGATATCTATAAGGAATATATTATTCCGACGCCCTACAAATTTGCACAGGTCATATTTACCACATTGCGTCACCCGGTATACACGATATTAGCTTTTGGTATGTTTGCTTATTTCAAATATTTTTATAGAAGACGTGACCCTCTGACTAATAGAGGTATGTGGGAAGTTATTAAATCATCAAAAAAGCCTATTTATTTGCAGACGTTTCAGGAAATTCCTACCGATATGAAACCTACGATAAGTGTTGGACTTTCCGTACATAATGAAGAGCTTAATATTAAACGTCTACTCCAGCAGATAGTAGCACAGAATACAGACACATTCATTCTTGAGCATATATATGTAAACAATGATGGAAGCAACGATGCTACGTTAGACGAAGTAGGAGTTGTCCAGAAAGATAATCCTGAAATTATACTTATGAATGACGGTGAACGAAAAGGTAAAGCTACGCGGCTTCAGGAAATGTACAGGAAGAATAAGAGTGATTATCTCGTCATTTTTGATGGCGATATAAAGCTGGGAAATGATTTCGTACTCGAGGAACTCATAAAACCATTCACTAATCCCGAAGTTGTAATTGTAGGGACTAACAGTATTCCTGCGCCTGCAATGACTATGACCGAGAAACTGATCAACGTGTGGACTTCGGTATGGTATGAGGTTCGAACCCATTATAAGGGTGGTAGCAACATTCATTCTCTTGCAGGCTGCGGTATGGCATTACGTGGAGACTTTGCACGATCAATATCATTTGTACCAGGCATCATCTCTGAAGCTCCCTATATTTATCTGACTGCTATGAAAAAAAACAGAAAATTTGTACTCGCAGAACGTGCACTCGTATTTTTTGCATCACCTGAAACAATGGATGATTTCATCAAGCAGCGAAGCCGTGCATCAAATGAACTTGATCTATTTGTAAAAGAGTTCGGTGATGTCGTTGAAAAGGAGAGTTATATACCCCGTAGTGTCAAACTTATGGGCGGATTACGTGGACTCGTTACATATAATGTATTATTTATATGTGCTTTGGCTTTTCACCAGATTGCCATGATGAAAGTAAAAAACCACAAAAAGACCGCTACAGATGGTATCTGGGAACGTGTAAAATCAACAAAACGTACACTCGCGGCTGCAGAAGTCGCTTATATGGCCCATAAACTGTATCATATTGTACATATCATCATGCATCAGTCTCAAATGGGCTGATAGAGCATAGAAGCAACATAAATACCTAACATTTCTCGTTTTTTTCTGATATAATAATATATCCTATAATCATTACACATCTATGAAAAAATTTTGGTTTATTAGCTTTTTGGTGATCCTGGGTATAATTGTCTACGGCCTCACACTCCGTGGTGTACCTGGTAATCCTAAAAGTTCAGAAATAAAAAACGTACTTGATCAGGCCACTAAACCATTTGAACTTTCTCCGGAAAGAGGTCGTTTTCTTCTTACGATGTCACTTGCAGAGAATGATTCATTCGCTTTAAATCAGGAACTGGCAGACGCAGCATATCCTGATGTAGGATGGCACAAAGGCAAATATTATATTTTCTTCGCTCCGGGTATCTCATTATTCGCACTTCCTCTCTATATAATTGGAAAACAGTATCAGCTCTCACAGGTAGCATCGTATTCCATCATCGCAATATTTGCGATTCTGAATATGGTGTCACTGTTCCTGATCGCAACTGATATTTTGAAGGTTAAAAAATGGGCAGCTGCACTTGCTGCGTTCATATTTGCATTCGGCAGTACGTCCTGGAGCTATGCCGTAACCATGTACCAGCATCATGCAACAACGTTTTTTCTTCTTTCAGGCTTCTACGCCGTGTGGCAATACAGAAAGAAAACTAAATGGTCATGGATCTGGGGCTTCTGGCCATGGGCTGCTCTTGCACTTGCAATCGCTGTAGATTACCCTAATGCATTTTTTATGCTTCCGGTCATGGTCTATTTCCTGCTCTCCGCAATTGATATCAAAGATGCAAAAGACAAAATTAAAGTAAATCTGCGCCTTTCCGCCGCGTTTACCTCAGTATTCTTTATCATTATCATGGGTGCACACTTGTATTTAAACTATGTAAACTATGGTGGTGTCACCAAAATCAGTAACAGCTTACCCAGTTACAAGGTCATTAAAGAAAATCACATTGCAAACACTGCATCTGCAGAAGCACAACTAAACAAAATAGAAAAAAATAAGACAGCAGCATCATTTTTCCGTGAAACAAATATGCCGTTCAGTCCCTACACCCTTACCATCGGACCAGACCGCGGTATTTTCCTGTACAGTCCTATTTTTATCCTAGCTATATTCGGCATATTTACGCTGTTTAAGGCAATGAATCTTGAAAAATCCGTACTTTTGTTCTCTGCAGGATCAATCTTTTTCCTCTATTCAAGTTGGGGTGATCCATGGGGAGGATGGGCGTTTGGGCCTCGTTATATGATCCCCGCTATGGCTGTATTATCACTATTTGCCGCGCTCTGGATATCTGAAAAGAGGTACTCGTTACTGCGCCGTGTAACTGCATTGTGGCTCTTTGCGTATTCCTGTTTTGTAGCACTTCTTGGTGCACTTACAACAAATGCCGTTCCTCCAAAAGTAGAAGCAGACTTTTTGAAAACAAAGTATAACTTTCTGCTGAATATGGAATTTTTGAAGGATGATCGTAGTAGTAGTTATATCTACAATACTTTTTTCAAAGCAACAACAAGTCTGACTATATACTTTTTTATCATATTTGTCACAATTCTCGTCATCTTTTACATCATCGCATTTATAGTTCCGATGTTTGAAAAAAACAATGAATCTCAGCTTATCAATCAATAAAAAGTGGTTCCGTTCATTAGCACGCAGAATCGCAGGTATAAATCCTGTGTACCTTCTAGCGGGTATTGCTACTGTGCTTGCTGTTTCTGCAACAGCTTACTCGTTTAAGCATGATCTGATCATTGCTTACGGTGACGCTGAATCACATCTTGACATTGCAAAGCGTATCGTAAATAGTATCACACCGGGATTTGCACAGATGGGAGGCATATGGCTCCCTGTTCCTCATTTACTCATGCTGCCTTTTATATGGTCTGATTTCATGTGGCGCACAGGCCTTGCAGGTTCTATGGTTTCCGGTATCTGCTATCTTATCAGTACGATCTATATATATAAAACCTCAATGTTATTGACGAAAAACAAACTGGCTTCTTTTGCAGCAGCTCTGGTATTTGCAACAAATCCTAACATTCTATATATGCAGTCAACGCCGATGACAGAGCTCACGCTTATCGCGTTCTTTAACCTGTCTACATATTATTTTATGTTGTATATCAAAGATCAGCGCAATACGCTCGCTCTGATGCTTGCCAGTATATATGCTTTCATAGCTTCGCTTTCACGTTATGATGGCTGGTTTCTGGTTGCTTTCGAAGGGCTTATTGTCATTGCATCACATTTCTCAATACCTGATGTCATAAAAACGCTTAAAGAACATAGATACATGAGATTGTGGAATAAATTCCAGCAGGCACAGGGTCGTGCTATTTTCTATGGCACCGTCGCCTGTTTTGGTATTTTGCTCTGGATGATCTGGGATTACCTTATTCTGGGAGATCCATTTTACTTTACCAACTCACAGTTCTCGGCAAAAACACAGCAACAGAACTGGCAGGCTAGAGGTGAACTTCCTGCTTCACACAATGTAGGGATAGCACTGCTCTATTATCTGATGACAAGTTTAAGTAATGCAGGTGTTCTTGTTTTCTTCGTGGGAGTTGTTGGATTTGTCGTATATATTCTCGATAAAGAACAGCGAAATAAACTATTTATCGCAACAATGTTGCTCATTCCATTCATATTTAACGTATTTACACTATACGCAGGGCAGTCAGTCATCTTTATTCCTCACGTAACACCAGTATCATTTGAATGGAGATTGTTTAATGTACGCTATGGTGTCATGATGATTCCATCTATCGCAATTTTCATCGGATTCCTGTTTGCTAAAAGACAGTACATCGGTCGCATACTTATCGCAGGATTTATTCTTGCACAGTTTGGACTCTTTGCTATCGGCTATTCAAGTGTTATCTCACTCGCCGATGGTACCGAAGGACTTTCATCTGCTAAACGCCCGGATGCAGAACGTTGGATTATCAAAAATTATGATCATGGTCTCGTACTTATCGACGATTACGCTCGTACGCTGAGTATCGTTCGTTCAGGTATTCCTATGCAAGATATTATCTATGTAGGTAATAAGCCATACTGGGATGAATCACTCTACGCACCTGAAAAGTATGCACGCTGGATTATTACGCAACAGAATGATACTGTATGGAACCATATAGTGGCCGATCCCGCAGTCAACGCACGCCTCTATAAATATTTCGAAAAAGCATATACCTCTCCTGAAATACTTATCTTCCGCAGAAAAGACAGCGTGAAGGTAAACAGCAAGTAATACAGTATTTACGCGGTAGATTCTGCCCAAAAAAATAATTATCAGCGAAGATATCTATTTTGTGCAAAGCTTGGGATGTCACGCGTTTAATTCTACCTTAGGCGCGTAGGGGACCCACTTCTTTGCGCAAAATACGGTATCGAGCTGCATAATTATTTTCCCAGTTAACTAGATTCAGTGCTTTCTTCCTCCTGATCTAGTATAATATAGTTCTATCCCCACCACATGAAAAAACTATATATCTTATTACCGGCCCTCATTCTTTTATTCATCATTCGTCCACGCTTTGTACAGGCTGCCGATTATGCTGATCGTTTTTTCCCTGTGCAGTCTATTGATACGATGAAGTATTCGCGTGACCGCGCTCGTAATGAAATGACTGATATTGTGAAACTCGATGTTGATCAGGAACTTGCTCGCATAGCTGCGACCGGTGCGACACATGTTGCCATAGCTACGCCGTACGATGAAGAATTTATTCCATTCATGCAAATGTGGGCCGATGGTGCTCGCGCACATGGGCTGCACATATGGTTCCGGGGTAATTTTTCCGGATGGGAAAAATGGTTTGATTACCCGAAGATAGATCGTGAAACGCACACAAAAAATGTCATTCAGTTTATCACATCGCACCCTGAGCTATTTCAGGACGGAGATATTTTCACCTCATGCCCTGAATGTGAAAATGGCGGACCCGGCGATCCACGTCAGAACGGTGATCTCGAAGGACATCGCACATTTCTCATTCATGAATACCAGGAAGTCAAAAAAGCATTTGCTCAGATCAATAAACATGTAACCGCAAATTACTATTCTATGAACGGCGACGTCGCAAAGTTGGTAATGAATCACGCTACAACTACGGCTCTTGATGGCATTGTAACTGTAGACCATTATGTAGCCTCTCCTGAAAAATTAGCTGCAGATCTGAAAGAGTTAGCCGTATCAAGTGGAGGAAAAATAGTACTTGGCGAATTCGGCGCACCTATTCCCGACATTCATGGTGACATGACTCAGGCAGAACAGGCCGCATGGGTCGAAAAAGCATATGATCTTCTGTATCAGATGCCTGAGATTACTGCAGTTAATTACTGGGTTGACCGTGATGGCTCATCTTCAGTATGGTCGCTCGATGGCACACCTCGCAAAGTTTCCGAAGTGATAACTAAATATTACAAACCAGCTGTATTAAAGGGTACCGTCAAAGATCAGCTCGATCATCCACTGGATAATGTGATTGTGTCAGTTAACAATCACGAAGTCAAAACGGTAAATGGTGCTTATTCAGTACCATACTTGACCGGTAATAGCGTAAAGTTCAGTAAAGATGGCTATATCACTATGATCGTTTCAATACCGGGTGCAGAGAACGGCGTATCTCATAAAGATGTTGTTCTGCAGCCAGGCAATCCATCGTTCTTATATAACTTCTATATCACGATACGCGATTTCCTAAGGAATCTGTTTGATAGATGATGGCATTGTTCCATTGTTACATTGTTCCCATGAATTCTAGCAATGAAGCCATGGAACCATGAAGCAATTAACAGTATACTTAACGTATGTTCTTACACCCTCTCTACCAGTTACCGGAATCAGTTATTCATACTGCTACGCTTATTAACACCGTCGTACTCATCGCCGTACTTACCGTTCTCGAGCTTCATGCAGCCATTCATCAATCGCGCAAAGATATCAAACTCGTATATCCGCTCGTCGCGATTCTCCTCCTTATTGCCGTGTATTCCGCTATTGGTCAGTTTTCGTATATCAAGCCATGACATATCTCATATTCCTTTTGCTGACAGTACTCCTTTATTTTGCGCTGCAGCTTGTGATGGGCTATATTCCGTTACTCGGTATCATTGTGGCTTCGATATTCACTCTTGCGCTCATTATTGCTTCTCTTCAGATCCCTCGCCTTCGTAATATTGCTGCGTTATGTGCCGTTTTACCTGTCATGACCGTATTAAATGTCATTTCGCTCATGGTTCCGAGTGTTCCACCGTTTCTCCTGATTTATGGTGTTTTACACTATGTTTCCCTTTACTTTTGGATCAATTTAGACCGTCCTGTCAAACCAAGTAGACCTTGGAAATACTATATCACTTCGGCACCTGTTACGCTAATTATTGGCGCTTTACTGGGGTTTGGGGCCACTATACTCCTTCCCTTGCCCGATGACATCGCAAACTTAGGTCCGCTAATCTATGTGTGTATCCCGGTCTTTGCGATCGCAGAAGAACTGTTCTTCAGACGCCTATTACAGCACGAAGTCTCAAAAGTAGCTGGTCAGGCAATCGCGATCATCTTTACCGTGTGGATCGCAACTTCATTTACCCTTACTGATAATCTCATGGGTATATTACTGATCGTAGCCACACAGATTGTTTTTTCAGTCATCTACTCACGCGAACAATCGATCGGACCTACGCTGCTTGCCAATATGGCGATGAAAGCAACCTATATTGTTCTCCTGCATATCGGAAGATGAAGGAACCTATTGACAAGATGTATAGTTTATTTGTACATTATAGGTATGACTTTCATACATAAATTATTCTACTTAACCTTCAGTTTCATTCTCATTTTTAGTATCTTTTCGGTAATAGGAGTAAATACTACATACGCGAATGATGACCGCAGCCATAACGAAAATAAGAAAGATGATAAAAAGAGCAAAACAGTAAACACGACGGTATCTGGGGTCGTCAGAGAAAGTAATGGCAAAAAGGCAGTTGGTGCGACGGTTATCGTAACGTGCAACCATAACGGATTGTTAACAACACACACAGCTGTAACCAGCAAAGAGGGTAAATACTCAGTTATATTCGATCCTATCAGATGTAAAAATGGCGATACACTTTCAGTAACCGCTGCAGGTGGCAATGATCAGGGGAGTAATAATGGTAATGTAAACGGGAGAAACGGCGTCGTAAATGTAGTACTCGTAGACACTGTCGCAAGTGTCCCCGAATTCGGCCTCATCACCGGCCTCCTCGCCACCGCGACTTCAATAGGAGGATATTTCATAGTCAAAAGACGAATTAGTTGATTCATAAACATAACTACCAGCGAAGATACCTATTTTGTGCAAAGCTTGGGATGTCACGCGTTTAATTCTACCTTAGGCGCGTAGGGGACCCACTCCTTTGTGCAAAATACGGTATCGAGCTGAGTAGTTATGGGTATTCAAAGTATCCTTACGCTTTTCTTACTTCTCTCTCATCCCTTTCTAAGTTTGATAGTTAATAATAATAACTATGAGAAAACTTACAGTCCCACTGCTCTACCTCATTCTCTTTCTTGGCATTACCACAATGGCCCTCCGCTCACACACAGTAGGCGGCGCCTACTATGCCATGAACACGGTAAGCAACATGGTGACTAAATAAAAGTAAATTGTCATCCCGAGCTAGAGTCAACACGACGGCGGATCCAATTCTGTCATTCCCGCGCCATGCCTGCCGGCAGGCAGGAAGGCGGGAATCTGCCACTTTTATTGCAGACCTACCTGCCGGCAGGCAGGTCCCCGATTAGGTTCCGATTTCATCGAGAATGTCCCGATAAATCGTGGATGCACGACATGTCGGCACTCGGCGAAGTCGGCATCGGGGATGACAAATAGTTATCAGATTGACTGTGCCCCTAATGTAGTTCTCGACGCAGTCGAAACGAAGTGGGGTATAATAATCCATAATGAAATACATCACTCCCCTCTTCCTCCGCCTTTCAATCTTCATCATCCTGTTCATCACACTCACCGGTCTCATCGGCTCATGGATCATCGACACAAAACTTCTTTATAGCTACTACTTTTTTATCTACCCGAACATGGGAAAAATGCTCATTTTTTCCCTGATTCTCTTTGTATTGCTCACGCGTAATACGATCGCCGTATTCAAAGTACCTGAGTATGATAAACGGAATATCGGATTTGTCGTACTCGCGATCCTCATGACTATATCATTTTCAGTCCTCCAGCAACTCTTACTGCTGACAGAATCGTTTACCAGTGACCTTTCACTTTCTCTGGGGGCACACGTCATAGCGGCCAGTATACCGGTCCTGTTAGCCCTCGGCACATTTGGCTATTCCTCACTCAATAAATTCTGGCATGTATATCGTAAACAGATTCTTATCTGTCTGGGTGTCTCTGTTCTGTTTTATTTTGCCATTTTTCAGGTATGGAAGTTATGGCCGTATTTAAGTGAAGCTGTGCTCCGTGCTGAATATTTCCTGTTCTCACTCACCTTTAAACCTGTCGAGATCATTCCGCCACGTGCGATATTTGTGCAGAATTTTGCAGTCAGTATCGAAGAAGCATGCTCGGGTATCGATTCGATCTTTCTGTTCACGGCGTTGTATATCTGTATCGGTATCATTGACTGGAAGAAGTTCAATAAAACGAAGTTGCTTGCCATGTTTCTACCGGCACTCATCGGTCTTTTTCTGGTAAATATACTACGTGTCTACCTCCTCATCCTTGTAGGTGTCTTCACAAACCCTCAGACCACCATTCAACTATTCCATACTTATCTGGGAATGATTTTGTTTATTATCTACTTCACGCTGTTTTGGAGAGCGAGCTATAAGTGGATGCTACATCCTTAAACGAATAAGGACAGGTACATCTGGCAAAGCCAGACATACCTGCCCAGGCGGGAAACAGGGTTATCTACCCCTTGTTGTTCAAGGGGTTCAGATACCCGATATCCCTCAGATTTTTTGCTAGGGACATCATTTCCTTCATCATGATGGCCTCCAATAGCTCAATCATAACGAGCGCAGGGGCATAATACCCTTGTGCATCGCTCGCGAGCCATCCGTCGGCCGAGATGTACATGTCTCGCAGACGGTCCATCCCGATCGGCTTAAGCCAGTACTCGCCTGGCTCCGAATCGGCTATACCCCAGACTTCAACGTAAAAGGAAATGTCCGGGAGATAGGCTTTCATCCGGTGTGGGAGCACCGTGATGAGCGTTGGCTTATCAGGCCGGATATTGCGCCGCCATTCGGCTTCATTAACCCGCTCGGCGGTCTGCTTTTCGGCATTGTGCACCACATGGGTCAGCATAGCACCCTCCTCATAAAGGTATACACGGGCACGATCGCCTCGTGTAAAGCTACGGTAATTATATCAATTTCAGCCCTTGTTGTCAATTACTATAGGATATGTATTACATCCTATTCTATCTGTAAGCTCAATTGACTATAATAAGCTATATTATGAAAAACACTCAATCACGAATACTCGGATTTGACCTGTTACGCCTTGTCTCAATCATTGCTGTCATAGCCATTCATGTATCATATCCCCCTCTTTACACCCTTAGTTCAAACCCTTATTCATGGTGGGTTTCCAATATCATCGAATCACTTCTTCGTTGGGCGGTACCTGTCTATTTCATGATGAGCGGAGCATTGTTACTTTCAAAAGATGAACCATTCTCTGTTATATTCACCCGCCGTCTCCCGCGTATAGTCATTCCGTTCGTTTTCTGGACCCAGATATATATTCTCATTTCTATCGTCCAGAACAGTAAACGTGATTACCTCACCTTACTGTACAAATCACTCAGTGGACCTGCGTACTATCATCTCTGGTTTGTGTATACCTTAATCGGCCTGTACCTTGTCACTCCGCTCCTGCGACCCCTTATCAAAGCAGGTGGACAAAAAGCTACAGAGTATTTCTTAGTACTGTGGTTTCTATTCAACTCATTCCTTCCGTTACTGAACAAACTTTTTCATTTCAAACTGGGTATAGCAATTCCGTTCGTAGATGGCCATATCGGCTATTTTGTGCTCGGATATTACCTATATACCTATAATATACCCTCACATATCCGGAAAATACCCTATTTTCTTACATATCTCTCATGGTTAATCGTTATACTAGGGACTTACGCTCTGACAGCGCCATCTGGCAGGTACGATGACTATTTTCACACGTATCTGGTACTGCCGGTAGCGTTTAACTCAGTAGCGGTATTTCTTTATTTCCAGAACCTGAAGATATCGGAGAAAGGATACATTGCCCGTCTGAGTAGCAGGGTAAATATCGGCAGAATATGCTACGGCATATTCCTGTCACACCTGGCAGTCATGTACTACCTGGGTGTCGGTATTCACGGCATGAGACTAAACGGCAGTACCATACACCCTATGTTCGGAATCACCGCAACAACAGCGGTAACATTTTTTATTTGTATTGGATTTTTTTATTTGATGGAGAAACTTAAATTTGTGAAATATACCACATTTGTTAAAAGGTTAATTTATTAATGAAAAATTTTCTTGCAAATATACTTATACCATCAGTAAAAGAGTATATTTGTAATGAGATCATTTCTAACATCCCATCCCATACCTTTAGGATTTTTTTGTATAAAACAATTGGTGGTCTCAAAATAGGTAATGATTCCAGTATTAGTATGCATTGTCAACTTTTATCACCTTGGAAAATAAAAATTGGAGACAATGTATCTATAAATCAATTTGTATATCTTGATGGTAGGGGAACTTTAACCATTCATAACAATGTAAATATAGGCCGAGCTACATATATACATACCGGCTCACATGAATATAATGACACAAACTTCGGATATTATGAAAAAAAAGTTATTATACATTGTGATTCATGGATCGCAAGTAATGTGATAATACTACCTGGTGTAGTAGTTAATAACGGCGCAGTAGTGGGTGCAGGTTCAATTGTTACAAAAGATTTAGAGGAATATAGTATGAATGTTGGTAATCCAGCAGCGAAAGTTAAAAGTAGAATTAGAAACTTAGAATACAAAACAAAATATTTTAAGCCACTCTACTAACAAGCATTACTTATGCAAATAATGTCAAAAATATATCACCTTTTTCACTCTGACTCTTTATATAGAAATTCAATATACTTAATGGCCAGTACATTTATAATGGCATTTTTAGGTTTTTTTTTCTGGATGTTAAATGCTAGACTTTTTACTTCTTCGGAAATAGGACTAGCTACAACATTGATATCTGTGACTAATTTACTGCTTGGATTAAGTAATTTTGGACTAAATCAGGGCATTGTTCGATATTTACCTTCGAGTGAAAATAAAAATACACTAGTAACATCAATTATTTTAGTAATCTCAATAATCACATGTTTATTTTCAATAATATTTATATTTTATCTTGGTTATTTTACTCCATCACTTAAAATAGTTTTAAACACTTTTTTTGTATCGTTACTATTTGTTCTCTTCACTGTTTTTAGCGCGATTAATGCAGTTACTGACAGCATAATTATTGCGCTCAGAAAAACTCAGTATATACTTGCTAAAAACACGATCTTTGCTGTCTTAAAACTCGTTTTACCTTTTCTTTTCGTATCTCTTGGCGCTTTTGGAATATACACCGCAGTTTCTTCAGCAGTACTTTTAGTAACTGTCATGGCACTAGTCGTAATATATATAAAATTCAAGATTCATTATGGGCTTGTAATAGATAAAAATGAGATATTAAAGATTACTATTTTTTCAATGAGTAACTACATAAGTGGTTTCGTTGGAAGTTTACCATCATATATCACACCAATCCTGATAGCTAACTACATAAATGATAAAACTGTTGCTTATTATTATTTCGACATGATGATAGTAAGTATATTAGTTATTATTTCAACATCCACCTCACAGTCACTTTTAGCAGAAGGATCTAATAAGGCTATAAACTATAAAGATTATTTTTGGAAGTCTTTAAAACTGATATCAGTTATACTTATACCAGCAGTCATTAGTGTGCTTCTTTTTGGCCAGTATATTCTACTTGCATTTGGGAAAGAATATTCTCAAGAGGGACTGTCATTTTTAAAACTTATGACTCTATCAAGTCTAATCACCCCCTTTAATCATATCTTTAACACTATATTAAACATAAAAAAAAGAGCAGATATTGTTATTTTTATGAGCGTTGTAAACACATCAATAACATTGTTATTAAGTTATCTACTTGTTCAAAAAGGTTTAGTAGGCTTAGGCGTAGCATGGTTGATTTCTGAAATATTAGTAGTCTTTATTTATGCGCTAATTATTAAGATTAAGTTAAAATGAACCTTAACCTAATGTTTTATAAATGTCTAAAGTCCGTTTTGAAATATCTTTCCATATGATAGTATTAATATATTTCATGCTCCTTAGTCCTCTATTATATACATCTACTTTATTAAAGTATGTAAACTTTAGGCTATCAATAAAACTCCTTTCGTTATTTTGGTCATAGAAATAACCTATGTCTTCTGGTAAATCATTAATACTACCTATTTTGGGTGCAATAATTGCTTTGCTAAAACTACCTGCCAGTAATACAGTGCTTGTATTTGTTATAAATCTGAATGGCATAACAATAACATCCGAAGCGTTAAAATAAATTTGAAGTTCATGGTTTTCAATAAATCCTAATACTATCTTAATTCTATTATCTTCACTATATTCATTTAACTTATTTATAACCAAAGAATCCGTACATTCTCCAGCTATTAATAAAATGCTATTGGGTAGATGTGATTTTTCAAAAGCATCAAGTAGCTCTAATATACCTTTGTACTTTTCTATACGTCCTATAAAAGCATATACAAAAACATCTTCTGGTATTCCAAGTATTTTTCTAGCTGAATATTTACTTATTTTATTGGAGTAATATCCTACATATCCTCCTAATGGAATATATATGGTATTCTTTAAAGTAACTCTATATTGTGCCATTAATATTCTCGAAAACTTACTATGGATAATCTTATAATTGCTTAATAATGCCAATATTCTACTAACTAATATATCATCTACGAATTGTTTATCGTGAGTGATTAAATCGTGCACGGTCCATATGAGTTTATACCCAAGCATGCGTATTAATACAAAGCAAAATAGTACATAAAATGTAAAAACTAATTTTATGAAAACGTTCGAGCTATGATAAATTTGAAATTCATATAACCAATGCAGATGGAATACCTTGTAACCTTTAAATCTGAACTTGACAAGAAGTATTATGAAATATATGTATCCAAGACCCCTTTTTAAGTGTACAAATGAGGGAAGGTATGTCAATATTACTTCTCTTGAATTCACATTTTTGTATAGTAAATCTTGATATGGATTTGTAGCCTTAGGATAAATTAATACTTTAACTAGAGACATGTTTAATCTAAAATCTTTAACAAAGGTTGCAATACTATATTCCAATTTAGTTCATTTGCTTGCTTTAACGCTTCAGTGTGTAATTTTTCCCACTCCAATTTGTTACTATATTTATTAATCAGATCAAGAAAATTTGACTCATTATAAGCTATTGTTCCTTTAAGTTTAATTGCGCTCTTTCTCCAATCAGGTACAAATACAGGTAGTCCCCATGATAAATATTCAGGATGCTTTGCAGAAAAGCCCGCTGATCTTAATGGATCTTTACTTATTGTAATTAAGCCAATTTGATATTTTAAAAGCACCTCTGTTGATGAGTAACCCCTATAGTTTAACCCATATTTTTTGTCTGGTTTTGGAGCACCATAAACATCAATAGGGTATAATTTTGATAATCTCGAGAGCAAAGGCAAATTACTCCAATATCCTCCCAAATAACCGATATATACGATTTTCAGTGGGTTATTATATTTCACTGATGATTTATGCTTATATACTCCCGCATTAAACTTGATTACGTTGTCTCCTTTATAATACTTTTTTAAGACATAATCCGCATAGCTTTCCCAATGAAATGATAAATAATCAACATTTTTATATATTATATTTTCAAACTTAAGTAATTTTTTAAATTGATTTTGGGTAATAAGGTTTCCGTAGTATAATTCGTCAGGTATAGGGGTTGTGCAGTCATAAAATGTTTTTGTAAGTTTATTTTTTTGCTTCAGCCTAAGTAACGATAATACATCAAGAGGTGATTCACATATTACTAAGTTTGCTGTTATCTTAGATAGTACATTAAACACAAATTTCCCTCGAACATGGAGTTGAACTTTGTATATATAGTAAAAAATCAATTTTTGTAGTCGAGGAATTTTAGTAAGCACTTTATTCACAAAAGTGCAAATTGTGTTGACTGAGACTAATATTAAATTAGTTGTAGTTATATTATTCTTAATCAATATTAACCATAAAGAATAAGTATTTATCAACTTTACATTATACTTCCTATCCTCTAAAAATTTCTTGATAGCGTTTGCTTTAAGTGAGTTTGCGTAGCCATCAAGCGTACATAAAATAATTATTTGTTTGTTTTTCATATTTAAATGTTATTGCGCAGGGTCATTGCGTGCAATGCCCATATATATTAATGACATCGTTATACATCTCCTCTATCCCCGCAATGTGGAATCCGATATCGAATTTATGCGCGTAATGAAATGCGTTGTTTGCGTAATCGACATTTTTTTTATTGATAAGAACATCCATAATTTTTTCTGCTAATTTTTGTTCATCACCCGGGGGGACGGTATATCCGTTATATCCATTCTCGACCATCTCCGGTAGTCCCCCAATGTCAGACACAACAA
>CAYMIY010000019.1:0-19954 GCA_964390735.1 uncultured Gammaproteobacteria bacterium
AGCAATGGAGCAATGGAGCAATGGAGCAATGGAGCAATAATGTAGTTACTGTTTCGTCACAATGTAGATATTCCCTGCCTTATCATCCGACACGAAGAGGTCGCCCTGTTTATCAAACTCAACATCCACTGGTCTGCCATATGCAGCGGATCCTGACAGAAAGCCCGTTATGAAATCGCCGCCTGTGGTGACTCCATCTTTTGTTACGTTGAGATATGCCACTTTGTAGCCATCGGGAACTGACCGGTTCCATGAGCCGTGATATCCGACGAGAAGGTTTCCATTCATATCATCCCATTGTGATGGTACAAAGGTAAGTCCTAGCGGTGCGGAGTGTGCGGGTATTCCGTACACCGGAGGCTTCGTATTCACGCATTTGCTGTCAGGAAGATCTTTAGCAAAATATCTATCACGTTTGCGATCGCCGTAGCAGTTAGGCCAGCCATAGTTACCTCCATTAATAATGTTGATTTCATCAGGAGGGTCATCATCGCCCAGAAAATCACGTCCCATTTCTGTCGCCCAGACTTCATCAGTGCCTGGTTTTATAGTCAGGAAGGGACTATTGCGTAGGCCATTGGCGTATAACAATGGATTTTTACCATCGATATCTGACGTGATAACTGATGCATGCCATGGATTTTTTTCGTTGCATGTATCGCAGGTTGATCCGATTGTTATAAACAGTACCCCTTTCGAGTTGAAGACGAGAGATCGAGAGAAGTGACGGCCTCCCGCGGGCAGGTCTATAATTTTTTTATCAAACGTCGCCTGTAATTTAGTGCTATTCCATTTATAGCGCGTAATAGCAGTTTCAGTGGCAACCACGAGATAATTCTTATAGAACACTAGTCCATGTGGTCGTTTCAGATTGCTGATAAGTACTCTATTATTATCAGCAATACCATCATTATTCGTATCTGTAAATGCAAGCACCTGACCTTTATCAAGAACAGATGAAACAAGAATACCTTCAGGAGAAATCTGGAGATCACGGACCGCACCTAAGTCGCGTGCAAAAAGCCCAATATGATATCCCTTGGGAACATTCAACGGAAATGGCATCTCATCACCGTTCCTCTGACCGGGTGTTTGTGCTGATGAGGGAGACACCTGTTGAGTGCGAGGAGAGAGCAGAACCGGCCCCAGATCTCCTACTCTGGTTTTGATAATCCAGATTGCTACAATAATAAATATAAGAGATCCAGCGATAATAGTTAAAATCCCAAAAATATATTTCATACTTACTTAATTCATGATATATCAATTATAATTAATTCACAGTAAGATATTAGTAAGATATCACTATGGACAAGTTCCTCGACCGCACAAAAAACATCATATTTTCGCGTCAAAACTCTATTTTTGCATCGACCATGCTCCTTTCGGGCATGATAATCATTGCACGCTTTTTCGGTTTTATACAATATCGCGTTCTGACGGGTATATTTACCACACCACAACTTGATCTCTTTTTTGGAGCCTTTCGTATCCCTGATCTGGTTTTTGAAATTCTCATAACCGGTGCGCTTACTTCTACATTTATCCCCTTCTTTATCAAATATAAAAACTCAAAGGAAACACAGGATAACATTTCCTCTGTAGTGAATCTTATATTTTTTATTCTGATTGGATCAGTTATTCTGCTTTCTTTGATACTTCCGTTTGTCATGGGAGTAATAACACCTGGTTTCAGTCCATCTAAAATACGAACGATAACGACATTTACACAGCTCCTTCTTATTGGTCAGCTTCCGTTTCTGGTAATGGGTAATTTCCTTACCGGGATAAGCCAGTCTCGAAAAAGTTTTTTCCTTCCATCACTCGCTCCCATTGTCTATAACGTATCGATCATCCTTTTTACCTTAACGCTCAGTCACTCTATTTCCTTACTTGCACCTGTTACCGGCGTAATCGTTGGCGCTTTTATGTTCTTCCTTATCCAGCTTCCTATTTTGAAGAATTCCGAATTCCAGTACAGATTCATCATTAAACGAACAAAAGCAATCGGTGATTTCTTCCGTATGGCAATCCCACGCATTCTGACCGTGGTGGCAGCACAAATTGATGCTACAATAGATATGACACTTGCAACGCTCCTCGGACCAGGCTCGTTTACCATTTTTTATCTCGCACAACGTCTACAGCTATTACCCGTGTCAGTCATTGGTATCGCATTCGGACAGGCATCACTGCCCTATCTGACCGAACTTTATCAGGAAAAACGAATACCTGAATTTAAAAAACTGGTTGTCGATTCGATATTGGATCTCATATTCCTTACGATTCCTATTATGAGTTATTTTGTCTTTGCACGCACACCCATTGTGCGTTTTGTATTCGGCGGCCAGCAGTTTGACTGGGAATCAACCGTACTTACGGCGGTTACACTTTCATATTTTTCGTTGTCACTTCCATTCCATTCGATCTATTATTTTATTACGCGTTGTTTTTATGCATTGTTTGATAGTAAAACGCCCTTTTATATCAGTGTCGTTTCTATAATCATAAACACTGTTTTGAGCTTACTGTTTACGCTTGTGTTCCAATTCCCGGTCTGGGCGCTCGCATTATCGTTCTCGGCATCTATCATCGTGAACGTGATTGTTCTTCTTATCTTTTTATATAAACGATTAGGCGGATACGATCTGAAAATGATTTTTATTGAAACCTCAAAAATCTGCATCGCGACAATCGGTGCATCTGTGCCCGTTTACTTCCTACAGAAACTGTTAGATGGACTTGTCTTCGACACAACACGCACCATAAACATCTTCCTGCTGCTCCTGACTAGCGGTATCTGTTATTTTCTGTTATATTTATTATTAGCATGGATTATCGATATAAAAGAAATTCATCTCCTTCAAACGATGACATTAAAAGTGAATAAATACAAACAGAAAATATTTGAATTATATTCGCAATTACAATGAGTAATACTGAAAATACAGCACACCTTAAAGCAGTACAGTCAATCCAAAAGAAACTTCTTGGTAAACAGCTTACGTATGGTGAAATTTTCAATCTCATGGATGAAATAGCAAAGCACAAGCTCGGTGATGTGCTCACTGCGTACTTTGTCGCATCATCATTTAAGGAAGGCTTCAGTCCAGATGAACTCTATCATCTGACGAAAGCGATGGTTGAAACAGGAACGAAACTTGAGTTTGAAGGTATTGTTGCTGACAAACATTCAACAGGCGGTGTTGCGGGAACACGCACAACCATGTTGATCGTACCCATTATTGCTGCTGCAGGATTCAAGATTCCAAAGACATCATCACGTGCAATCACAGCGCCTGACGGTACCGCAGACGTAATGGAGCTTTTAGCTGATGTTACATTTACTAAACGGCAGATTGAAAAAATTGTAAATAAGGTCGGTGGATGCATCGTATGGGGCGGCCATTTAGGCATAGCACCTGCTGACGATATAATCATACGCATTGAAGAGCCTCTCGCATTTGAATCCTTCGACAAAATAATTATCTCGATAATGGCAAAAAAAGTAGCAGCTGGAACTAATCATCTTGTACTTGATATTCCTGTCGGAAAAACAATGAAGATCAGACATTTTACTGACGCTGAAAAGGTAGCACGCAAATTCCGCGACCTTGGCGAACGATTTGGCATTAATACGATTACGAATATAGAAGAAACGTTCCAACCTTTTGGCCGTGGTGTAGGCCCATATCTCGAGGCATATGATGTGCTCGAAGTGCTCGAACAGTCGAAAGATCGTGCTATGGATCTCGAGCATAAGGCTCTTAAACTTGCAGGAAAGCTCCTCGATATCTGCTTCAAAACGGCAAGAATAAATAAGAATGGACTGGAAGAAGCAAAACATATATTAACCTCTGGAAAAGCTCTTACTAAATTTAAAGAAATTATTGAGGCTCAAAACGGGAATAGCAATATTACGCTGACCAACTTTAAATCAAAGGCAAACAGGAAAGAAATAAATGCTTCACATAGCGGACATATTACAAGCATAAACAACTATAATTTAAATACCATCGCTAAACTGTTAGGCGCACCGCGCGATAAATACGCAGGACTTTATTTACAAAAAAAAATAGGAGATACTGTCCATAAACACGAACAACTTCTGCAGTTTCATTCCACAAATAAATATTTAATAGAAGAAGCAGAAGAAACATTACAGAATTTTCCAATATATGAAATTACCTAAATCACTCATAGTTCTTATAATCATCGGTGTGTTTGCAACAGCAGGTTATTTATATTACCAGGAAGGTATGCTGCCCGTAAATAAAAACAATAGTGCTCCCAAAATCTTTGTAGTAGAGCAGGGAGAAAATCTGGAAACCATATCCAAACATCTCGAAAGCAATGACCTTATCCGAAGCAAACTTATTTTCTATGCAATAGTAAAACGCCTGGGCATCGAAAAATCAATACAGTATGGCGAATTTAGACTGTCAGAATCAATGAACGCCGAGGAAATTGCAAAGGCATTAACCCATGGAACGACAGATAAGTGGGTTACTATAATTGAAGGCCTGCGCAAAGAAGAAATAGCAGATATCGTAGCTACTAAATTCCCTATCAAGGAAATTGAGTTTATTAATGCAGCTCCCGAAGGATATTTATTCCCGGACACCTATCTCGTGCCCGCAGGATCAAATGTTGAAACTATTGTCAAAATACTTACTGACACGATGAACAGTAAATTTACACCGGAAATTATAGCCAAAGCAACCAAGCTCGGTCTTACGAAAGCACAGGTGATTACTCTTGCGTCAATGGTAGAGAGAGAAGCCCGCACAGAGAATGATCGTCGGCAGGTTGCAAGTGTTTTTTTGAAGAGACTTAATGAAGATTGGCTTCTTCAGCTTGATGCTACAGTCCAGTACGCATTAGGGTATCAGGCAAGTGAAAAGACATGGTGGAAAAAAGGATTGACCCTTGATGATCTCAAAATAAAATCACCATACAATACATATGAAAATAAAGGATTGCCGCCAGGTCCTATTTGTAATCCAAGTATGTCATCAATCAATGCGGTTGTAAATGCAAATCCTAACACCCAATACTGGTATTATCTGGCGGATACCAAAGGCGTCACACACTTTGCCGTCACACTCGAAGATCACAACGCGAATATAAAGAAGTATTTGCAGTAACTTCCTACATTCATAATAATTATTCCTTTATGAAAGCGGTAGGTGGCGCGGCAGGAAGGGGTCCCTGCCTGCCGGCAGGCAGGCCAAAACAAACGGCTAGTTTTTTTGGGAAGGAAAACCCGGGGCAGAATCTACCGCGTAAAAGGAGATTGTATTAACCCGTTATTATTTCCGCAGCACGTATCACGTTATCCATCAGATACGCCACAATCAAGCTTCCGATGCCACCAGGAGTAGTGGTATAGTACGCAACAATCTCACGAATTGATTCTTCATCATAATCCCCTCGTATGTTTTTATCCTCATCAAAATGAATACCAATATCAATCAGAATTGTTTTAGATGAGAACAAATGTGCGCCTTCAGACTGTGAACGTCCTACGGCGGATACAACAACGTCAGCTTCACGTAGCCACTGCTCTTTTTCATATAGCGGCGTTTTAGAGTCTATTACCTTTATTTTCTCGGCAGGAATACCATCTTTTTGGAGTCCTGTTATAACAGGGCCTCCACCTGTTTTTCCTTTACCCACAACGACAAATGAGTAGTTCTTCAGATGAGAAAATAATTCCTCGCTATTAAATGATGTACCATGAAATTTATCGGTAATAATTGATTGAAGTACGCGCACAACGGAGCGATAAATGGGAGCTACATGTTTTGAATCGGATCTGAATCCATCAATATCCTTGAGAGGATCAATAAATCCTTCTATTTCTTCATTTACATATTTGTGGCTTGGTTTTTGAAGAATGATACCATGAACATCAACGCGAGCATTGAGTTTCTGTATTGCATCACGCACGAGTTGAGGGTCTGAGAGTGTAGTCGTATCAAAATCCACAACTTCAACATCTACACCAATTGTTTCACCTGTTTTTATTTTCTGCTGGATATAAGAGCTTACAGCATCAGATTGATTTGACTGAACGATAGCGAGGCGAGGGACTATGCCCTTTTCCTTAAGCGCACTCAATCGTTCCATCTGTTGCGAATAGAGCTCCTGTGCAAGAGGTTGACCTGATATCTTCATGAAGTAATTGTCTCAAGGAAAGCGTATAAATGCAAGCCATCAGCCTTCTATGTTCTCACTCGCTACCGCTCGTTTTATAACGTCGCGAGGCTTAGATCCTTCTGCTGGTCCTACATATCCTGCTTCCTGAAGTTCATCCAGAATACGTGCAGCACGCGCATAACCGACCTTAAGTTTTCGCTGCAGGAGAGACGCAGATGCTTTATCGGACTGCATAACTACGTCGAGCGCCTGATTAAAGAGATCATCATGATCATCGCCAGCCGCAGTTCCACCAAAACCTTTTGTGGGCCCAATCTGAACATCGGCTGTCGTAATTTCTTCTGTGTAATGCACTTCAGGACATTGTGATTTCAGGAATCTGACAACTTCTGCAGCTTCTTTTTCTGTTACAAAAGCACCTTGCATACGACGAGGTTTAGCTTGATCTGGAGGCATAAATAACATATCTCCTTTTCCAAGAAGTTTTTCTGCTCCTGGAGTGTCGATGATAACGCGTGAGTCGATAAGTGATGATACGTTAAATGCGAGTCGTGTCGGGATATTCGCTTTCATAAGACCTGTGATAACATCTACCGATGGTCTCTGAGTGGCCAGGATGAGATGAATACCGGTGGCGCGTGCCATTTGTGCGATGCGTGTAATGAGATCTTCTGCATCGCCCGGAGCGAACATCATAAGATCAGCAAGTTCATCGATGACGAATAAAATATATGGCTCTTTCTGAATGCCAGGCAGATTATTATATCCTTCCAGATTACGAACGCCTGCTGCAGCAAATACCTTATATCGGCGTTCCATTTCGGCAACAGTCCACTGTAATGCCTTAAGAATATTACCCGGTTCGACGATTACTTCAGTTAGTAAATGAGGAATGCCATTATATAACGCGAGCTCTACTCGCTTTGGATCGACCAGGATCAAACGAAGTTCTTCCGGTTTTGTTCTGAACAGGAATGTGCAGATCCATGCATTCAAAATGACCGATTTACCTGAGCCAGTGGTACCTGCGATCAGTACGTGAGGCATTTTAGTGATTGATGCGGCCTGTACCTCACCCGAAACATCAAGCCCGAGTGGCACGAGCAAAGGATCTGGATTCTTAGAGAATATAGGTGACGACAGAATTCTTTTTAATGTAACTATTTCTGATTTTAAGTTTGGAATTTCAATACCTACGAGTGATCTACCCGGGATAGGAGCTTCGATACGTACCATACCCGTAGATGCAGCAAGAGCAAGAGCTAAATCATTACCTAATGAAGTAATTTTAGATAACTTCGTACCCATGGTAATTGAAAGCGCATACTGAGTAACCGTCGGGCCTTTATTTACCTCCGCTACACGTGCACGAATGCCAAAACTTTCGAGAGTCTTTTCGATAGTATCTGCGTTTCTGTTTACATCTCCCCGCTCTGCTTCCTTCTGTGGTATTTCAGCCAGCAGACTGAGTGGTGGGTAGATCCATGTCGTGTTATTAGTTGATCTTGTTGTTTTAATATTCAGCAGATCCTTATTAGCCTGCTGTGCATGTGCTGGAGCCAGATTTGCTGGAGCAACTGCTGGCATTGGTTTAGGAGATGAAATAATGCGCTCAGCTTTTTTTTCTTCCGTTTTACGATCTTCAATAAACTCCTGTTCCTGTGCCTGCTTTTTCTTTTCAGGAAATATTTTTCGCGTGCTGAGTTCACCTGCACCTCTGAATACGTGGTTCCTGAAGAAATGAACAAATCCTTTGGATATAGTAAGAGCAATAAGAATAAATACATCAATCGATGTGTCAAAGAACAGTACGATGCCTGCTATAAGCGCGATAAAAAGAACTACGCCTGCACCAAAACCTGAAAAGTCAGAAACAAGATTATCACTTATTTTCATGCCCCACGTACCTGTATGGAATATGCCGAGCATCGCTATAAACATAAGAAGCATGCCGAGCGATACATTGAGTTTGACCAGTTTTAGTTTTTTCGTGTTAAAAAAGTGACCGGCGAATAAGAGCACTACAAATGGCGTAAACACCGAAAGACCACCAAACTTTTCAAGAAGGAAGATATTGATGTCACTCAAAACTTTCCCCTGAAGTACATCGGGGGAAAACAGATGGAAGAAGGAAAGAAGCATCATGATTCCCAGACCAATAAACATAAACCCAAGAAGGTTTATGATTGTTCTATTATTGATTTTTACCTTTAAGAAAGGTACTTTAAATAATGATTTTTTTCTTGCCATACCCCTTTAATTCTACTGTTTTGATTATTGTAATACCAGCGGTTTATCGTCTACGACATATCTCATACCGTTTATGACTATATATACGGTTCCGCCACTCCCTGTTTTTCTAATATGGAATGTGTGCTCATTAAATTTAGCTACCGGGTGATCAGGTAAGATCGGCGATACGATTGATGTACCATTTTCTTCATACTGGAGATATGCATATGCAGGCTGATCTGTCTTGAACGACAGCGTATAAAACAGTTCATCTACTTTCTTAAAATCTAGATTACTTATTACAATTTTCTGAGACGCACTGACCTGCTCATATTGCTCCATATGTGCTTGACGGATTGTATAAGGTACGATCATTGAAAACGCGAGGACAACACCTAGTGTGGTGCCATGTTTTGCCATTTCAGCAATTGAGAATCCAAAGAGGATAAAAAGTAATAACATCGAACAGAGGAATATGACAATCCCTATGGCAAACGCATAGGAAAGAGGTGGGTTTATACCAGCTATCGTAAACGGAACAAGGTAGTGCATAATATTACATACATAATACTACACACTACCTATGCTTCGCAAATCAATTATTTCTCTTCATTCTCAAGCATCATCAGGTTGATTCTACCCTGCTGATCGATCTGGTGAACTTCGACCTTCACGCGCTGTCCGATAGAGACAATATCGTGTGGATCCTTAACGAATTCCTTTGACATTTTTGAGACGTGTACAAGGCCTTCTTTACCCGGAAGCACTTCTACAAATGCTCCAAACGGAAGTATTCGTTTTACTTCACCTTCAAATACTTCGCCAACCTTGACTTCACGAGTCATGTTCTCGATAAGATTTACAGCCATTTCGACTTTGTCCTTATCGATACCAGTGATCGTTACACGCCCATCATCGCCTACTTCAATTTCAGTTTCGGTTCGAGCGATAAGACTACGAATATTCTTTCCGCCGGGTCCGATGATTTCACCGATCTTGTCTGCAGGAGGTGTGATAACAACAACCTTCGGTGCGAACTGAGAAAGTTCCTTACGTGCACCTGAGATGACTGCATTCATTTTATCGAGTATGAACAAGCGTGCTTTCTTTGCTTCGATGAATACTTCATGAATCATTTTGTCAGTTAAGCCTTTATTCTTTACATCAAGCTGAATTGCAGTGATCCCTTCTGACGTACCTGTTACTTTGAAGTCCATTTCTCCAGAGAAGTCTTCAATACCAAGAATGTCGGTAAGTAACATATAGTTATCATCTGATTCACTGACTATGCCGATGGCGATACCTGCAACAGGTGCCTTGATCGGTACACCTGCATCCATGAGTGCAAGTGATGAACCTGCGGTCGATGCCATTGATGTTGAACCGTTTGAAGACATTACTTCAGATACGACACGGATGGTATATGGAAAGTCCTTTGCTGAAGGAAGAACAGGGACAATTGCTTTTTCAGCAAGTGCACCATGTCCGATCTCGCGGCGTGAAGGAAATCCAACTCTTCCTGTTTCTCCGACTGAATATGGAGGCATGAAATAATGATGTATATATCTTTCTGAAACGATACCTTCAGGGCCTTCTACGAGCTGTTCCATACTTGGAGCGCCGAGTGTTACGATAGAAAGAACCTGTGTATCACCGCGTGAAAAGAGTGCAGTACCGTGAGTGCGTGGAAGAATTGATACTTCTACGCCGATCTCACGAACCTGATCAAGGGCACGACCGTCAATGCGTGTGCGTGTCTTGAGCATATTTTCACGAATCATTTTCTTTACCAGATAATCAATTGCCTGGGCAATGATATTAGGTGCAAATTCTTTTTCTGTCTTTTCGGCTACCTGTTCAATGAGTGTTTTAAGTTCTGCAGGATTATCGAATTCTTTTGCTGCTTTATTTTTGATGATCTGGTCCAGTTCAGCTTTAAACTCTGTCTTTAAGACATTGATGAGTTTGTCGTCGAACATGGTCTCTGGAGCTACATCCTTAGGCATACCAATCTTCTCGCGCATACCTTCGATGAACGCAATGATCTTTGCATTTTCTGCATTTGCGAGCTTGATACCTTCTTCAATAACTGCTTCGTCAAGAATTTCTGCTGCTGTTTCGATCATGAGTACTTTACCACGAAGTGTTGATACAACAAGATCAAGCTGTGAGAATTTTGAATCTTCCTGACCAGGATTTACACACAAATTTCCCTTCTCTTCACTTTCTGTTTTAATGTATCCGATACGCATGGTACTGATTGGTCCATCCCACGGGACAGGAGATATATGTAAAGCTGCTGATACGGCAATTGCAGAAACGATCTCTGGATCATTCTGGCCATCGACAGAAAGCAAGGTGATAATGACCTGTACTTCTTTTCTGTAGCTTTTTGGGAATAATGGACGAATAGAACGATCGATAAGGCGACCTGTGAGAATTGCTTCGTCACTTGGTTTGCCTTCACGTTTTACCCAGCGTGATCCTTTGATACGACCACCTGCATACAGTTTTTCGACATATTCTACCTGTAGTGGGAAATAATCTATGTCTGTGCGTTCTTTACCGACGGTTACAGTTACAAGGACACATGTGTCTCCCAGACGGGCGAAGATTGAGGTTGTTGCGGCACGGGCGAGCTTACCTGTCTGAAGTGTTAATTTCTGCCCGTTGATGTCGATAGATTCTTCTACGACTTTCATATATATAGATAGTATGGGTTTGGTTTCTATGCATTTCGGTAGTCTTCACATATGTGTAGGCTATGGAAATAGATAGAAACCATGTTACCCAAATTAATAATTGGTTATGAGACTAAAGTATTGTCATTCTGGTAACTTACAGCATATCCAGAATCTGGATGCTGGGCAAGCCAGCATGACATTAGTTTATATTAGCGTTTCATGCCGAGTTTTTCAATAAGCTCTGCATAGCGCTTTTCATCAAGCTTATGAAGATAATTGAGGATACGGCGTCTCTTAGCAATGACTTTGAGAAGACCGCGACGTGAATGATTGTCCTTCTTATTTTCTTCAAGATGCTCGGTAAGTTTATTTATTTTCTGTGTTAAAAGAGCTACCTGTACTTCAGGTGAACCAGTATCGCCATCTTTCTGTGCGAACTGTTCGATCAGTTTTTGTTTATCGTCTGGTAGTGATTGTTTCATAGAATGAGATTATAACGGATAAGAGAGCCACTTTCAAGAGTTTTTATATAGTTAATGATAGAAACTAAATTGAAAGCGGTAGGTGGCGCGGGTGGGAGGGCTCCCAAAACAAATAGACGAAGTCATTTTTTTGGGAAGGAAAACCCGGGGCAGAATCTACCGCGTAATAGATATTAATGAATATAGTATAGTTTTCTTATGGCTTTAAAGAAACGTATTCTGATACAGATAAGTACGAGTACACTCCTCCTTGCCTGCCTTTGCGGCATCATACTGTTTGTTCCTCCGGTGAATATCATGATCATTGCTGTCATGATCATTCTTACGGCGAGTTTCTGTTTTTCAGTCTCATGTTTATTTCTATCTCGGATTCATTCCTTGCTTACTGCCGTGGCAGTAGGAATTCTGCTTATGGTAAGCTATTTAACCGGTTTTAACTTTCTCAACACAATCCTTCTCTTATCTTTTATAATAGGGGTTGGTATATTGCTAAAAAAAGAATGAAAGACCGTATATTCATCACAACTTCTATTCCTTATGTGAACGGAGCTCCACATATCGGATATGCACTGGAAGCCGTACAGGCCGATGCGCTTGCCAGATGGTACAGAATCATTGAAAATGACGTCTACTTTTTATCTGGTACTGACGAAAACGCTATCAAGAATGTTGAATCAGCTGAGAAAAAGAAGATTTCTCCTCAGGAACTTGTCGATATGTTCTCTCAGGAATTTTTTAAGCTTAAAGAAAGTTTAAATCTTTCATTCGATCAGTTTATAAGGACAACATCACCTAAACACAAGCAAGGTGCGCAGGCATTCTGGGAAGCATGCAGGAAACTCCATCCTGACGATATATATAGTAAGGAATATAAAGGACTGTATTGTGTAGGATGTGAAACATTTTACAAAGATGGTGAATTTCCAGACAACATCTGCCCTTTGCATAATAGGCCATTGGACGAGGTTATAGAGACTAACTACTTCTTTGCGCTTTCAAAATATGCACCTATTCTGAAGGGAAAAATTGAATCAGATGAGATAAACGTATTCCCCCGCTTCAGAAAGAAGGAATTACTGAATATGATAGAGGAGGGTCTCGAAGACTTCTCAGTATCACGTCCTGTTTCCCGTACAAAGGGATGGGGTATCGGCGTTCCTGGTGATGAAACACAGATGATTTATGTCTGGTATGACGCCCTGACTAATTATATTACCGCACTTGACTACGGAACGGACGGCGAACTCTTCCATACCTACTGGCTCGAAAATAACAATAGATTTCACATTATCGGAAAAGATATCATAAAGTTTCATGCACTGTACTGGCCAGCGATGCTCATGAGTGCAAAAGTTCCCCTGTTTACTAAACTGTTTGTACATGGATTTATTACATCAGAAGGACAGAAGATAAGTAAAAGTCTCGGTAATGTGATCGATCCGTTCGATCTGGTGAATACCTATGGCGCAGACGCGGTTCGCTATTATCTGCTCAAAGAAATCCCTTCTCTTGATGATGGTGATTTTTCACATACCCGTATGAAGGAAATTTATACTTCTGATCTCGCAAACGAACTTGGCAATCTGGTTATGAGAATTACGACATTAGCAGCTAAAGATGAAATTGTATTTACACCTCAGGAGATCACACTTGTCACACCGACATTAACTGAATCAATAGAGTCATATCAATTCGCATTGGCTATCGAAGAAATCTGGAAACATATTAAGACACTCAATAAGAATATCAATGAATTCGAGCCATGGAGTAAATCGTCAGAAGATCGAGAAGAATTCTTGACTAAGTCTCTTCAGCAGATCTATATGATAGGTAACGTATTGGCGCCTTTTATGCCTCATACAGCCGAAAAAATAACGGGTTCTCTATCAGGTAAAATAGCCAAGATGGAGCCACTGTTCCCGCGACTTAAATGATTTAATCTATGCTACAATTGAAACATATGCGGTCAAAACTGAAGAAGCTCATACCTTCCAAAAAGGTGTCACTTACCCTGGCAGGTCTTATCGTACTGGCAATAGTTGCTGCGGGTGTACTTTCGTATATTTTTATTTTTAAAGATCTCCCCTCTCCTGCAGCACTTAAAGACTATAAATCAGTACCGTTATCGAGCCATATATACGATCGCAATGGCAAATTATTATATGAAGTATACCATGATCAGAATCGTACCCCTGTCAAGCTTAAGGAAGTACCCAAATATGTATCTCAGGCAACTATTTCTATCGAAGACAAGGATTTTTATAAACACGGCGGCGTTTCTATCGTTTCGGGTATGCTCCGCGCAGTCCGCGACGGTATTTTGAAAAAAAATCTCCAGGGTGGTTCTACACTCACGCAACAGCTTGTGAAAAGTGCACTTCTCAGTCCGGAACGAACAATACAACGCAAAGTAAAGGAAATAATTCTGGCTATGTGGACTGAAAAAATGTTTACAAAGGATCAGATACTTGAACTGTACTTAAATCAGGTTCCTTATGGAGGATCTACGTACGGTATTGAAGAAGCAGCAAAAACTTATTATAACAAACATGCAAAAGACTTAACATTACCTGAGGCTGCACTTCTGGCAGGATTACCTCAGGCACCATCACTCTACTCACCATTTACGAATCCTGATCTTGCAGTTAATAGAAGAAATGATGTACTTGATCGTATGTACGAATATGGATATATTACGAAAGCAGAACATGATAAAGCAGTTCGTGCAAAAGTATCGATCCAGCCACCTAAAATCACCATTAAAGCACCTCACTTTGTCTTTTACGTAAAAAGTCAGCTCGAAAAAATATATGGCACACGCCTTATCGAAGAAGGTGGCCTTCATATCACCACAACGCTTGATCTCGACGTACAGGAACAGGCAGAAAAGACTCTCAAAGAAGAACTTGAAAAAGTAAAGAATCTAGATGTATCAAATGGAGCTATTCTGGTTACCAGACCGCCAACCGGCGAAATTCTTTCAATGGTAGGTTCAGTGGATTATTTTGCATCACCATCAGGAGCATTCAATGTAGTTACCGCATTACGTCAGCCAGGAAGTTCGATTAAGCCTATTAATTATGCGATCGGCATTGATCGCGGGCTCGTGAATCCGGCCACCGTATTCCTTGATGTTCCCACATGTTTCTCACCTGCAGGACAACCTAAACAATACTGCCCGGTTAATTATGATGGCACGTTCCACGGACCAGTTCAGTTACGTTTTGCGCTGGGTAACTCATTAAATATCCCTGCAGTCAAAATGCTCGGTATTAACGGTGTCCGCGAATTTGTAGCTTCTGCTTCTGCATTTACACTATCATCAATCACAGATGCCGATAGATATGGATTATCTGTAACACTCGGCGGTGCTGAAGTGCGCATGACAGAAATGGCTCAGGCATTTTCTGCATTCGCAAATCAAGGTAAACCAAAAACACTTAACAGCATCCTGAAAGTAACTGACAAAAATAATAATGTACTGTATGAGTTCAAGGATCCTAATTATGTGAAAGATATTCGTGCACCTCTTAAGAGTCCAAATTTTTTGGCAATCGATGGGAAACGTATTCTGTCACCTGCGACAACCTACCTTATCTCTCATATTCTGCTTGATAATAATGCTCGTACTATGGCATTTGGACCAAGCTCATTCCTTAACGTCACAAAACATGCAGTTTCTGTAAAAACAGGTACAACAGATGATAAGAAAGATAACTGGACTATCGGGTATACGCCTAACTTTCTCACTGCCGTGTGGGTAGGAAATAATGACAATACCAAAATGAATCCTTACCTCACATCCGGCATCACGGGTGCAGCACCAATCTGGAATAAAGTAATGACGAATGTACTGAAAGAGCAGTCAGATCTATGGCCTATCAAACCTGACAATGTAGTGGGTGCACAGGTCTGTAATGATACGGGAACACTTATGAATAAAAATCCTGACGGTTCACAGAGCTGCCCTTCCCGATTTGAGTATTTTATTAAAGGCACCGAAGGCAAACAAATATCAATGCCTACAAAGATGCAGATTCCCGTGACCAAGGATTCTGACAAACAGGCAAGTTCTCCTACTGATCCGAATGTTGAGATGAAAGAAAAAACGGTAATGAAAGATCAGTGGTCAACGTACTGTCTCGATTGTGCGCACGACCCTACTCCGACACCTGGTCATTAAATCAGAATTATAGGTTATAATATAGCATGAGATATTTATAGCCTAAAGGAGTGCTATGTCACCTGAACGCATCATATTTATCTTCATCATCAATTTGGTGGCCGCGGGCTTGTTATTGAGTTTGTTGGCTGTAGTCTCAAAGTTCATCAAGAACTTTGTGACTCTCTTGATACTTATAATGGCAGCGATAGGCTTTTTTATATACTGCAATGCAGTATATTTACTGCCGCACCCATAGTCTGCTATCAATCGTAACCTGCGCTGAAAGCGCAGGTTACACAATCTTTATGAGCTACTGGTAATACTCTCGTTTATAGTTTTATACATAAACACCGAGGAATCTTTTTCTTTAAATCCAAGCTTCTTGTAGAAAGGAATGACTTTTGTATTCGTACAATTGACGCTCAACAAAATTTTTGAAGCTCCACACTTTTTTAAACGTTTTTCCGTCTCTTCAAGTAACATGCGTCCATACCCATGATTTTGATAATTATGTTTTACAGCCACACGACATATCCAGCCCCATGCTCCGTTAAATGTTCCAAGAGAGGTTCCAATAACAACTCCCTTTTCGTCCTTGATACATAAGCAAGTATCTCTATTCTTATTAAGAATAAGAATATATTCATCCTGCTCTCTGCTAAATTCATCCACCATAAGATCCTCCTGATTCCACAGGTTATATACCTCTTCAAAGTCATCGCTGGTAAGTATTTCTATAGTTATGTTCATGTGTGCCAAAAAAAATCCCCCTGTTTTGAGGCGGGGGGAGGTGTAAGCTTCGTGTGTTAATATCAGACACACATACTAAACTCCCCATTGGTCCTAGGGCATGAGTTTATATGTGTTACGAATGACATGATTATAGTTTAACTAATATAATCTTCTTAGTCAATTAATATATGTATTGCAGATTCCCGCCTTCGCGGGAATGACAATAAACACAACTATCAAAACCGTAGGTGGCGGTGCCCCTAACGAAGTGTGGCTTTGCCAGACGGAGTGGGAAATTTACTGCGTAATAGATATGTTATACATCACTGGTAAACTATCGTTCACTCTGCTACAATTTTATTACGTATGGATACTCCACTTGCAGAAATACTCCGCCCAAAGACTCTCGATGACGTGATAGGCCAGAAACATCTGGTCGGAAAAGGAAAGCCTCTTCGCGTGATGCTCGAAAACGGTGCTATAACATCTATGATACTGTGGGGCCCTCCCGGATGTGGTAAAACAACTATTGCAAAACTTGTTGCTAAATATGTCGATGCAGATTTTATTCCGTTTTCTGCTGTCATTAATGGTATTGCAGAAGTGCGAAAGGTAATTGAATCGGCCCGCCAGAGCGGCCAACTATTTAAAAAGAAAACGGTCATTTTTATCGATGAAATTCACCGATTTAATAAAGCACAGCAGGATGCATTCCTTCCCTATGTTGAGGATGGTACGATCATTCTCATCGGCGCAACCACAGAAAACCCGGGATTCGAAGTGAATGCACCTCTTATTTCAAGATCACAGGTGTATATTCTGCAGGCACTTACGTTTGACGATATGAAGAATGTAGTCAAAAAAGCAGTCGAATATTTTCCTGATCATTCCTTTCACAAAGACGCTATAGATTTTATTGCATCATATGCTAACGGAGATGCACGATCTGCTATTAATGCAGTAGAGCTTGCCGCTTCTCTATCTAAAAAGATAACGATCAAAACTGCGGAAGAAGCCTTGCAGAAGAAAGCAGTATATTACGATAAAAAAGGTGACTTTCATTATGACACTATTTCTGCATTTATCAAAAGCATGCGAGGAAACCAGCCAGATGCAGCTATTCATTATTTATCGCGCATGATCAAAGCAGGTGAAGATCCTATGTTTATTGCGCGTCGTATGGTGATTTTTGCATCTGAAGATATTGGCAATGCACAGCCTACAGCTCTTGTTGTAGCCACAGCATGTATGCAGGCAGTGCACATGATAGGTATGCCGGAAGCGGGTCTTATTCTCGCACAGACAGTTACTTATTTATCTACGGCAAAAAAATCTATAGCATCAACCGTCGCACTCGGAGAAGCCATGCATGACATTGAAACGTTGCCATTAGGTGCCATTCCATTGCATCTTCGAAATCCTGCAAATAAAGTTATGAAGCAGGCAGGTTATGGTGCAGGACATGTACGTTATCCATGGCTCGAAGAGCAAGAACGTGGAGATAAAGTTGAACAGGAATATTTGCCAGATAATGTAAAAGGTAAAAAATATTACCGTCCCGATTGGAAATAAACAACAATAATTGTTTCATGGATTCATGGTTCCATTGTTGAATTTCAATGGAACAATGGGACAATGAAACAATAGAGCAATAATAATTTACTATGTATAATTACTATATATGAAAGACAAATTTAGCGCAGTGTGGGTATCACATTCATCAATCAGCATGTACCTTAAGTGTCCACGAGCATATTACCTTGCAAATATATACAAAGATCCTGTAACAAAACATAAAATATCTATAGCCGAGCCACCATTGGCTCTTGGCCAGGCTGTACATAATGTGCTTGATGTCATTTCACGCTTGCCTTCAGACAAACGGTTTGAAGTCCCTCTTCTTGAACGATATGAGGACGAATGGAAAAAAGTAAGCGGCAAAATAGGAGGATTCAGAGATCCTGAAACAGAAGCATCATATAAAGAGCGTGGAAAACAGATGCTTGAAAATGTAAGTAATAATCCCGGACCTCTCTTAAATAAAGCAATCAAAATTCCGCAGGATCTTCCCTATTTCTGGCTCTCTGAGGAAGAGAATATTATTCTGTGTGGAAAAGTAGACTGGCTGGAATATCTGCCAGAAAGCGATGGAATTCATATTATTGACTTTAAAACGGGACGGTATGATGAGGATGGCGATTCTCTCCAGTTACCTATCTATTTACTTCTCGTAAAAAATACACAGAAACGGCATGTAGATAAATTAAGTTACTGGTATCTGGATCGTGAACCAAAACCACGTGAAGTCGAGTTGCCAGATGATTATGAGGCTTTCGATCGAGTTCTCGCCGTTGCACAGAAAATTGCTGTTGCACGAAAGCTTGAAAAATTTGTGTGTTCCCAAAAGGAAGGTTGTAACCACTGCCAGCCATACGAAAAAATACTGAAAGGCGAAGCAGAACTTGTTGGCACAGATGACTATAATCGTGATATCTTCCTGGTATCAAATATCGTCACAGGCTCAAGCGCACAAAAAGACAGACTGCCTAACTACGAAGAAGAACCATTCTGATGAGTTATTCCATCGGTGGCAGTTCATCCATAATCTTCTTCCATTCACCGTTATCAAGCTGAGCTTGAGTGAAATCTACCTGCTCACCTTTTAATTCAGGGTCATAGTGAGGATCTGGATAATTGATGAGCCATGCATCTTCTGTTCCGATGTTTTCGAGACCGGTAGGGACATCCTTTGGAATGTATAAGCGAGTTAGATTTTCTTCAGATAAAATATGCTCTTCACGGACTCCGTTTACATACAGAATAATCTTCATTGTTCCTTTTACGCATACGTATCTTGCTGTTCTGACGCGGTGAAGATGATAGCCTTTAAAAGCACCTGGCTTGGCACATGTCAGATATACATCGGTATATTTTCCATCTTTAAATAATTCAATAAGAAATCCGTTGTCCTGTTTATTTAAATCATACGTTGTAACTTTTTTTGCTGTTTCAGTATGTGACATGTCTGCCATAGGTACGCAATAATAACTAACTAATATAATTCATTCATTGTACCATATAAGAAAGTTGTGAGAGCATATGTAAAGTATGCTCTCACATAAGTGATAGCCTAATTGTGACGATTCTTTGGTTTCTTGCTTGACGGCCCCTTCTTACGCGTTGTATGACGCGTTTTTTTACGGTCATCAGTAGGATAGCCTGGTAAACTCTTTCCCGGCCGCTGAGCCTGTTCCATCTGCGTCAGGATTAAGTCCACATCTGCAGGAGTCTTACCTTCCTGCAACAACTTAGCAGCTACCGGACTGATGCCATAACTATCAGGTTCAGGTTGACCACCGCGATGCGACCTTTCCCATCTTCGCCAGTGATCAAGATAACTCTGAAAAGATTTGATACTCATTGTTCTGGTCCTTTCGACTAGGCTATACGAATCTGAAGTATACCATAAAGAAGTGTTATAAAGTAGATTAGGGTGT